>JBCCDM010000010.1:0-29627 GCA_039030795.1 Cyanobacteria bacterium P01_A01_bin.84
CCCTTGACCCACAACTGATCAAAGAGGACATAGAATGTGGTAATCCCGGAAGAGTGGAAATTACCAATGTACCCGCCGGATATGAATATAGTTTAAACAGTGCTACGGGTCCTTTTCAAACCGATCCGTTTTTTGATACTAAGCAATTTCAACTTACTTCATACTTAGAGTCAAATTGGGTTCATATAAAACAAGAGTTTTATAAAATACAGCAAGAAAAATTAATAGATTGGCCTGAAAAAAACTTATATAACCAAGGCTGGAAAATCTTTAGTTTATATGCTTTTAAAAATAAAAATAAGGATAATTGCTTATTATGTCCTCAAACAACGCAATTAATTGAAAAGATACCTAATATTGTCTCAGCAGGATTTTCTTGTTTAAGTCCAGGAACTCAAATTTCTCCCCATTCTGGATTTTCTGGATACTCAGAGCTTATTTTACGTTGTCATTTAGGTTTAATTATTCCTGATAAATGTGCTATTAGAGTTGGTAATCAAACTCAAATATGGCAAGAAGGTAAATGCTTGATATTCGATGATTCAGTAGAGCATGAAGCTTGGAATTTAGGTAAATTTAATAGAATTATACTACTGATAGATTTTATAAAACCTAATATAAAAAATCATTTTGTCTTCAAAAAATCAAATGAATTAGATACAAGCTTGCAAAATTTTATCGTTAATTAAAAATAAGTTACTGTAAGCGATACATAAAAACATAGAAAATAAGTCATAATATTTATTATCATAATTATGAAGTTTGGAAAATTAAAATATATCAACTAAATAGGAAATTTTAACCATGTCAAAAAAATCAGTATTGCAATTAATTGAAACCGCCGAAAAGACTCCAGAAATACTTTCAAGATTACAAAGCTCTCAGGGAGCAGAAGATATTTTATCTATTGCTTCTGAATTAGGTTATGAATTTAGCGAATCAGAATTACTTGATGTTATGCAAGAAAAACAACTTTCTTTTCCTACTTCTGATTTATCAGAAGAACAGCTAGAAGCTATTGCTGGTGGTAAAGAAAATAATACTAAGAGTTTAGCTTTGCAATCTACTAAAGCAGATCAATATGTTAAATCACCAATATAAGCTTAAAAATCAAAAATAGCATTGCTTAAGTTGAGGGAAAAAACTTCCCTCATCCACACCCAATCAATGTGACAAATAGGAGGTAAATCATGTCCAAATCAGCAGTACTACAACTAATAGATACTGCCGAAAGTAATCCAACATTACTACAGAAACTACAAACCGCTAAAGGACCAGAGACTATTTTATCTATTGCTTCTGAGTTAGGTTATGAGTTCAGCGAGTCGGAACTACTTGATGTTATGCAGGAAAAACAACTTTCTTTCACTGATTCTGAATTATCAGAAGAACAACTAGAAGTTGTTGTTGGTGGTAAAGGAGATAAGAATGTATCTAATTACTATAGTCAAACAAAATCTCCTACAAAAGTAGAGCAAAGCTAAACTAGGTATAAATTATGTCAAAGTCAGCAGTATTAGAACTAATTAAAGCTACTGAAAGTAATCCAGAATTACTCCAGAAACTACAAAACGCTAAAGGACCAGAGGTTGTTTTATCTATTGCTTCTGAGTTAGGTTATGAGTTCAGCGAGTCAGAACTACTTGATGTTATGCAGGAAAAACAACTTTCTTTCACTGGTTCTGAATTATCAGAAGAACAATTAGAAGCTGTTGTTGGTGGTAAAAAGAGTAAATCAGATAGTAAATCAAATGAATACTCTCCTACAAAAGTAACAATGAGTTAAATCAAAACTATGTCAAAATTAGCAGTATTACAACTAATTGAAGCTGCCGAAAGTAATCCAGAATTACTCCAGAGACTAGAAACAGCTAAGGGACCAGAGGCTATTCTATCTGTTGCTTCTGAATTAGGTTATGAGTTTAGCGAGTCAGAACTACTTGATGTTATGCAGGAAAAACAACTTTCTTTCACTGGTTCTGAATTATCAGAAGAACAATTAGAAGCTGTTGTTGGTGGTAAAGGAGGTGATAAAAGTAAAACTACTTCCTATAGTCAGGAAAAATCTCCTACAAAAGTAAAAATGAGTTAAATCAAAACTATGTCAAAATCAGCAGTATTGCAACTAATTGAAGCTGCCGAAAAGAATCCAAAATTACTTCAGAAGTTACAAAATGCTAAAGAACCAGAGGCTATATTATCTATTGCTTCTGAGTTAGGTTATCATTTTAGCGAGTTGGAACTATTTGAAGTTATGCAGGAGAAACAACTTTCCTTTACTAGTTCTGAATTATCAGAAGAACAACTAGAAACTGTTGTTGGTGGTAAAGATAAGAAATCGAAGAATAAGTCAAATGAATACTCTCCTACAGAAGTAAAGATGAGTTAAATCATTAAATCAAAACTATGTCAAAGTCAGCAGTATTACAACTAATTGAAGCTGCCGAAAAAAATCCACAACTATTCCAGAAACTACAAAATGCGAAAGAACCAGAAGCTGTATTAGCGATCGCTTCTGAGTTAGGTTATGAGTTTAGCGAGTCGGAACTACTTAAAGTTATGCAGGAGAAACAACTTTCTCTTAATGGTTCTGAATTATCAGAGGAACAACTAGAAGCTGTTGTTGGTGGTAAAGGAGATAAGAATACATACAACAAGTACAACAAATAAGTATCTTCTGCAAACATAAACTAAAGAACAAAAAAGATTAAACCATGTCAAAATCATCAGTATTACAGCTAATTGAAGCTGCCGAAAAGAACCCACAACTACTACCAAATCTTTTATTCCTCACGAAAATTAATTAGTCCTTAGTAGTAAAGGAGAGAATGAAATAAAAGTGCTACTACTTTTTATCTGGTGATAAAAAGTAGTAGCAAAATAAAATATTATTACCACACCATCATTTGTTTTGAAATGTACATTTCCCAAGAATAAAATTAGGATGATATTAAAATGATATACCAATTAAATTATCTACATAACTTTTTCTCTGCGTATTTCTATAGTTCATTAACATATAAATCATATTTATCTAAATTAAAAACTCTTAGTCCAGAAAGCAAAGTAGTTGCTGTAGGAGCATCCCTAATTTCAGGAAATCCTATTGGTTTAGGTTTGGCTGAAATACAAGATAATAAATCTGCAAAAATTCTTTCTGTTTTTGTGAAACCCCAGTATCAACGTCAAAAAATTGCTACAGCTTTATTAACTTACTTAGAAAAAGAATTGGTTTCAAGAGGTTGTACAAGTATTGAAATTGTATATACCACAGGAAAATCAACGACTATAGCAATAAACAAGTTACTAAAAAAATTTAACTGGGACACTCCAAAACCTCGTATGTTAGTCTGTAAAACAACATACGATATGGTGAATGCACCTTGGATGAAACTATTCAAATTACCTAATGATTATGAAATTTTTCCTTGGTTAGAAATTACCGACCAAGAACGAAAAAAAATTATTCAAACCCAGGAACTAGAACAGTGGATTCCATCAGATTTAGTTCCTTTTCAATATGAAAAAAACTTAGAAACTATTAATAGTATGGGGTTACGCTATAGAGGAGAAGTAGTTGGTTGGTTAATTACTCATCGTCACGATCCAGATACCATCCGCTATACCTGTAGTTATGTCCGACCAGATTTACAAAAAAGAGGTCGCATTCTTCCTTTATATATTAAAGCAACTCAAATTCAAGTAGAAGCCCAAATTCCTTTTGTCATATGGACTGTTCCTCTGGAGCATGAATCTATGCTTAAGTTCGTAAAAAAATATATGAAACCATACATGATATCTATGGAATATTCTATGGGTACATCTAAATTACTTTTATCTGACAAAAAACTCAACGATTTGGTATTAAGTATTTAACTGAATCGGAAAAAGGAGGCGGCTTGTTAAAAACTCTACCTAAAACGAATACTTCATATCAGTTGAATAAGCTCAATATATTATCTATAGAGGAATGCAATTTTGTAGCCTCTAGAGTAGAACAGATGAGCTATTTGTATCAGCAGCGTATTTCTAATAAACCTTTTTACACTTTGGGTGCAGCCAGCTATCTAGATGCAGCAGAAAATCTTTTAGAATATTATCAAATCTCTCAAAAAATTAATCCTATACTCACGGAAAATTTTGATTGGCTTTACAAGCGTTTGGCAAATACCTTAGAAACTTATTTAGCTGCTCCTGTTACTTATAATTCTAAATTTGCTCAACCTGGATTTCATATTTTTCTGAGCGATAAATTCTTTGAGCAAGACATAGCGAATCTTCATCTAGATACTCAATATTTGTTATTGGATTGGGACAATATAGAATCCATAGATTATCAACATCCAATATCCTTCACACTACCTATTTCTCTACCTAAATATGGGGCAGGAATATTGGTTTGGGATACAAAATCTGATGACATAACAAATCTTCCTATCGCCATAAATGATAGAGTTAAGGAAGAAAAAAATTATATTACTCATATCAATAAACCTGAAATTATCAAACAAATGAAAAAATGTATTTTTGGTTGTAAAAAATTTTTTTATGGTCATGAATTAGGTAAAATAACTCTTCAAAATAATCATATGTTTCATAAAATTGCTCCTGCTTGTAATCTTCAATCCGACGATAAACGCATTACCCTTCAAGGACACGGATTATTCTGCAATGGTACTTGGCATTTATATTGGTGATTCAGAGTAATGCAGTTTCTTATTATTTACAAAATGATTAATATAAAATTATGAATCTGATTTATGAATACTTCAAGTAAGAAAAAAGTTAAAAAACAGCTATTTCGTAAAGAATCCTTAGAGCGTTTATCTTCTCCAGAAAGATTAGATCAACTGATGCGTGTAGTTGATCCTAAAAGCTGGATACCTTTAGCTGCATTAGGTTCAGTAGGAATAATTGCTCTTATTTGGAGCATTTTTGGACGTATTCCTATTTATATTGATGGAGTAGGCGTTATACTTTATCCAAGTACAGTTATTCCTATCCAGTCTAAAAATTCAGGACAGTTAGTAGATTTAAAAGTTAAAGAAGGAGATATAGTTAAAAAGGGAGACATATTAGCAACAGTCGATAAAATTGAACTGCGAGAAAAGTTAAAACTTGCACAAGTCAAATTAAAGCAGCTGGAAATACAAGCTCGTAATGCTTCCTTACTCCAAGTCAAGCGTAGTCAACAAGAAATAGAAGCAATTAAAGAGCAACGTCAAGCTTTAGAAGAAAGATTAAACATTATTCAGGATTTGACTCCACTCTTTCGACAGAAAGGAGTATTATCAATCCGTAGTGAGCGTCAGACTCTACAAAAACGTTTACAAATACTACAAAAACTTATTCCTACTTTTAAAAAGAGATTTAATAATCGTCAAATGCTTTTTAAGGAAGGAGCAATCCCGGAAGATGTACTATTAGATTCGCGACAAGATTATCAAAATAACTTTGCAAGTATTGATGAAGCTAAATCTCAACTCAAGCAACTTGATGTTAAAGAGACTGAAACTCAACAACAATATTTATCAAATTTGAACGAAGTTAAAAATATCAAATCTCAACTTCAAGAACTTGATAGTAAAAAAGCTACAATAGCTCAACAAGACTTAGAAGCTGTAACAAATAGAAAAAAAGAAATTCAGCAAGTACAGTTAGAAATTACTGGACTTCAACAACAAATAAATAATAATAGTAAAATTATTAGTCAATATTCAGGAAGAATTCTTGAAATCACCGTCAATCGTGGAGAAGTAATTCCAGCAGGTACTCGTATTGCCAATATTGATACCAAAAATAGTCCTAATAAGTTAGTTGGTATGACTTATTTCCCTATTAAAACAGGTAAGAAAATTCAATCGGGAATGCAAGTTCAAGTTACACCTAAAACCGTGAAGCGAGAACGTTTTGGTGGAATTGTGGGTACCGTTACCAATATCTCTACTTTTCCTATCACCACTGAAGCTGCTGCTAATGTTTTAGGTAATCCCCAAATCCTTGCGGGAATAATCCCTGTTACACAAAAAGGGGGATTAATAGAAGTATCTGTGAATTTACAAGCAGATAAGCAAAATTTTAGCGGTTATAAATGGTCTTCTTCTAAAGGACCAAATATGGAAATTTCTACGGGAACTACTACATCTGTAAGAGTCAAGATTGAGGAAAGAGCACCGATTACTTTTATATTCCCTATTTTGAGGTCGGTAAGTGGGATTTACTAATACTTTACTCACAACACCAATTAATATTTGGCAGCGTTTACAGTCAATTATTTTATCACGTCATAAGCGGGTGAAAACTCCTACCCTTTTACAAATGGAGGCTGTAGAGTGTGGTGCTGCGGCATTGGGAATTATTTTAAGCTATTATCGTAAGATAGTACCCCTACCAGAGTTACGTCAAGAGTGTGGAGTTTCTCGTGATGGTAGTAAAGCTTCTAATATATTGAAAGCAGGAAGAAATTATGGACTTGAAGCTAAGGGGTTAAGAAAAAGTTTAGAGGATTTACAAGAGCTAGATCCTCCTTACATAATATTTTGGGAATTTAACCACTTTTTAGTGGTAAATGGATTTACAAAAAAACGAGTTTGTCTTAATGATCCTGCTAGTGGACCACGAACTATTTCATGGGAAGAGTTTGATGAAGGATACACAGGAGTAGTTTTGGTGATGAGACCAGGAGTAGACTTTACTACAGGTGGTCGTAAACCCAATCTATTTTTTTCTGTGGGTTCCCGTCTCAAGTATGCCATTGGCGCATTGATATACTGTACAATTACAATATTTTTGTTGACTCTAGCCGGATTAGTAGAACCTGTATTCGGTCAGATTTTTGTTGATGAAATCTTAATTGAAGGACGACTCGAATGGGTGCGTCCTTTACTATTGGCTATGGGAATTACAGCAATTTTTCAAGGAGGACTAACTTTACTACAACTGCGATATTTGCGCTATCTAAAAATTAAACTATCTGTAGGGATGTCTGGGAGTTTTCTTTGGCACGTTCTCCGCTTACCAATGAGCTTTTATGCTCAAAGATTTGCAGGAGAAATTAGCGATCGCACTAGTCTTAACGATGAAGTTGCAGAAATCCTTTCAGGGAAATTGATTACCACAGTTATCAATACAATAATGGTAATTTTTTACGTTATCGTCATGTTTCAATACGATCGCATATTGACCCTAATTATAGCTAGTTCTGCTGCTATAAATATAATTATTTTACAGATTATTTCCCGACAACGGGTAGATACTAATCAACGAATGATGCAAGAATACGGAAAGGCTGCTGGTGCATCAATTGCCGGACTTCAGTATATTGAAACCATAAAAGCATCAGGGGTAGAATCAGATTTTTTTGCTAAATGGTCTGGTTATTACACTAAAGCAATTAATTCCATGCAAGAATTGGGAATTACCAATCAAATTCTTTCAAGTTTACCTAAACTTTTGACTTCCCTTTCATCAGCTTTACTTTTATTTATTGGGGGTTGGAGAGTTATGGAAGGATATATAAGTATTGGTATGTTAGTTGCCTTTCAAGGAATCTCAAGAAATTTTCAAGGACCTGTAAATAATCTGGTTGGATTTGCTGGAAAAATCCAAGAATTGGAAGGTAGTTTAATCCGCTTAGATGATATATTAAGTAATCCAACTGATGCCGAATTAGATTATAGAAATAATCTATCTTTATCCTCCTCTCAAGGTAAGGATGAAGCAATTAATACTTTCCCTGCTCGTCTTCAAGGTTACATCGAATTACGTAACTTAAACTTTGGCTACAGTCATCTAGATCCTCCTTTAATTGAAAACTTTAACTTATCTGTTCAACCAGGACAGCGAATAGCTTTAGTTGGTGGGAGCGGTTCTGGTAAATCAACTGTTACCAAGTTAGTTAGTGGACTTTACCAGAAATGGTCAGGAGAAATTCTCTTTGACGGTCAACCTAGAGAAAAAATTCCCCATCAAATTCTGACAAATTCTATCGCGATGGTTGAACAAGAAATCTTACAATTTACAGGTTCTGTAAGAGATAATTTGACTTTATGGGATGCTACAGTTCCAGATAAACATTTAAAACAAGCTTGTGAAGATGCTGCCATTGATCATGTCATCAATGCTATGTCTGGTGCATATAATGCAGGACTAATGGAAGGAGGTGGAAACTTAAGTGGTGGTCAACGACAACGTTTAGAAATTGCCCGTGCTTTAGCAAATAATCCTTCTATTTTAATTATGGATGAAGCGACTAGTGCACTTGATGCAGAAACAGAAAAAATTATCGACCGTAATCTTCGACGACGGGGTTGTACTTGTTTAATTGTAGCTCATCGTTTAAGTACCATTCGGGATTGCGACCAAATTATTGTTTTTGAGAGCGGTAAAGTAGTACAAAGAGGTACTCACGAAGAATTATGTCAAGTAGAAGGAGTCTACTTGCGTCTCATTAAAAGTGAGGGAGAAGAATATTAATAAATACAGTAGATTGCAAGTAAGTAAATGAAGTAGATTTTCTTCTGGCTTCTAAATTGACAATTGGCAGTCGGAAAAACACTAAGACTTAGATTATTGGTGGTGAATCAATTGTTTCATAGGGACTGCCTTCTCAAGAAAGTAGACGTAGAAGCGTTTACGAAGTATAACGTTAGCTGACTGCTACCTTGCTACCTTACCTACCGGGAGCAACGATATGAGTTATACCGTTCACAAGGTGTAACCATAAGGTTAAGGCAAACCTTGTGTGAACGTACTTCAAACCTCACTTACTCCTCAAGCTACGCCATCTCTAATTTTGAAGCTTAACAGCAACCGTATTGCTTTTAACTAGAATTGGAGAAGTCCCACACCTACCTGTAAAGGAGGTGTGGGATGAATCTTACGCGAGGGGTAGGGTATGGAATGTGCCTCTACAGACTCAGATGGGACAACCTCTACTTGGTGCGGAAGTTTCAAGCAAGTTACTCAAGCGAAGAGTCAGAAATATGTAGCTCAGCGATAGCGGATACACTTACTTCATTTCTCCTTCCTAAACTATTTGTACCACGGGCATACTTACGTAATTTAAGTACCTAACCTATTTTATTTTTCAATCTTGACTGCTTCCTCTATTTGATCTAATGCTCTTTTCGCTTTAAAGATAAATTTCAAATAAGCTAGTTGATTCTTCCAAGCCGAACGAGGTAATAAGGGTGGAAGAGAACCTAACTGTCTTTGTGATTCGTCAGTTTTGTCTTTTAAAGGAATAGAATCAGTGGAATTGTTATTCATAAGGATATTGTTTATGAACTGAATTTTATCTGAGATTGAAGTTGTTAATAGGACTTACGCACTGTACAAGCTAGTTATCTTGTGTATCAAGATAAATGCGCTGTTTCAAACTTTTATAAAACTATAAAACACTTTGGCTTTGTTGTGATAATGAAGTTAAAGCGGGAGCTTATCGCTTAGTAGAGAACAAAAAATCAAGTTTTAAGCCCTGAAAATTATATCTGCTATTTTGATTTTTCTGCTCAATAGTAAGTTCTAGTTAACTATTTGTACTAATCAAGAAAGTTTTTAACTCCGCTTTTTCTTACTAAGTGTTTGACCATTGAATGTACTCAGCCTTAAACTTAAGTGGATCATTTGCTGGTAAAGGTGCATTAATTGGTTCCTCAACGAGTGTAAATTCGCCGTTATCAAAAGGTTTTCCATCTGCCTGACGCTTGATAAATACTCGTTCTCGCAGACCTTTTTTTGCTTGAGTCAAAGCACGGTGATGACAGTAAGGATTATTACCTCGCTTGTCAAAGAAAACATGAGCAGTCCAACTACAGCCACCTCGACACAGTTCGGCAAATTCACAAGTCTTGCAAAAACCCCATAGGTGTTTTGTCCCTTGAGGAGTACCACCTCCAAGATTGAAGCGTAATTCTTCTGTTTCTTCAATAATTGTCCTGAGTGAATATTCACGAATATTACCTCCAGTGTAAGCGGAAGTCGGTAGTGAGGGACAACCTTTAATTGCACCATTTGCTTCAATGCCTAAAGTTGCCAATCCAGCAGAACACCCCTGCCAAAATCCCCAAGCATCACCTTTTCCACGTAATAATCGCTCATATGGTCCATAATAACCGATGTTGTTTCCCGCCTGAATATCTATTCCCTCTCGATTAGCTCTTTTGACAACCCGAGCAATCATCGGATATAAATCTAGTAATTCATACGGTTGCAGCAGAATTTCGTGATTATCCGCTGCATTTCCCATTGGTACAGTCAACTGAATTTGCCAACCAAAGATACCAGCATCGCGAAGGATCTCATAAATTTGAGGGAACTCTGGTGCCGAGAGGCGATTAATTTGTGTATTACAACCAAAAAGAATTCCTACTTCCTTAAGATGACTCATAGTCTTGAATGCCGAACGCCAAGAGCCTTTTCTCCCTCGTAAGCGATCGTGAGTAGCTTCTAAGCCATCAACTGAAACTGAAACTTGCTTAATTCCGGCTTCTTTCATTTTGCGTGCTGTGTCTAAAGTAATACCATAACCTCCAGTGGTCATTCCACAGATCATCCCAGCTTCAGTAATGGCACTAGCAATCTCTAACCAGTCAGGACGTAAAAATGCTTCACCACCAATTAAGCTGACTTCTTTAATCCCGACTTCAGCAATTTGTTTAACCAGATTGAGTGCTTCTTCAGTAGAAAGTTCTTTAGCCCGAGTATGACCAGCACGAGAACCACAATGTTGACAGGCTAGATTACACTTAAGAGTAATTTCCCAAACTGCATAACTAATTCTTTGGTAGTTCATTTAGGCAATTTTACACCTTAAATTAATAATTTTGTGATGTGAGTATTCTGATTCGGGAGCAACACGATTTTGTGAGAACGGAGTTTGATTCTCAATTACATAGATAAATTCTCAATAAAACCAATTATTTTAGTTGTGTTCGCATTCCGAAATAACCTATTTATTTTCCAGCTTTTAGCACCTCACTTTTCCATGTTGCTTCCTTCCGTCACTTCCTACTTATTCCGGTGTTTATACCACATACTAGGAAGTCCATACAGAGCTACGTAACCTTGATTATTCAACGAGAATCCACCAGCAACATTGGCTAATTCTTCATCTGTCAGTTCACTATCATTATTATTTGACTCTAATAACTGGGCAGTATACTCTTCCATTTCTTCATTGGTAAAATCATAGCCAGCATTTTTGGCTATTTGCATGTAGTCTTCCTTACTTTGTGCCCCTTCAATTTGAGCTAGTAAAACTTTATCAGTTTCAAGTTTGTTGTAAAAAGATTTTACGTTTTCTAAAGACATAACTACCGTTCCGTATATAATTTGAAGAAAATATTCCAATTTTGTAGAAAACAGGCGCTAATTTTTTGTATTATTTAGTCATTCCTTTGTAGGAACTAATGTAAACATCAATGCCAAGTTTCTATATTTCAAACACTAAGCCTTATAAAAAAGTATTTCTAGAGTTTTGTGTATTATTTACAGTATTTCATTGGTTTTTCGTTCTGGTAGACCTTTTGCTATATGAAAAAATTGTAAGAAAGGAAAAGATTAAAACTTTACAAGATAAGCAATCTGCCCCTTTATCTTAAGTTGTAATATTTAATAAAATTTCAATATAGATTTATAGTCACACTTATATGATATGAGTTTTTTGCATTTACAAAGATAAATACTACACAAATATCAAAAAAAAATTACTTGTATTAGCTATTCTTTTTAGTCAATATTGATATGAATCTTAAATATCAACTAGAGGTAATATTCATGTCATTAGAAAGTGTGCAAAAATTCCTGACAGAACTTAGAACTAATGAGAGTTTTCGTACTAAATTAATTAATACTAATAGTAAAGAGCAACTTAAAGTAACAATAAAAACATCTGGCTATAACTTTAGTTCAGAAGAAATACAAACAGTTTCAGAAGAAATACAAACAATTATAGAACGTATTCCAGATGTAGAAAAAGATGAAATAAATGAAGAGGAGCTATCAGAGGTAAGTGGAGGAAGTTATGAAGATAAATATGAAAAAAGGCAGTATCAATTAAGTAGCTTAGCTCAAGTAGGAGAGCTACTGAAAGGATTAGGATAATTAAACATCATCCTGAAAGTAGAGTCAGTAAAATGCTGGTATTAGCTCCAGTGATACTATGTAAGTACAGAGAAAGTATCTATGTGCAAAATTTGTCTCTCTTGGAAATACAGTGGGAAGGCAAATGTTTCACTTAGTTACTCTTAAAATAACAATTTATACTTTGATATAAACATTCTCACTGTTTAAACATGGAGTAACTTCCTTTTGAGTGCTCTATGTTTATAGTTTTTTGTTATTAACTAATAGGCACAATTAAATATAACTATAGCGGTTGTTTTCAATTGAGTGAGGTACATAAATTTTACCTCACCCCTCTCCTTATTAAGGAGAGGGGAAGGGGAGCCACTGCGTTGCTCCCGGTTCCCTCCGTTGTAGCGATTGCCACCCCGTTGTAGCAAGTGGCGTGGTGAGGCTCAAGTTGTATTACATCCAAGTGAAAACTGCTATATATAACATAATGTCAAGTAGACAAAACTTGTGCGTTTAGGAAATATACCAAATACCTAAAAACGTTGGAAACACTAAATATGTCAGTGAATCAAGTAAAATTATGTCCAAGTCTATGGTGTATATAAATTTGACAGGACTTATGCAACGAAGATTTGTCATTGCGACCGGAACGTAGTGTAGGAACGCATGAGTCCGGCTCGGACACGCCACGCGTTAGCTAACGCTATACTTCGTAAACACGTAGTGTAGCCCTAGCTAAGGTCTTTGACGGAATTACATTGCTTTTATGTAAGTCCTGTTTGAAATTGTTTTCTGGCTATTTTTTCTCTAAGTCCCATTATGTTATTCTAATTAGACACATATATGAATAACTCGAATAATTATCACTATTTACAAGGGCAACTATATCCAGTTAAAGGGAATGAAACAATCCTGCTTAACGATCCGCAGACTGTTTGGGTAGTTCGGTCTGGCTCTGTAATTCTATTTGCTGTAACGATTAAAAACGGTTTACAACAAGGGAACCGTCGTTATCTTTTTAGTTGTGAGTCTGGAGAAGCTTTATTTGGTACTTCCGAGCCAAATTCAATAGGATGTCAAATATTGGCGATTCCCATTGAAAATGCAGAGTTATTGAAGGTAGAACGAAAATGTTTTCAGGATTCAATTGCTAATGCAGATGCTAATGTTATGCCTTTGGTGGAAGGATGGTTACAAAAATTTTATCCAACATTATTGGACTCTGCAATTCCTGACATTGACGTGAAGGTATCGCAACCAGAACGATTTTCCTTAACTAGCGGTCAAACTCTGCAAGCAACATCAGATAAAATATTTTGGGTACGACTTAAAGATGGTAATGCGTACTCCTTGGGAATAAAAGAACTTAACCTAACTCCACAAACAGGAATTTTTCCTATCACCCATACTATGTGGATAGAGGCAGATGGAGATGTTCAACTAGAAATCCAGATTACCAGCTCCCTCACAGATGCAGATATCTTACTTTCTGGATTATCTCTATTCCATCAACAGTTTTTATTCTGGAATCACTTCCAGGAAAAGCAGGAACTTACAGAAGAACTACAACGATTAGAAGCACGGGAAAATCTGAATCAGCAAGTCACAGCAGAAGCATTAGGGGAGTTAGCATCACCCTTGATGCCTGAAGGAGTTGATGATTTTTTTCAAGATGGTACACCACTGTTAGTTGCTGCTGGTGCAGTTGCAAGAGCTTTTGGTTCTAAAGTAAATCCTCCCAGTCAATCAGAAGATTTAGATAAACTCGAACAACCAATAGATGCGATCGCGCGAGCTTCGCGGTTACGAGTGCGGCAAGTTTTGCTACGAGACCAGTGGTGGGAACAAGATTGTGGTCCTTTAATAGGGTATCTTCATGATGACGAACAACAGCAACCAGTTGCTTTACTTCCGGTTTCTCGGAATCGCTATGAACTTTATGACCCAGTTAAAAGAAGTCGTATCTTTGTTGATGCTGATATTGCTGATACGGTAGAACCAGTTGCTTATATGTTTTATCGTTCTTTTCCCGAACAAGCACTTTCTGTGTTTGATGTGGTTAAATTTGCCCTTTTTCGGCGCGGTAAAGACATAGTAATGATTATTTTAACTGGTATTGCTACTACTTTCTTGGGAATGATGATTCCCCAAGCCACTGCTATCCTGATGGATAGCGCTATTCCCGATGGCGATCGCACTTTATTACTGCAAATTGGTTTGGGATTAATAATCGCAGCTTTTACAACCACAGTATTTACTGTGGCTCAAGGTTTTGCTTTGATGAGATTAGAAACTACTTCTGATAGCTCTACCCAAGGGGCTATGTGGGATCGGTTACTAAATCTACCTGTATCCTTTTTTCGCAAGTATACTACGGGAGATTTAATGTCTCGCGTTAACTCTGTGAGTGAAATTCGCCGTGAAATTGGTAGTTCAATACTAATGAAGCTAATTACCAGTTTATTTGCGCTACTAAATTTAGGACTTTTATTTTTTTATAGCTCTCAATTATCATTACTGGCTGTTGCTACAGCTATAGTGGTAGTTATTATTACGATTTCTTCTGGAGCAATTTTAGTCCGCAAAGTTCGTCCTTTGCTAGAAATCAAAGGAAAGTTATTTGGGGAAGTTGTACAGTTAATTAACGGTATATCTAAATTAAGAGT
Organism: Cyanobacteria bacterium P01_A01_bin.84; assembly: GCA_039030795.1. Lineage (GTDB taxonomy): Bacteria > Cyanobacteriota > Cyanobacteriia > Cyanobacteriales > Nostocaceae > JBCCDM01. Next base: position 14,745 of record JBCCDM010000010.1, read on the forward strand.
TGCTGGTGCTGAACAGCGAGCTTTCGCTTTCTGGAGCAAGCAATATAGTAGGCAAATTAAACTCGAACTCAGTACTGAACTTGTGGAAAATATGGTGGCAGTTTTCAATACAGTGATGCCAACACTTACTTCTGCTCTTCTCTACTGGTTTGCAGTTATGTCGATAGTCAAAGCTCAAATGACTGGTCTACCAGGACTAAGTATAGGGGTTTTTCTAGCATTTAATAGTGCTTTTGGTACTTTTGTTGGGGGAGCAACCCAAATGAGTGATATTGTTATTGATATTCTGCAAATTACCCCTCAGTGGAAACGCGCTCAGCCAATTGTAGAGATGTTACCTGAAGTACAGCAGGACAAAGCAGACCCAGGTAAACTTCTAGGAAAAATAACAGTAGAGCGTGTATCATTTCGCTACCAGAAAGAGGCTCCTCTCATCCTACAAGATGTGACTATTTGTGCTGAACCAGGGGAATTCATTGCTCTGGTCGGAGGTTCTGGTAGTGGAAAATCGACTTTGTTTCGATTGCTACTGGGATTTGAGACTGCGGAAGAGGGTAGTATTTACTATGATGGTCAAGATTTATCAGGACTAGATGTCAGTGCTGTACGGCGACAGTTAGGTGTAGTTCTCCAAAATGGAGCAATTATGTCTGGTTCCATTTTTGATAATCTGGCTGGCGGTGCTAGAATTACCTTAGATGAAGCCTGGGGAGCCGCAGCAATGGCTGGTTTCGATGAGGATATTAATGCTATGCCTATGGGAATGCACACTGTAGTTAGTGAAGGGGGAGGTAATCTTTCTGGAGGACAAAGACAACGACTCCTGATTGCTAAAGCTTTAGTTCTAAAACCTAGAATTTTATTTTTAGATGAAGCTACCAGTGCCCTAGATAATAGAACCCAAGCAATTGTTAGTAAAAGTCTAGACCAATTACGAGTAACTCGTATCGTGATTGCTCATCGATTAAGTACGATTCGTAATGCCAATCATATCTATGTATTGCAAAACGGTACAGTTATGCAACAAGGAACTTTTGAGCAATTATCTACTAAGGAAGGTTTGTTTGCTCAGTTGATGCAACGGCAAATGAATTAACACACATCTTGCACCAAGAAAGTCATGCAAATAAATAATACTCAGTACTCTCGACCGCCTAGGACTGAAAGTCCAAGGCTTATAAACAAAGTCCTCTAAAAGAGGACTAAATAAATCTTGAATTATGAGTATTCTTTATCACTTTGTATTTTATATTTAACTATTTATACGCATAGATGCAAGATTTGAGTTAAGGTACTTCTATAGGTGCTTGAGAAACATCTTGTAAACCAACAGATTTTAATAATTTATTCCAATTGACTTTAATAGTACTGTTTTGTTGATTAGCATCAACTAGTTTACCCAAAATAGTTAATTTATCATACCAAATATTTTGATCGGTATTAGTAAAAAACTTTTGAGATTTTACTTTCTGCAATTGACGTTTCAGGTCTGGAGTTAGGGCTACTCTTTGTATCCAAGCATCAACATAAAAATACCCAGCTTCTGCTTCTCCATCTTTACAGTATATTTTGAAATACCAGTGATATTTTTGACCAATTTCTAGAGAGTATTTAGGATGTGATGGAGTACTAATACCGATTATCGTTTTTGTTTGAGTTAAATTGATGGATGTGCGGTATACATCTTTCCCAGCTTTATCCTGTAAAATAAATTCTCCAAAACGGGCTTTTTTAGGTACATCGGGGATATAGACCCAAAATGTTGGATATTTGGAAACAGTAGAAGCTAAAAAAGATGTAGAATCGTTAAACTCGTCTTGAGTCTCTTTACCAGGAACCAATGCAGTCAGTGGCGTTTTTATTTCCGGACAATCATTCCGACTAGTTCCTCCTCTACGACGACCTGTAGGTGCTCCATTGTCAGGAAATTTCGGCGCTTTCAATGAAATTTCTTGGTTTTTGTTTTTTGGGGGGATTAAAATTGACTGTGCTTGCATTGGCAAATGAGAACTACTCAGACTTACGATTCCTAAATAAATTGCAGATTTTACTTTTATCTGTTGAAACAGTAATCTCTTATCATTCATAACTATAAATTTTATTTATTTTGTAATAGTTAAAATGCTGTCTTGAGTAAACCTTCAATTCGGGATGATCAAATCAAAGTTTCTGAATCCATATGCCAAAAGTTAAATCAGTTTTAATTTGTTATTTATGATATTAAAGGGTACAGAGTAAACAGCCTAGTACCCCACGGCATAAATAAAGTACCTATTTTTTAAGCCTAGATTGATGCTCATGATTATATCTTCAGATGGGTATCTGACTTACGAAAAGCTGTATTAGTAATGCTTGGCGGAAATAATTATACCATTCATAACTTTACCAGGTAATACTTTCACTCTTTTTTCGTAACCCCTATTTAGCACAGAAAACTTTCTCGCAAGCGAGAAAATTTGCTCCAAAAATCACAAAAAAATGGTCAAAATATTTTGACAAAAGCAAAAATGGTGTGAAATTTCAATCAAAGCCAACTTCCTAGTAGAACATAAGGAGACCAAAAGTAAGGACGTTTTTCATTTTTCATAACAGCTAATTGAGCGCTCCGAAGAGCTTCTGTTTTAGTCATCCCAGCGCTAATTTTTCGGTAAAACAGACTCATGCATTCAGTCACAGATTTATCATCTACTGACCATAGAGTTGCCAAAGTACTACGTGCTCCTGCCTCTACAGCCACACCAGCTAGTCCTAGAGCAGATCTCTTGTCTCCCATTGCTGTTTCGCAGGCACTCAGTACAAGTAATTCAATAGGGTTAGTAATGTTAGAATCAGCAGATTGCACTAAGCTATTAAAATCTTTTGCCTTAAGTAATTGATCCCACATAAGAATAAAGGTTTCATCAAAATTGGAACTAAAATTACCATGAGTAGCTAGATGAACTATAGGAAAGGATGTTGATTGTAGATGGTTTTCTAAGTTTTTTGCGGTAAATGCCTGATTAAAAATTTGTTGACTATTAGGTACCTCAGACTGAATTTCTTTTAATTCACGCCCTACATTTTTCAGTGGAGGAAATTTTCGGTTTTCAATTTGGCGCTCTTTTCCTATTCCCGCTGTTAAAACATTTAACTTTATATTTTGCAAAGGTTTAGGATCAATAAGTTGTAGACCAGAAGCTAAAGCGATCGCATATTTTTCTACCAAATACTTTTGCTGTTGACGATCGTAGAGAACAGACATTGGAATATTCCGTAGAACACCATCGAGTACAAATACTAAAGTTTTGATGTTACTGTTAGTCAAGTCTGCTTCTGCCGGTCTGATTAACCAGTCATATATCTGTTGAGATTCTTGTTGAACCTTAATAGTCCCGGTCACATCCAGTAAGTATTTTCTTAGATTGGTCGCTACTCTTTCAAGCTTTTCTTGATCTACTATGGTTTTATAGCGCCGCAATTTTTCTTGATTAGGCAATTTCAGAATAATCTCTAGGCGGTCTGGCAAAATAATAGGATAGATAAATGCAGCTTGTTTATCTTGTTCCTCAACTATTTGATCGATTTCTTGTTTAGAATTTAAACAGGCTGAGCGAAAGTAATTATCCAGTTCTGCCAATTGCAAGGATTCAACTACAGAACGAGCTTGCTGAAGATAGTTTTGATTAATAGATTCTTCATCCTCTTCGCCTATTAAATTTTCGTCTGTTAAAGATTTTTCTACTAAAGCTTTGTCTTTTAATTTTTTGCTTGCTAAAGAAGAATTACTATCTAAAGAAGAATTACTATCTTCATCTATTTGCAATAGCACATCTACTAATTCTCTATATACTGGCTCAACATCTTCCCGAAAGGAAAACTGAATGTCTGAGTCTATCGCAACTAAATCACTCCGCAAGGATTGTAAGGTTTTGTATGCTGCATTATAGGATATGAGTGCTTCTTTGATATCTCCTCTTTTTTTGAGTAAACGACCTAATTGCCATTGCCACTGATAGCTAATATCTGATGCTTGAATACTCTCTGCTATCAATAACGCTTTTTTTGTCAGCTTCTCAGAATTGCTAAATTGCTCTGTTTGTAAATATAACCAGCCAAGAGTACCGGTGGCATAAGATTCTGCTCGTTTATCTTCTAGGCTTTGCCCCTGTTCAATAGCTTTAGATATGATTTTGGCAATATCTAGCCATGAAGTATTATCTGTAACAGTTTTCTGTTTCAATTTTGCTAAATTTTGAGCAAAATTAACTTGAGCATAAACTGTCGTCCGACTGGGAGGTAACTTACTAATCTCAGACTGAATTTGAAATGATAATGCAGTGGCAGTTTGCCATTGCTTAGTTTCTAAAAGGAGGCTAAATTGATTCAGTAGCAATTGAATTTTAGTACTTACGGGAACAGATATATTGAGAGCTTGTTGATAGAAATTTAAAGCTGCTTGATTCTTTCCTTGAATACGGGCTGTATTTGCTAAACTGATTAGAGTTTCGACAATTTGTTGATTTGCTTCCAAGGATAGAGCTATTTTCAAACTCTGATGTAATACCTCTGTTGATCTATCCATTTCACCAATCGCTCGCAAAACATCACCAAGACGATGAAGGGCTGTAGCTTTTAAAAGTGATTTTGTCTGACCTTCAAGTTCTTGTTGAATATCACTCAGAATTTTTTGAGCTTGGGGGTAAAATCCTAATATTTGCAAAGCTTGGGCTGAGTTCATACGATTACGGATAAATTTGACTTGTTCACCCATTTGTGTATAAATATCAGCAGCCTGTTGCCAAGTTTGTATTGCAGCTTCTGTTTGTCCTCGTTTTAATTGCCAGTTTCCTTGAACGTCTAGGGCTTGAGCCAAAATTTGCGATCGCTCTGGTGAGTTTTCTAAATTCTCTAATAACTTAAAACTTTTTGCGATCGCTTCTTGTGCTTCTGTCCATAAGCCTAGTTCTTGTTTAGCCAAGGATAGATTTCTTAACGTCATGGCTTGCCGCAATTTATCCCCATTAGCAGCATAGTTCCTTGCAGCTTGTTGTAGAATTTTTACAGCATTACCAAATTGTCCAACTTTGTATAAGACTCTACCCTGTTCTACCAAATTATCTGTGTTGTTTAAGCCTAAATCTATTGACTTTACAGCAATTTTCTCAGCGGTACTAGGCAAAATTAAACCTACTAGAAATAGTGTAATCAGCAAAATTAAGCTAATATAGCGTTGAGCTTTTGTCTGTAAATTTCTAATTCTGTATGGAAATCTTCGCCACAATCTCCTGAGTCTAAACAACATAATTAATGTAATACCAATTCTGTATGAAGTTGCACATTATTAACCATAACTGGGCAGGATTTTCCCGTTCAAATTTAAAGTGTTCTGGGATACAATTTGATGATAATGGGGTCATAATTTATAAATGCTAAAAATATAGTACTATATACATTTTCGCAGTTTTTGGTTCCTCTTTTTTTGGATTTTGTGAAAAATCTGGCATAAGTGAACTAATTGGGATCTTCTTGCAAGCTTGTTATCCAACAGAAAGCTAATTAGGGCTTGCTAAAGAAAATTAGTAACCTGTCAGATAAGGTAACAAGAGCCTTTTATCTCAAAACAAGTGCAAGCTAATAGCTTGCACTTTGTCCAAAGTCCAATATTCTTTAAAAGAAGGCTAATTAGTTGATGCACAGGTGTTTAGTAATTGCCTATAACCTTTAATATTAAAATTTATTGGATTAGCTGTGAGTATGACCTCACCTTTTTGATTAATTATCCATCCTGTAGCTTCAACAATCTTGCTCGGTTTCCTAAGCCTCGGTTTGATAGTAATGGGATGATTTCGGCTGTTAGCTTCTGGGTTGAGAGTTGCCCAATCTACTTGAACTTGGTCACTTTTAAAGGTTTCTCTGGGATTTTGTGGTAATCCACCCCGTCCTGTGATTACAAAACTATTGTCAACAGTATTATTTGTAGAACAGACTCTCGCAATCTGCTGTGATGGGTCTGCTAACTCCAGATTTAGCTCTACTAAACCAGAACTGGGGTCATCTCCAAAATTATTTATATCTACTATACCGTTAATACCAAATTGGGAACTAGCAGTAATATCACTTTCTGGAGTGATTTGGTCACGGAACTTTAAGCCAAAGATACCTTGAGTGTTAATGTTGATATTACCACCACTACCTTGAACGGTATTAGCGATGATATCACTGTTGTTACGACTAACGATGATGGAGGAATCAATCTTAATATTGCCACCACTACCTTCTAAGGCATTAGCATTAATTTGGCTATTTCCTGAAAGATTAACAATATCTGCATTAATATTGATGTTTCCCCCATTGATACTAGATTGATTGTTGGAGAAGGTTGCTGTGGTTTCTGCTGTAATCGCACCACCATTACGCAACAATAAAGAATCCTCAATGTTCAAATCGATATTACCTCCTTGTTCCGAGGTACTAAAAGCAGTAATCTTACCTTCAGTATCAAGAAAAATCCTTTTGGTATTAATCTGTAAATTTCCGCTATTTCCTAGACCATAATTATCTACTGATATTTTTCCGCCATCTGTAACAATTAAACTAGGAGTGTTGAGGATGACATTGTCTGAATCACCACTAGGTTGATCTGGTACACCTAGAATTTGACGAAAACTTGCATCAAAAATTGGTGCGTCAGACTGAACTCCACTAATTAGACCTAGTTTTGGGACTGTACCACTTACATTAATATACTCAGAAGCATTAACTATTACTTTACCAGCATCACCCTCAGCTAAGGTAGTAGTACCAACAGCAGCACCGTCAAATATAGACAATATTGATGTGTTAATTATTACACTACCACTTTCTCCCAGTCTAACAGCTGTACTTCCTAAAGTAGTGGGAGAAGCAATTTCTGGAATAAAACCGCCTATTTTTAAATCTTCATTAGCATTAATGTTAATGTCTCCCCCTTTACCAGTACCACGGTTAGTAGAAATGATTACACCTCCATCTAAAATATTAATATTTTGAGCGGAAACATCAATTCGTCCAGCATCACCTTTACTATTAATAACTGTAAAAAGACCACTGGTATATGTAGGATCAAATTGCGAATAATTTTGAATTTTTATAAATTCCGCAATATCAACTTCAATATTACCTGTGTCTCCATTACCATAGCTGATAGAATCAACTGAGCCTCCATCGGTAACAAATAAATTACCGCTTTTAATGAGAATATCTCCCCCTTTCCCAGTACCTGAAGTTTCAGTAATAAATCTGGATACAACAACTCCTGATATATTTCTGAGAGAACCAGAAATTTTGACTGAATCAGTTGCACTAACAGTAATCTTCCCAGAAGGTTGAGATCCTGAATTCTGGATTATAACTGTAGAAGCATCTTCAAGATTTATATTTCTCCCTTGTAACTGAATATTACCAGTAATGGTACCGCTAGTATCTACTAAGGCTTTATCTGATAATTTAATATCTCCAAACCTTTGTACCTGTGAAATATCTAATTGCCAAGGCTGTGAAGTATTATCAAGTTTTACTGTTCCTTCTTCAACGCTACTCAGACCAATATTGCCACCTGGTATCTTAATAATTCCTCCAGTTAAGTTAATTTCTTTACTAATTAGTGCCAGAGTATTTCCTTTATTTACCTGTAATCCTTCAACAATATTATTGTGAGTCAAAGGAAACAAACATGAACATCCTTCTGATAGTAAATGACCATCACCCTGCACAGTGATGTTTCCAGAATTACTCCCCATTTGCAAACCCATAGGTACGCTTACAGTCAGTAAAGGAGTTTCAGAAGGAGCAACAGCATTAAATTCACTTCCATCCGCAAACTTCATTTTGCTGGCTGTACTTGCGATAAATGACCCACCAATATCTAACCGTGTATTTTCACCAAACACAATCCCTGAGGGATTAATTAAAAACAGATTAGCTGTACCGTTCGTGCGAATTAACCCATCAATGTTAGATATAGATCCACCTGTGACCCGACTAATAATATTTTTGATTCGAGTAGCATTATTAAAATAAGCTGTGCTACCTGTGGGAATAGAAAAATCTTGAAAACTATGGAATAAATTCCTTCCAGATTCAGTACCATTTTCGATTTTTGTAATATTATCAATGGTTTTGACACTAGAATTTTTGGGTAAGGTGGTATCTGGATTAATTTGGGCTAGTGCAGGATTACCCCAGGGAAATACTATACCTATTGTTCCAGCGATCGCAATCTTTAAACTAATAACTTTACTTAGACATATTTTTGTCTTAAACATTACATATTCAACTAAAACATTTTAGTTTTGTAGACTGTATTACAACAAATAACTCAGAATCAAGATTAAAGATTCTGAATCATAAGAGCTAGTATCATGCATATATCCCTTCATACTACACAAAACTTACACAACGAAGATTTGTCCGAAGCGACGGTCACGTAGTGTAGGGTTAGCATAAGCTTTATCGAACACGCTACGTGTTTGCGTAGCATAACGTAGTTAACGCAGAGTTCATGCGTAGAGCCGTTCCGGCATAGCTAACCCTTAAGACTAGTCTACCAGGGCAGAGCTTATACGTCGCTATCGTTTATCAAGTGTGGATAAAAGAGGCAAACGTCTCGGACCGGATTATGTTACTTTTGCATAAATCCTGCTACATAGACTCTCATTTCCTTTATTGACTATTAATTTTTGCAACACAATCCCTGATTATGTTTGCCAAACAAAGCGACTCTCCGAGAGACTCTAATTTGATAAATTTAGAATTGTTTTATTGCGATGTTGTTTTCGCCAAGCATGAGGGCTATTTCCATAGTATTGTCGAAATTGACGAAAGAAATGATTATGACTGCGATAGCCTACTTTTTCAGCAATCTGCTCTATTGGTTCGTCTGTTTTTAACAACAAAACTCGTGCTGCTGTCACCCGTCGCTTCACAATCCAACGGTTGATTGTTTCCCCTGTTTGATGTCGTACCAAATCGGTTAAGTATGCGGAGGAAAAACCGACATATTTTGCTACATCACGTAAACTAATTGATTCATGATAATGGGTTTCAATGAAATCAAAAATTTTCTTTAGTTGAGGACAGGAAGTAAAAAGACAAGTAAAATTGGTAAATTCATCTGTATTTTCGGATTCTGGTTGAGAAATACGCTGATATTCCATCGCAAACCATTGCTTCAACATCGCTTGTTTTTTCAGTTGACCTGCGATTGCTCCTAATAATTCTTCTGCGGTAAAGGGTTTGATGAGATAGTCATTAGCCCCTAGTTCCATACCTTGACGAAGATCGGCTTTAGTATTTTTGCTAGTCAAAAAAATAAATGGAACCACTGATGTGGATGATTTTTGACGTAACAACTTCAGCACTTCATAGCCATCTAATTCTGGAATCAGAATGTCACAAATCACTATGTCGGGCAAATGTTCCTCTGCTTTCTGTACACCAGCACTTCCATTTTTTGCACTGATTGTTTCAAATCCTTCTGTTTCTAAACAATCTAGCAACATTTCTCTAGTCTGTTGCTCATTTTCAATTACTAATACTTTCGTCATATGTTTCCATCTCACACTAATATTAGTTTGTCAATAGTTTGTCATAATTAGTTCAGAATTAGTTTATTTAAAACTTTTCCCTAATGAGAATAATTATGGCATCAGTTTCTTCCACCAAAGTTTGAAATCTAGTTTCACTGTATCTCATGTTATCTTTTAAAACTAACTTAGATTAACAATATTATGTTTTATTAGGTAGATAATATCTTAAAATGTTCACTCACAAAGGTTAATTTCTGTTTAAGTAAATTTTCGTAAGTTTTACACCCTGAAAAAGCCCAATGCCAAGTTGTGAGCGGTCAAATGCGAATATTTTTGTTGAATTAGCACCCACAAAGATAAGATATTATTATAGATTCAAATAATTAACTAAAAGTTAATTTCAAAGAAATACTAAAGATAAATGCAATCTTTGAGAAATTAAACTGCTCCTTTCTGGGTATAAGATTATCTGTTTATTTTGATGGTTTCACGGTTTTTCAAGTTTTTGCGCCTATTCTAATCGGTATTCTTTGAGCGCGAAGGGAGTAACCGGAGGCAGAGCGTCTCTGTGCAGACCCAGACATTTTTCTCACTCTAGCTAAAAGCTTTACTGTATAAGGGTTATAAGACTTACAAGTTAAGAGTAATTTATTTATGCCGTATTGTACTAATCGTCTTGCGACAAAAATAATTTTTAATAATTTTATATACTTTACCTGAATAAAGTTAACTCGTATACTAGAAAATCTAGATATATAATTTATTTTCTGAAAAATTAATGAACTGGGAATCAATCTTACAAGCTATAGATAGTGTAGTCTTTGCTAAAGCCGGTCGCCATTTGAAAGATGTTGAAATTGTTGTATTGCGAGGAGCTTGGGAAGCTAAGACTTATGAACAGATGCAAGAAAACTGTAGGTATAGCTTGAGTTACATCAAACAAGCTGCTGCTCCTAGGTTTTGGAAATTATTGTCCAAGGTATTAGAAGAAGATATCAGTAAAAATAATATTAGAGCCACGGTTGAGCGACGATGGAAAGGTCAGCTAGAAAAATTTTTACCGACCTTACCTAGCTCTGAATTAACAAATTCTTTATCTGTAGTAAATATAGATAGAAGTAAAGCCAGCACGATTAACACAAATAGCAACAATAAAATCTTCCTACGCCAAGATGTTGGTGGAGTGCCAGAAATCAATACTTTCTATGGGCGCATTCAAGAACTTACTATGTTACAACAGTGGATAACTAATGATAACTGCCGAATCGTCGCCGTTGTAGGTGCAGGAGGAATTGGTAAAACAACTTTAGCTGCAAGCTCCATTCAACAGGTGAGAAGTCAGTTTGAGTTTATCTTCTGGCGAGATTTACGAAATGCACCAACGGCTAGTGAATTTTTGGTCGATCTGATGAAATCTTTCGATTCTGAGTCAATAAATGATTTGCCACAAAACCTAGAAGCCAATATACCTGATTTAATTGGTTATTTACGTAAACATCGATGTTTAATTGTTATAGATACAGCATCTGCAATCCTGCAAAATGATTCTTTGGCAGGACATTATCGAAAAGAATATCAAAGTTACGGACAGCTATTAAAACGATTGGGGGAAGAATCCCATCAAAGTTGTGTAATGTTACTCTCCCGGGAAAAACCCAGAGAAATAGCCTTGATGGAGGGAGAAACTGCTCCGGTTCGCTCTTTGTATCTCAAGGGTTTGGATTCCCAAGCTAGGGAAATCTTTAAAGAGAAGAATTTATTAGATGCTTCTCTATGGGAAAATTTAATTATATTGTACGGTGGTAATCCCTTAGCTTTAAAAATTGTTGCCAGCACAATTAAAGAATTATTCGGTGGTAAAGTTTCTGCTTTCCTGAGACAAGAAACCATTGTATTTGGAGAGCTTAACGATATTTTAGACGAACAATTCGAGTGCATATCAACTCTGGAACAGGAAATTCTTTATTGGTTAGCAATTGAATACAAACCAGTTTCCTTATCTCAATTACATTCAGATATTTTGTTACCCATAGCTCAAGCAGAATTTATTGAAGCTCTAGAGTCACTTTTAAGGCGATCGCTGATTGATAGAACTGTTGTGGAAGAAGAAATTCTATTATCACTCCAACAACCTATGGTTTCTCAATACGCGATCAACAAAATCGTTGAGAATATTTGCATAGAGATTCAAGAAGTTTGCAAAAGCCAAAAAATTGAGAGAATGAAACTGTTAAGAACACTTTTATTGATTAAGAAGACCCAAATAGACGAAAAAATCCAGGTAATGCAAGTCAACTTAATCTTGAAACCAATCAAAAATCGGCTATGTCAAATTTTCCAAGATGAAAATGTGATTGAGGAGCAGCTAACCAAAATAAACGCTATGTTACAAGGAAAATCACCACTAGCAGTTGGATATGCTATTAACAATATTAATAACTTGCTCTTAGAACTGAAATTAGATATCTGTAATACCCCATTTTTCTAAGTTTAAACTATAACAACATGAGCTACTGTATCAACCCCTGGTGTTTAAGTCGCCAAAACCCTGATGAGGAAGAATATTGCCAGTGTTGTGGTTCCAACTTGGTAATCAATGAGCGATATCGGATAATTAAACCTCTACGAGAATTAGATAAAAAACATAATACTGAAGTATTTGAAATAGATAACTTGGGAGATATAAAAATTCTTAAAGTATTGACAAGCAGTCGTAGCAGATTAATCGAGTTGTTTGAACAAGAGGCAAGCCTTTTAAGCCAGTTAGAACATTTAGGTGTTCCTCAAATAGATACATATTTTACTTTTTCACTGAAAGATAGTTCTCAACAATTATACTGCTTAGTAATGGAAAAAATTCCAGGGCAAGATTTAGCTCAGTGGTTGTTAGAAAATGGAATTTTGTCCGAAAAAGTAGCTATTAAATGGCTTTTACAATTAGTTAAACTTTTAGAAAAATTACATCAAGAAAAAATTTTACATCGAGATATTAAACCATCCAATATTATCTTGCGTCCTGATAATAAAATAGTATTAATTGACTTTGGTGCAGCTAGAAAGCAGACAGTAACTTATATTGAAAAACTTGAACAAGGAGACATTACTAGAGTTTATTCTCCTGGATATACAGCACTAGAACAAATGAAAGGTGAAGCTGTTTATCAATCAGATTTTTTTGCTTTAGGGCGTACTTTTGTACATTTATTGACAGGGATACACCCTAATGAATTACCTCTAGATACCCAAACTCAGTACCTACTTTGGCGAGATAAAGCACCTGATATTTCTGATGATTTGGCACATATAATTGATGGGATGGTTGCACCTTTACCTGAAACTAGATTGCAACAGCCTTCACTTATTTTAGAATTAAAGCAACTAAGAGAAAAGAAAAACCATAATCTCGATTTCAGTCAGATTAGTGGAGGGGAAAAAAAAATATTTGTAAAAGCAAAAAAAATTACTGCATATAACCAATGGCAAACTTGGTCAAATTTCTGTAAATTATTAATTTTGAGTGTAGCGATCGCTCTTTCTATTATTGGTGTCAGATATGTAGGAATACTTCAACCCTTTGAATTACAAGCCTTTGACCGTCTGATGACAATGCGACCAATAGAACAAGAAGATTCACGCCTCCTACTCATAACTATAGATGAAGCTGATATTAAATACCAACACCAAAAGCAGATGCCCATCCGGTGGTCTCTATCTGATCAAGCACTTGCTCAACTTCTTAAAAAACTAGAGCAGTATCAACCAAAAACTATAGGGATAGATATTTATCGTGATTTTCCTGTAAACCCGAAATATCCAGATTTAGAAACTCAATTACGCTCCGATAATCGCTTTTTTGTTCCCTGTAAGGTCCCTGCTTCTGAAGATGGCGCTCCGGATGGTATTTCTCCACCCCCAGAAGTACCAGAATCTCGCTTAGGTTTCAGCGATTTTGTTGCAGATAATAACGCAGTTATGCGTCGGCATCTTTTACATTTAACACCTCCAGTGACATCTCCTTGTATCGCTCAATATGCCTTAAGTCTTCAAATGGCACTTCACTATTTAGATGAAAAAGGTATTAATTCAAAAATCTTATCAAATGGACAATTACAGATTGGTAAAGTAATTTTTAGACAATTAACAACTCATACTAGCGGTTATCAAAATATAGATGCATCAGGATATCAAATACTGCTTAATTATCGCTCTTTGCGTTCTCCTCTAGACATTGCTCAGCGCATATCACTAAGAGATATTTTAGAAGACCAGATTGCTCCTGAATTAATCGAATCGGTAAAGGATCGAATTGTAATTATCGGTGTAACTGCTTCGAGTGCAGTTGATTATTGGAAAACTCCATACAGTTCTACTGCACTTGCTCCTCATAAACAAATACCAGGAATGTTTATACAGGCTCATGCGATCGCACACATATTGAGTACTGTTCTTGATGGGAGACCCTTAATTTGGTGGTGGAATACTTGGTTAGAAGGTTTATGGGTTTGGGGGTGGTCATTATTAGGAGGGGTTTTGGCTTTATATATTCATCGTCCTTGGTACCTTACTCTAGCGGTTGTGCTCACACTTGGAATTTTATTTAGTATCTGCTATTTCACTATCTCGTTCATCGGAGGATGGATACCACTTATTCCATCTGTATTAGCGATAATAACTGTACAGGTAGTGACTATATTATCAATTAAATTGAATCAGTAGACCTGGAGTGGGAGTACAGGGCAAACGTATCTAGGGCTTGCTGAAAAAGTATCCACTTTTTATATTTATTCAGCAACATTCGCGTGTCGTTTCTACAGTCATTTATGAAGGGTTTCTAATTTTCTTACAAAACTAGGACTTACGCATTGACAGAAAAGTCAAAATGGGAGGTATGATTTTCAGCGCTTTGAGCTTGATTTTCCAGTTTCCTGTTAAGCGATCGCAATCAAGGAAGGGTGAAAAATAAAAGGCTGAAACAACGTCGAAAGGTTAATACACAACATAGTCTTTTTGTACAGTGCGTAAGTCCTAAAAACAACAAACCATGTAATACACCGTTTTTTCTGATTTTATCCTTGTATTACACGGTATAAGTAATCTTAAGTTAGGTTCAATAACAGTTCATGTAGCTATGTTCTCCATCCGTTAGATGTTAAGCAATGTTTCGCCAACAGTGTCTTCGCTATATTTACGCCAACTTAGGGGAGAACGTACCAAGTTGGGCTTTTTGTACGCTAAGGACTTTTTTTGAGCCTGGAACGACGCTTTTTCATTCAAAGCAGAGCAATATTATTTCAAATATAAAATATCAAAAATTGAAAAAAAGACTTCGCTGTAACTC
>JBCCDM010000011.1:0-29202 GCA_039030795.1 Cyanobacteria bacterium P01_A01_bin.84
TATGAATAAGAAAAATATATTATTTTTCTTATTCATAAATATCAATTTTAACAAAGTTGGTGGCACTTATTTACAGCCTCCGAATTCATCAGAATTTAGGTGTATTTCAAACTCTGATGGATTGCTCTATTTATTCTTAGGTTTACTTAAGTTACATTTATATTTGAAGATAATCAATAAAACTATCGTTAGATATAACTTTACTGAGCCAAAAGATGTGTCTAGAAGCAATTATATTTTTTCAATGCCATTTGAATATGGATGAAATAGAGAAAACCTTATTATACTTTAAGTAATTTTAATTAATAAAAAGATCGAATGCTTTGCTATAGTTCTGATGAAATAAGCAATTCTTCAAGAGATACCTAAAGAGAGAGCTAAAGAGATAGATGAGTAAAACTAAGAAATATAAGCAAAGAGAGTATTTTAAAATTTGGAAGGTTATTCTCATTATTCTGGCACTATTATTATATTTAATTTCAGTGCCTGCGATCGCCGAAGGCGGGTCTTCGACCATAGCGCAGTCTCCAAAAGCTCAACCTGTTCCTGTGACTGTAGATGGAAGACCAATATTTTTACTAAAAAATGCTGAATCTCAAACAGCGAAAGATAGGGTAAAAGAAGTCAACGAAACTCTTAAAAGAGTAATAGAATCTGACAAAGCGCCAAACATAAAGATTAAAGAAAAAAATAATTTACCTTTTATTGAAATCAACGGTAAATACTTACTAACAGTAACTCAAAATGATAACGTCGATTCCGATCTGCCTGAGAAACAAGCTGAGATTTGGAAAGATAAATTGATTACGGCAATAAATCGAGCTCGTAAAGAAAGAACAGCAGAATTTATTCGTAGCAGAACTATATTCAGTTTTTTAATTGTTTTCTTAGCAGTAATTTGTCATAGGTTTTTAGGTAGGTTATGGAAACTGTTTAAGACTAGAATTACTCCGTTACTTGACTCTGGTAGCGATTCATCCGACCAACAACAGCATCAGATGTTCAATTTACTTCTGAAAGCTACTTTATTTTTAGCACGAACCGCATTATGGGTAGGAATAACTCTTTATATTGCTAATTTATTTCCATTAACTAGTCAGTGGAGTTTTTATATAACCAATAATATAATTACTGCTCTGAAGGAACCTATAGTTTCTCCGGGACAAAATAATTATTCCATTACTGACTTATTACTTTTAATAGGTTTATTTTTCGGAGTATTTATAACTGCTGGTAGTATCACCAACTTACTACGCTCTCGTGTTTTGCAATTTTTGCGAATTAGTCGCGGTGCTCAAGAAGCGATCGCGGTTATTTTTAAGTATGGATTAATTGCGATCGCAACTGTAGTTTTACTACAAGTTTGGGGAATAGATTTAAGCTCTTTAGCAATCCTTGCAAGTGCTTTGGGTGTCGGAATTGGTTTTGGTTTTCAGGATATAGCTAAAAACTTTGGTAGTGGAATAGTTTTAATATTTGAGCGTCCTATTCAAGCAGGTGATTTTGTTGAAGTTGGTAATTATATGGGAACAGTAGAAAGTATTGGCGCTCGTAGTGTAACAATTCGCACTTTAGATAGAATTTCTATCATTGTACCTAATTCTCGATTTTTGGAATCAGAAGTAATTAATTGGAGCCATCACAACCCGATTTCTCGGATTCATTTACCAGTAGGTGTTTCCTATAGTTCTAATCCTTATGAGGTGAAAAAAGCACTTTTAGAAGCTGCGGAAAAACATCCCGAAGTTCTTAGAGTTCCTCAACCCCAAGTATTTTTTATAGGATTTGGTGATAATTCTCTTGATTTTGAATTACTAGTATGGATAGATCAACCTTCTCATCAGTCACCAATTAAAAGTGACCTCAACTTTCGTATAGAAGCATCACTGCGAAATTATAAGATTGAAGTTCCTTTTCCACAAAGGGATTTACACGTGCGTTCTGGAGGTTTACCCCTAAAACTTTCATCGGAGGTAGAAGAAGCTTTGATGCATATGTATAAAGGTGCGAATAATAAAGAATAAATTTTGAATATTCTTACACATTAGTGGTTAATTAACATTAATTTAGTTATTAACAATTACCAACTTTCTCCTTTCTAAAAAGCCCACACTGACCTAACGGTAAAGTGTGGGAAATTAATTTATTATTTATTCTGAGGATTTTAAGGATTGCTTTAACCGAATAACAGAAGAAGACTGATTGTTATTAACTTCTCGATTAGGCACTACTACTGGTGGGGATTTCACACTTTTAGGTTGTTTTAATACTGGTTTTGATGGTACTACAACTGAATTTGGAGGGAATTTTCGGGATTTATTTCTAGATGAAGGACTGCGATTGTCGCGATATGTTCTTAGTTTATCTACTAGAGATGGAGAATTTTTAACTACTGGTTTTCTCTTTCGAGAAGTACGACTGTTAGAATTGTTCGGATTTGACTTGGAGGAATTTCCTCGAGTTGCTTTTGGAGAATTACTGCTGGAATTCGTAGAAGTTTTAGAACCATTATTCTTAGAAGTTCTAGAATTTGCAGAATTATTGGAATTTAAACTTGTAGATTTTTTAGAACTGTTATTTTTTTCTGCAACTCTACTTTTTCTTCTGCGATTTTTTCTATTAGAATTTGAATTTTTAGAAGGGTTACGTCTATAACTTTTTCTTTTTCTTTGGACTCTAGTAGATTTTTGAGTCGCAGTCTCAGAAGTTGCTTCTGCTGTTGGAGATGATGAGGGGGTGATTTCCGTTTTTGGCTCTTGTGTTACAGCTTCTTGAACGACATCACTACTACGGTTCTCTACAACTGGTTCTGAGAATGACTTATTTTGCGACCCAGGAATCATTTTAGTAATTCCAAAACCTGCTGTAGCTGCAACTAGAGCAACACCAGTTCCAATAAATACTTTTGGCGATACTGTAGATATAAATGATTTTTTAAATATTTTTTTGGATTCTTCTGGCTTTTCTGAAGTTTTGTTAGAAGTTTTGTTAGAAGTTTTGTTGACTATATACTTTGCTGCTTCTTCTTTATCTCTATTTAACTTGACTTTACCTTTGGTAACTCTTTTACCTAAAGTGTCCAAATCTTGCTGACTGGATAAGTCAATGGTGGGCACCATATTTGTATTTACTGCCTGTGGAATGCTAACACCTTTAACTGGTAATAACTTCAGCCATTCGACAATATCCTGTGGACGATATTTGGCTTCTACAGCCATACCACGCATGATAGCTTGATTTGTTCCTGCACTAACATGGGGCTGTAATTCCCGAGGTGAGGGCATTTTTTCGCGATCGCGTAGTAATGCTGGTGTCGGAACTCTGCCTGTAAGTAGTGCATACAGGGTCGCTGCTAAACCATAAATATCTGTAGCTGGACTGCGATGGGCATGGGATAGGTATTGTTCAATCGGAGAATATCCTTCCGAAACCATACCCGTATGAGTCTGTCGAACACCATTATTAAATTCTCTAGCAATGCCAAAATCAATTAGCACTACTTCTTGAGTACCCCTTCGCAGAATAATATTATCTGGCTTAACGTCGCGGTGCAGCAGATTATTTTGATGTACTATTTGTAAAGCAGCACCTATCTGTCGAACATAGTGAATTGCGGTCTCTTCTGGCAGGGGTATTCCAGGTAATACAAAGGATTCTCCTAGAGTTTCACCAGGAATATATTCCATCACCATGTAAGGTAATCCTGCTTCCATGAAGAAATCACTTACCCGTACGATGTTAGGATGAATACAAGTTGCTAATCTTCTTGCCTCATCTTTAAACTGTTCCTGGAATTTAGGAAAATCAGGATGCTTTCGCAGGCGTTGATTAATTGTTTTAACAACAATTTCATGATTTAAGTAGCGATGGGTAGCTTTGTAAGTAATGCCAAAGCCACCTTTACCTATCTCCTGGTTGAGAATATATTTTCCACCTTGCAAGGTTGTACCAGCTAGCATAGCAATTTTAGTATGATAGGTTAGCGATTTGTTTAAAAGTTAGTTTAGTCAGTAATGTTAGTTAATTATTATAGCGATCTAATCTGATTCTATAGTAAGGCTAGCTGCAAACCTAATAATTTAATTTTAAATCCAAAATTCCTAGGGATTTACAGGAATTTGCAATTCTCAAGTATTACTATCTGATTATATGCATATACCTGAGATTAAATTATGTTTAATTGTCAGCTTAATTTGACTTTTGACCTACGCTTGTCTGGCTATATTAGTATATTTTGAAAGTATGTTTTGACATTTTTTGTGAAAATTACTTGAAACTAGCGATCGCTCTTATGATAGGCAAATAATTCAGAATTGCTTTGGGAAATATCATTTTAGTTTAGTAATTATGCTTTGACTTAAATGAGTTATTATGTTAATCATTTCTTTGATGTTTAACTTTTGGTCAGGTTAGTAACTATATACACATAAAAGACCCTTATTAACATTATTATTATAATTATCCCAAACACATTAATTTATTAGGGAATACAATAGCACATTTGTATGAAAATGTAGCTCCTAAAATTTTTTAGGACGTTTCTATACTTCAAAATCAATATTGTTAAATATTGTCAAAGACGTTGCAGCGCAACGTCTCTATAACAAATCAAGTCTTCAGTACGAACTAATCAAGAGTAACAAAATTACAATCTAACAGCCAAAAACTAAAAATAAAGCGCTTTTTTAAAACCTGTGCCCAATCCCAAAATGTAGCTTAGTTTCCCCATGGTCGCTGATTCCATAGTCTGCACGTAATAGTCCCAATGGTGAATTTAGCCGCAAACCTGCACCGTAACCGAAACCTGCACCTGGTTTACCGCTAACCCCTGCGGGGTTGCCGATAACTGTACTGCCAGAACCTAAATCTGTACCAAAGTCAGCAAATAATACCCCTCCTAAAGAATTTGTAACTGGTATGGGAAAACGATATTCGGCAGAAGCTAGTACGTAGGTACGACCGCTAGCGACATCACCAGCATCATATCCTCTGATAGAATTAGAGCCACCTAAATTAAAAGTTTCATAGGGTGGTAAGTCACCAAAAACTGTACCTGCTTGGACGTTGACAGCTAGGACTTGCTTTTTCTTAGATTTAAAGACTTCTACAGGAACAAATTGACTATAATTAGCCTGCAAGCGATTCATAGAGATATTACCTTGCCCCAGAGGAATTGATTGTTCGGAACTCAAGGTTAAAACAGAACCATTAGTTGGATTCATCAGGTTATTGCGACGGTCTTTGGTTGCAGATAGAGATACTGTGGTCAAATCATCAATTCCAGTACCGCTAAGACTTAAAGGATTACCATTTTCATCTACAGAATTAATTACACCTTTGCGATCACGCAAACTAGTACGACTGTAGTTAAATCCTAAGGTAGCATTCCAGTCCTCGATGGGGCGTTGTAGTTGGAAGCTAGCACCAAATTGACCTTTACGAACTTTATCACCGTTAGGTAATTTAATGTCTTCATCAAAAGTTTCGGAAATTCCCCGACGGCGGAAAGCGTTAATACTGTAACCTAGTTTATCTGGGTTAGTGGAACGATAAGGACTACTATACTTGGCATTAAACCCTAAATGACGACGACCTGCTTGGATGTTAACACCAACATTATTATTGGTACCGCGAACATTGTTATCACTGTAGTTAAAAGTTCCAACTAATCCCTGGTCAGCATTATAATTACCACCCAAGTTCACAGAACGCGCTCCTACTTCTTTCAATTTATAGATAACATCAGCCTGATTCGCATCTCCTTCCAAGGCAATGTTGGCACTTTCAAATAAGCCCAAACTATATAATTTTTGTAAATCTTGCCTGACAATTTTGTCTTGAAATACATCTCCGGACTTTAACTTAATCTGCTTTTTAAGAAATTCTGTCTTTGTACGTCCTTTTACTGGTTTTCCTTTATCACTTACTGTTTTACCATCGTCATTAACAAACTGAAACTTGATATTACCTACAACTCCTTCAGCAACCTTGATCATCAAGCTTCCTTGCCTGGTTGGTTCAATAGCTACTACTCGAGCTAAGCTATAACCTTTGTCAGCGTACCACTTATTGATATTTTTGACAGCTTCTTTGAGACCATCAGGACTGATAGGTTGATTTATTTGAGACTTAAATATTAGTGAAGCATTGTCGTATTTGAGAACTTTTGCTCCTTCTAGCTGAATACCTCTGACAATTAAAGGTTGTACCCGGTAAACTACTCGTAAACCAGTTGGGGTCTCGCTACTACTGACAGTTGCATTCCGAAACAAACCAGTATTTAATATTGCCTGTATATCCGTTTGTATTTGACGCTGACTAGTATCTCCACCTACTTGGGTTTTAATCACCTTCCTAACAGTCTTCTGTAATTCTGGTGTTGTACCTATTATCTGCACATCTACTGCCGGAACCACTAAGTCACTATTAACAGAAGTAGGAATACTTTGATTGGTATTTCTTGGAATAGTATTACTTTGGGAAGTATTAATTTGAGAATTAATTTGAGAATTATTACTTTGATTCGTATTACTAACCTTTATCGGGATACTTCGAGAATTATTACTTTGGGAATTATTACTTTGGGAAGTACTCGGAACAGGAATAGAGATACTTTGAGTCGTTTCAACTTGAGAATTATTTTTAGAACTAGATGAAGAAATTGCAATAGATGGAGATGGGTTTCTTCGAGTTTTAGCGATATCTTGTAAACTTTTCTCTAAACCTTTGCCTAATGTCGAGACAGATTGTGGATCTTTTGTATTCTGCTTTTTAGAAAAATTTAAGGAAAGCTTAGAAGGAGTTTTAGGACTTAGTTTTTTTGCAGACCGACTAAATTGAGGAGTATCTCGATCCATCCGGGGGGATGAAGCAATTACCACCTTAGAATTGATTTTATTAGTTTTATTAGTCTTACTATCAGATGATTTCTGAGCTTTCTGACTCTGAATTTCAGAAACAACCTTTAAATTGTTATCTGTATCACTTTGTAAGTACGGAAGATTTTGAGAAAATTGTTGGATATCCGTGCTTTCTGGTGCAGCAATATTTTCAACATTATCTACATTCAGGGATACTTCTTCCTTAACCGGAATTACAACACTACTATTAGCTGTTCTGTTTTCATTTGTATCATCAGCAATTGCCGCATTCACTTTTTGAGTGACATTGCTAGCTGCCAAACTAGCTAAAGTAAGAATTGCTGTTTTTGAAGAAAATCCCATATAAATAACCCAATTAATTTAGAAATTAGCAATATTGAAGTTAGAAAATAGGGAGAAAGCTAAATTTTTAAGT
The DNA here is from genome assembly GCA_039030795.1 of Cyanobacteria bacterium P01_A01_bin.84. Classification (GTDB taxonomy): domain Bacteria; phylum Cyanobacteriota; class Cyanobacteriia; order Cyanobacteriales; family Nostocaceae; genus JBCCDM01. The sequence continues at coordinate 7,297 of JBCCDM010000011.1, forward strand.
TGAATTCAGAAGTCAGAAATCAGGATAAATTTTAGATGTAAATTAATTTTAGACTTTTAGCTATTAGCTAGTAATCATTAACTGATGACATTGGTAACACAGACCCTAATCAATTGCAGATAGGTTGAGAAAGTAGGATCTTGAATCCTTCGACCTTCAACCCTTATATACTAAAAACTGGTGTACTAAAAGCTGAAAATTAATTAAACAATAAATAACTCTTATTCATAAAATATAGGTGTTCAACTAGAAACCAAAACTGTTAGATAATTTTTTGTATAGTTTCTTGTGATTTTCAACTCCTGAATTCTTGGTCTTATCTCCTATTTACCTCTTTTAACCTCAACGACAGTTATTAATTGAATTTTGTTTCTTTATGAGCAAGTTATCATCATCGTCTTTAATATCTCATTCTCAAACTACATCATCTCGACTACATTTACTGGTATTAAGTAATGGTCATGGAGAAGACGCGATCGCTCGTTCAATTGTAAAAGAATTACAGGAATTACCAGACCCTCCGGAAATATTCGCTTTACCAATAGTTGGTGAGGGAAAAGCTTATCAAAATTTAAATATTCCCCTAATTTCTTCAGTACGTACCATGCCTTCCGGGGGTTTTGTATATATGGATAGCAAAGAATTAATCAGGGATGTCCGGGGTGGTTTACTACAGTTAACTTGGCAACAAATTCAAGCTATCAGAAAGTGGGTGAAAATACAGAAAAAAGCAGGTCACAAAAGTGCTATTTTAGCAGTCGGAGATATTGTACCTTTATTATTTGCCTGGATAAGCGACACTAATTACAGTTTTGTTGGTACAGCGAAAACCGAATACTACGTCCGAAATGAATCTGGATTACTCAAACGTAATAATAAAAGTGCTAAATGGGAAAATTTTTCCGGTTCGATTTATCATCCCTGGGAAAGATGGTTAATGACTCGCGATCGCTGCAAAGCTATCTTTCCTAGAGATACCTTAACAACACAGATATTAAAAAAGTGGGATAAAATCCATGCCTTTGATTTAGGAAATCCGATGATGGATGGTTTGGAACCAAAATTTCCTAAACAAAGGTTTTATAAAGCAGATTTCCAGAAAAAAGAAATAGAACGTCCTTTAGTAATTACTCTCCTTCCTGGTTCTCGTCCCCCAGAAGTTTATCAAAACTGGGAAAATATTATCATTGGTGTCTCATCATTAATAGCACGATTTCAAGAACCCCAATTTATCGGACATACTTCCGGAGAAATAATATTTATCGGCGCGATCGCTCCTAATTTAGAAATAGAAAAACTATATGAAAGCATGGAAAATAAAGGATGGCAGACTTCTTCTGAATCTCCCTTGGATATTCCGGAAACTAAGATGTTGACATTTAGGCAAAAAAACGTATATATGATTTTGACTCAAAACGCCTACAACGAAGCCTTACATTTAGGGGATCTAGCGATCGCAACCGCAGGAACCGCTACAGAACAATTTGTTGGATTAGGCAAACCAGCAATTACCATACCAGGAAAAGGTCCTCAATTTAACTCCGGATTCGCAGAAGCTCAAAGCCGACACCTTGGTTCATCTGTCATTTTAGTCGAAAAACCCTCAGAGGTTGCAGAAAAAGTGCGTACCCTTTTAGCAGACCCGGACAAATTTCACATCGCTTCCCAGGAAGGAATAAAGCGCATGGGTAAACCAGGAGCAGCAAAACGTATTGCCCAATGTCTCATAGAACGTTTGGGGTGATATAGCCATCGACTAGGGTATTGACTTTATTATAATTTTCGTGTTTTCGTCTCATTTTGTTCTCATTTTGTTTTTCTGTCTTCCCTAATTCCCAGCCGGAGGCTGGGAATACATTTGAATACTTCTTATCTGGAGGGGGTTTGGGGGACGCAGCCGTCCACCCAATCGGGGGTTTGGGGGAGAATCCCTCAATTCTTTCTTCTTCTTAAAAAACATCAACGTCCTAATAGCAATTCTATACGAGGCTGCGTTAAATCGCTCTCAGCCTAGAAATCTGGAGCTAAAGTTACGAAACCCACTTCAGTGCGCACAAAGCGTAGCACTATAAAAGAATAAAACATTAATCATATACTAAATTATTCAGAGCATAAAAGAGGATAACAGAGGATTTATTACTAATTATGATAGGAGTGATTTATTACACCTTGTCCGAAAATGAAAGAAGTTAATATAGTGAATAAGAGGTGAACGGAGGATTTGTCAGTCACATCTGAATTAATTACTAAAATTTCTCCTCTCATCGTATTACGGATACCAACAACCCGTATTTAAACTCTGAATAGAATTCATAAAAACTAAACACTTATAGGAGCACATTATGCAACACTTTTTCAAGTCTGCTGCAATAGTTTCTGCTGTGTCCACAATTACCTTAGCTTGTAGTTTATTATCTGCTAATCCAGCACAAGCTAAGCCCAAAGGAATGCCTGAAGGCTATATTGGTGCAGGTGTTGGCTTCAATGATTCTGGTGCTGCTGCTGGTCTGAACGGACGTATCTCCTTCCCAAAAACTAAAGTATCTGTGCGTGGTTCTTTATATGCAGATTGTGCATCTGATGTCTGTGCAGCTTTATTTATCCCTACAGTTACTTACGATATCCCTTTAGCTAATAATAGCAATCTTTATGTTGGCGGTGGTATTGCAACTGCCAGTATCTCGGATGGAGTTACTAGTCTCTCAGGTACAGCTGGTGCATTGCAAGTAGGTGCAGAAACAGGAATAGGTAAAAAAGTTGTTTTTTATGGCGATGGAACTTTCTTTAATGGTGTTAGTCTTTGGAAAGCTGGTCTTGGTTATCGTTTCTAAGCTTTAAAAGGACAAATTTATAGAAGATTTCAATTGAATCTATCACTCTCCGAAAACTCTCGGTGGACGGACAAGGTTTGTCCGTCCTTTCTTCAAGCAATATTTAAAGTAATATACCCACCTCTCTGTATGGTTGAGAAATTGTAAATAATTAGTCTTAGAAACAGCGCTTTACAAGTACATGAGGTATGTTCCCTTTGTCCCCTGACTTACAACAATATGAACTATAGCTCAGTCGGAGCAAAACGGCTATAACTATTTTTTTAGTCCTTACTCTAGCCTTTCTATATCCAATTCTAATTAACAAATTCAGCTAAAAAATTATTTTGAGCGCTACAAATCTTAGCTGAGAAGTCTTGTTTTAGCGAAATTTCAGAATTCCCCATCAATAAAAATCTTATCTATAAAAGGTGAAATCACTTATGTATTCAAGTGACTTAGATTATGCTTTGACTACAGACTTAAGTCAAAATATTAACTCTGCGACTCAGGTATTAACAGACAATAACGATAACTACGGATTAGCTCTAGAAAATCAGAGCAGTTCCTACATTTCCCTACAAGATATTTCAGAAAGCACTGACATCCTCTGGCGCAACTACGCTACAGGTGAGAATGCTGTGTGGTATATGGACAATAGCGTTTTAACTAATGGTGCTTATCTAACTCCGGAAGAGAATATAAATTGGAGCATTGAAGCGACCGGGGATTTTAATAACGATGGTGAGGCAGATATACTCTGGCGTAATTATGCTACTGGTGATAATTACTTGGAGTACATGAATGACGGAATTTTAAATGGTGGCGTTTATCTCACTTCAGTCACAGATACAAGCTGGAGTATTGAGGAGACAGGAGATTTCAACAGCGATGGTGAAACAGATATCCTCTGGCGCAACTATACTACCGGTGATAATGCTGTATGGTACATGAATGATAGTACTCTTACTAATGGCGCTTATATAACCCCAGTCACCGATATTAATTGGAATATCGAGGGAACAGGAGATTTCAACAGTGATGGTGAAACAGATATCCTCTGGCGCAACTATACTACAGGTGAAAATGCCTTATGGTACATGAATGATAGTACTCTTACTAATGGCGCTTATATAACCCCAGTCACCGATACTAGATGGAATATCGAGGGAACAGGAGATTTCAACAGCGATGGTGAAACAGATATCCTCTGGCGCAACTATACTACAGGTGAAAATGCCTTATGGTACATGAATGATAGTACTCTCACCAATGGTGCTTATATAACTCCAGTAACCGATACCAATTGGACAATTGCAGGTGTTCTAGAAAATTTTGTAGAGCCAGGTGAGAGCTTAAATACTGCTTACGATATTGGTGTTCTTGATGGCAATATTACGATTACAGATTATATCGGTGGTATTGATACTAACGACTATTTCAGCTTTACTCTTAATGATGTCAGTCACTTCCAACTCACACTTAGTGATTTAACTGCTGATGCAATTATATTGCAATTACTAGACAGTAATGGCAATATAATTGCATCTTCTACAAATTCTAATGATGATGAAACTATTAATCTACAGTTAGCTGCCGATAATTATTACGTCAGAGTTTATCCATACTCTGGTAGCACGAATTACAATCTCAATCTCTCAACTCCAGATTTTGACTCTACCTATGGTTACGGTTTGGTAAATGCTGCCGAAGCTGTGGCTAGAGCTATTGGACAATCTACATTTTCCGATGTTCCCAACTTGGAAGATATAAACTGGGGCAATGATATGATAAATGCTCCAGAAGTTTGGACTAGAGGATATACTGGAGAAGGAATTACTGTTGCAGTCATCGATTCGGGTGTAGATATTTACCATGATGACTTAGATAGTAATATTTGGCGCAATTCCGGGGAAATAGAAGGTAACGGCATCGATGATGATGGTAATGGCTATGTCGATGATGTCTATGGTTGGAATTTCATTGATGGTGACAATGATGTTTTAGATGGAAATGGTCATGGGACTCATGTTGGAGGTACCATTGCAGCAGAGAATAATAACTTTGGTGTGACTGGGGTTGCTTACAATGCCGAGATTATGGCAGTAAGAGTTTTCGATGACTCCGGCAAAACTGAGGATAACTCTATTGTCAATGGTATTTACTATGCTGTGGATAATGGAGCTGATGTAATTAATCTTAGTTTAGGTGGTGGTGAAGATCCCAATGAAGAATTAGCTATTGAGTATGCTACCAGCCAAGGAGTCATAGTTGTCATGGCAGCAGGTAATGATAATGATCCTGTACCAACCTACCCAGCAAATTATGCAACTGAATATGGTATCTCAGTGGGAGCAGTAGATAGATACGGAGATATTTATGACTTCTCAAATCTTGCTGGTGATGATAGTAATATGCATCATGTAATGGCTCCAGGAGTTGATGTCTATTCAACCATTCCAGATTATCCATATTACTTAGAATACAGTGGTACTTCAATGGCTACACCCCATGTTGCAGGTGTAGTGGCTTTGATGCTGAGTGCAAACCCTAACTTAACCCCTGCTCAAGTCAGAGAAATTCTTACAGACACTGCTACTAGACTTGCTTAGAGACGTAGGTTATCAACCAATACTGTTCAATTAAGCCTAAAAACTGGAAATAACGTAGGTTGGGTTTCGTACCTTAACCCAACTTTGCTGTTGAGAATGTTAGGTAATGCTCAACCGAACCGTATTGCATCATCAACAATAAAGTTGACGTTGCTGATTTGAGATATGAATCTAATTTAATGGATAACTAAAATCTATGTAGGGGTGGATTTAACTATTAGCGTAACGCACCAGCCTCAAACAAACAATTAAAATCGCCTCTGATATTCCAACACAGCCCGATTATCATCAAAGAAATTTGTAGAACCGCGCAAACGAAACTGATTATCAATACGGTAATTTAACCCCCATTGAAACGGGTCTGTAGCGGTTAAAATTTTGATACCGGAAACGGAAATTTTAGGGGTGATATCAATCCCACCCTCTGCTGCAATTTCTAAACTAGAACTACTTTTGCCTGCCTCTAGGTCTTCGGAAATTAAGGTAGGAAATATCCGTAATTCGCTTAAACCAAATGCTGTTCCAATGTCACTAAATGCTGTCTGAAAGTTATTGAAGACGGCTGAACCAGCAATATTTATCAGACCAAGGGTACTGTTACCTCTTCCTTGGGTATCTACGAAACCACCACCTAGTAATGCGACTATTTCGGTCTCGCTACGGGCTGGAGAACTTATTAATTCGAGGTTTTCATTTAATTTACTGGCTGGTCCTTCTATATTTGCTTCTACACGTACTGTTTCTAAAGCTGCTAATCCCGTACTGTTTGGTCTGTTTAGGTCGCTACTTTGAATTACGTCTAATACTTTGGCAAATAATTGAATGTTTAAGTCGGGGTCGTTGGGTTGATTTTTTCTAAAGGTGGCTGTGTTTTCATGACCCTTTGCTAAATTAAATTGGGTGGTAAATAAATTAACTCCTCCTTTACGTAATTTTATGGTTCCTTCTGGTTTTGGCTCATTTAAAGAACCCCGTAAAATTAGGCTACCTGTAGCCTCAAAATTTAAAATTGGTGGACGAGCTATTTCAACTTTTTTACCTAAAATTAGTTTTAGAGCGTTAAATCTGGTGAGGTTAGTGTCATTGTTGATGAGATTATCTGTTTTACTTACTTTCAGTGACGAAAAACCACTGCGATCGCTTTGGTTGGATACATCATCCGATTCTGCGAGCAATACTTTTCCATTGCTTAATAATAACTGTCCGCCAATTTTAGGATCGAAGGCGGAACCGCGAATTTGTAAGTTACCGTTAATACCACCTTGGTACAGTCCTTTCAGATTTAAGGCTAATTTGTCTAAATTTACTGTTAAGGGGTTATTAATTTGTGTCCCTTGGTTTGCTGTAATAATAGGAATTTCGCCAATTGCTTCTATTTTACCTTTACTAAATTTGCCTTGGAGATTGTTGACTACTATACGGTCGAAATCAAATTCTAAATTTCCTCTAACTTCCGTAAGCTTTTCTGGTAAAGACTCAGAGTTAAAAGTCGCGTTATTAATGCTTGCAATTCCAATTACTTCGGGTTCTTCTAAGGTGCCACGCACAGATAAATCTACGTTACCTTCTCCAGCTTCAAATACTAATTGATTTGTGAATAAGTTTAGAATTGCTAATCCTTGATTCTTGACTTTCACATCCAATTCAAGATTTTCACTTTCGGGGAGTACTGTAGCGAAAGGTAGTTTATAAGGGATTTTTCCGCTAATTGTTACCGGTTCTTCCTCTGCTACTACTATATTACTATCAAAGTTAAGTCTAGCTCCAGAGTAAGCAAAACTGGCATTGGCTGATTTTACTCCTTTTTGATTCAGATAAGCATCTGTAATTTCTAATTCCCCTTTTGCTTGAGGATTGCTGAGACTACCTGCAAGAGATGCTGTAGCGCTTAATTTTCCAGATAAACTGAGGGGGGATTTAATAAAATTTTCTAAAGTTTGGAGAGGAAAATTTTTAATCTGTAGCTGACCGGACTGATTTTCACTTCCTACAGTACCTGTAAAAGCGATGAGTTTATCTGTTGACTCAATCCGTAGAGGTTGCAGGGTTACTATGTTGTTATCCAGTCTACCACTGACAATTACCCGGTCGGCATCATAAAAACGCCGGGGTTCGTTCTTTTGTCCCCAAGAAAATTTCTCACCTTCTAAGTTAAATTGTAGTGATAATCCACTGGCAACAGTTGTATCAACTTTGACACTAGCATCAAAACTGCCTTGCAAACTGGCTAATTGGGGAAAAGGAGAAGCTTCCCGGCGTTTTTCTTCTTGTTGTTCTAAAAGTCTGGTAATCTCTGATAAACGTCGCCATTGCATAGATAAGGATTTTTCTGGTAGTCCTACCGACTCAACTCCATCTAAATCCTTAGCTTTACCATAGTCGGCTTGTTCAAAACCAGTTTGTAAATCTTCAATTTCAAATATTTGTAGTGCGGTTAAAATATCTTGAACTTTTCCTGCACCAACTTTAAATTCTCCCTTGACTTGGGGAACTGTTGCAGTTGGGCTGATGCTACCAACAAAAGCATAGCTGCTTTTACCTTTGAGAAACTTGCTATCTGCCAAATTTAGGGATCCATCTTGATAGCTGAACTGTGCAGATAAGCGATCGCCTTTGATTCGTCCGATTTGTGGTTGAGTTAGGACGGCGTTTCCTGCGGTGGTGAGTGTACGCTGGTTAAACTGGAAGTCACCGCTTAGTTTGCCAACAATATTACCTGGTCCTAGACGGTTATTAACAGGTAATTTAAGATTTAATGCTCCTACAGGAAAACTGTCTAATTTTAACTTCCATTCATCTCCTTGCAGTTGCCCTCTGGCTGATGCTTGTTGCCATTTAATATCGAAATTCTGGGGCTGGTTTTTAGAATTTAAGCTAAAATCTATTTTGTCTCGCTGACCCCTTAAACTTAAATTCAAGCCTGTTTCTGGGGATGAATCAATTACACCGTTTAAATATTTTTCAAAAGCATACTTCTTATCTACTACTAAATTCCGCAAACTTAACTGTCCTTGTAAGTTCGGAGCTAATAATCTCCCTGCAATTTTACCATTAAAGTCAGTGTTACCGGCTATTTTTATACCATTAGGCAAATTTAAAGGCAGTTTATTTAAGTTATAATCGCGAGCCTGGACTTGAAGATTTAGTTGAGGATTTAAATCTGTAATTTTCGGTATACCTACACTTTTTGCATCGACAATAATATTACCGCTAGCGCTAAAATTCTGCGATCGCGCTTTTTGTAATTGTAACTTTTCACCGTTCCAAGTAAATGATGCACTTAAGGGTTGTTCAATAACCCCCAGACCTTGGGACAAGTTAACCTGACCTGTGGCTTGGGTTGCAGATAAGGAGGGGTTTTGTAGATTTAAAGCAACTTGTAATTTACCAGCAAATTTACCCCGTAAATCTTGATTAAATTTATTTAGCTCTACACCCGATCCATCAACAATAGCCCGAACGCGACCATTCGTAACCTGAATATTGTTAGCATTTACTGTACCTCCTGCAACTCTTAATCTTGCTCTTCCCTGTCCTTGAAATTCATTCAGAGAGAAAGATTTAGTAGAACCTGCGACTATAAGTTCACTATCTAAACCCCCTTGAACCAACCCAGGTAAACTTACTAAACCCTGTAAGGGTAGGTTCTGAGCTATTACTTTACCTCGGTAACGACCCGAACTTAATTCCATATTAGGTACAATTACCTGACCATTACCTATATTTAACTTACCTCGAGCGATCGCGCTGATATTTTCTGGAGAGAAAGATTCTGGAGAGAAAGATTTAATAGAACCTGCAACTAGTAAGTCTCCCGTTAACTTACCTTGCAAGTGAGATAGTACGGATACAATTCCTTTTAATGGTATATCTCTAGCGCTGAATTTAGCTTTATACAGACCATTTGCTAACTGTATTTGAGGAATTCCAATAGTACCCCGTCCGATTTGAACTTTTCCTTTACCTCTTGCTTGTAAAGTATTAGGACTAAATGATTCTGTAGAACCAGCAATTAAAAAATCGCTAGTTAAACTTCCTTGAAATTGAGACGGTAATCCAGATGCTAACTGAGGTGTTAATTGCTTTAATTTGAGATTATTTGTTTGCACTCTTGCCCGATAATTACCATTGGCAAGTAAAATATTTGTAGCTTTGATACTTCCGCCAGCAATTGAAAGACTAGCAGTACCCTTTCCATGTAAAGTTTTCAGGTTAAAATTATTCCGGGAACCCGCAAGTTCAAAATTCCCACCAGCAATACCATTTAAACCAAGAGTAGATTGTTTAAATAGTTTCTTTAGATGTATTCCCGAAGCAACTAATTTAGTATAAAAACTTGTTTGATTAAATTGTAGCTGAGTAATTTTTACACTTCCACCAGCTACTAAGATTTTAGCATCTACAGGTTTAATACTATTAACGGTAAAAGATTCGCTATTTCCTGATAAAAGCAAACGACCCTTAAATAAGGCTGAATTCAAAGCATTATTAAAAGATACATTTCCAGATACGCTTTCCAACTGTTGGGGACTAACAAACTCCTTAACCTTAATTCCCCTCGCATCAGCAACAGCTTCCCACTTTTGATTATTCCATTTACCCCTTGTCCTAACTTCACCCCCAGCAACAGCCACACGCACATTTCTAAAAGTAAAACTTCTATCTGGTGCTACTAACAATTCACCTCTGGCTGGATAAGTCCCTTGGGGAGCTTGAAAATTGACCGCAGTGAAAGCATTACTAGGACTACCACTAATGCGTACCCGAGCATTTAAAATACCAACCTTGATACCAGAATCCGAATTATATCCTGAATTATATAAACTAGCGATCGCATCACCTGGCAGATTTTGGGCTGTAAAATTGAGATTCAACTGGGGAGTATCGCTAAGTTTAACTACTCCACCACCTCGAATCTCTCCTCCAACTACCGGTTTTCCGACAATATTACTTAAACTTACTAAAGCATCACTTGTAGAAAATTGAAAATTACCTGTAATACTCTTAAAATTAACTTTATCCAGAGTCGCTGTTTTATTAGTACTGACTTTACCAGTTATCAATGGATTAAGTATTTTACCCGCTAACCGTACATTTGCACTTAATTCTCCCTTCACAGGTACAGGTAAAGCCAAGTTAAGAGTATCTCTAGCGTTTTTAACTTCAACTGCCTTAACCTTGGCTACAACATCATATCCATCTTCCCAGTCAATAACACCACCACCTTCTAAAGGGATCTTGCCATAATTAGTTTTGATGTTACTTAACCGAATTTTTGTACCATCAAAATCAACGTTTCCCTGAGAATTTATAAAAGCTTGTGGAGCTTGGGGTACTTGTAGTTTTACATCTTTTAAATTGGTACTGCCAAATAATAAAGGAGAAACTCCCGGATTCCATTGAATATTTACCTTTCCATCAACTCGTCCTGACTGTAAATTTATTGGAATAGGAATCAAACTAGTAATATTTGCTGCCAGTAAATTCTGTCCCCTAACATCTAAATTTATCTTTTGAGTCTGAGGACGTACATCACCAGCAACGGAAATATTTCCACCATTTCCTGATTCTGCTCTCAAATCCAACTTAATCAACCGATAACTATTTTGTAACTGAGTCGAACCATTTAAGTTATTGAAAGTAAGAGGATAAGTAAGATTAGTCTTTGTAGATTCCTGTGGAAATCTATGATTAGAAGATGTATTAGTTGTACTATTATTAAAGTTATTAATAACACCTTGAATATTATTTTCTACATTACCTTCTAAATTATTTTTTCTTCTGTTTTGATTTCCGTTTTTAGTTCCCGTTTTATCAGTCTTACCCTTTCCTTTCTTAAAAGGAGCCAATACCAACTTCCCATTCCGGACTCTTATTTTTTCTAAATCAACTTGGAGCGAACCAGGTTCGCCAAAATTTAAACTTGTTGTCACCCAACGTCCTTGACTATCTTGCTGAATGTAAACATTGGGGTTGACTAAAGTTACATCAAGTTTTAATGTGCGGTTGAGCAGCAATTGTAAAGGGTCGAAGCCAACTTCTACTGCATCAATAGTTACTTTATCTGAATCTGTAGCAGTAGGAGGTATTGCCGAAGCACCAAATCTAACTCCGGTAAGAGAAAAATCTTTGACCTCACCCAATTGCAAAGGACGGTTAAGTATAGTTTTGAGATTTTTTTGTGCTAAAGGAGCTAGCTCATGATGAATAAAAGTCTGTAATCGCCAAAAACCAATACCACCACCAACCAAAAATAAGATGCAACCAAAAGCTATCCTTTTACGACTAAATGCTAGTAACTGTAAAGGATTTTTAATCAAAGATTTCCAGTTATGATTTTTGCTCTTAAAGTTAGTCATGACGGTTTTTACTGTTTACCAACCGAAGGGAGCGGACAGACTAATTAATGGTGCTATATCTAAGCTATTGAATTACCACAACAAAAACTATCCCTATACCAGGATACAAACATCTACTTAGACAAGTCACTAAGGGCGCAAACAAATAAATTAAGAATCAATTAAGAACAGCAGAGTAATAAAAATGGAATCTAGTAGAACACATAAGTCAAACCCTTGGATAAAATCTTGGGACAAAACCCTTTGACAAAACCTTTTGATAAGCATCAATCATTTAACACCCAATTCAATATTGCCTGCATAAGTATGACAATTATTTACTGTCTTATCAGGAAAATATAATGAAAGTGAGATTTTTATCTAGACTTTCTTGGGGTTACAACCTAGAACTTTAATATGAATGGATTCAAAAAAAAAGGCAGATGATTACACCCATGCGTGTCTTTGTATTACTTTTCAATGCCGGAACAGATAGTGAAGGAATTCACACCATCAAAGTTGGCGATCGCAATAAAGTACTGATGTTCGAGTCTGAAGAAGATGCAGAACGCTTTGCGCTCATGCTAGAAGCACAAGACTTCCCTACTCCAACAGTGGAAGAAATAGATGCTGAAGAAATTAAGGAATTTTGTACCGGTGCTAACTATGATTGGGAAATAGTTCCTAGTAATGGTTCCTTAATTATTCCCCCAGAAGCAAATATTGAAGATACTGATTGGCAAATTGATGAACAAAAAAATCAACCACCATCAAATCAAGAAGAAACCCCAACTGAATCAGAAATGTCAGATACAGAACTAGAAAGCATTCGTCGCAAGTTAGAAGGACTTTTGTAAGCAGCTTAGTTGGTTAGTGGTAGTTGGCAAATTAGTGATGGGGAGTCGGGTAAAAGGGTAATGGGTAATAGCTGAACTCTTAATTTTGTGGTCAAACCCTTCCGTCACAGATATACACGAATTTTGAACTTTAGATTTTGAACTTTGAATTTTGAGTTTTGAACTTACCTCTCCCCATCTAAATTTATTTTGATAAAAATTATGCAAGATATGCAAATTATATAAATGATCCAACAACGCGGACACTTATTAACAGAACAAGTTAATCCTAATAGCCAGAATTTAGATCAGCTAAGTTCTTTAGAACTAGTAGAATTATTTAATCGGGAAGACCAAAAAACTATTGATGCGATCACACAGGCAAAAAATCAGTTAGCTCAAGCTATTGATAAAACGGCTGGTTGTTTGCGTCAAGGTGGTAGGCTATTTTATGTAGGAGCCGGAACTTCTGGAAGATTAGGTGTATTAGACGCTGCTGAATGTCCTCCCACTTTCTGTACTCCCCCAGAGTTAGTACAGGGAATTCTTGCTGGGGGTGCTGCTGCTTTAATACGTAGTTCTGAAGATTTAGAAGATAAAGCTGAAGATGGAGAAAGTATCGTTTCTCAGTACGAGATTACCTCATTAGATGTTGTAGTAGGAATTACCGCAGGAGGTACTACACCTTATGTTCATGGTGCCTTGAAAGGGGCACAAAGACGGGGAGCAACAACTATTTTTATCGCTTGTGTTCCTTCCGAACAAGTTAGTTGTAATGTTGATGTTGATATCAGACTCTTAACAGGAGCAGAAATTCTTGCTGGTTCTACTCGTCTAAAGGCTGGAACCGTGACAAAATTAGCTTTGAATATTTTGTCTACGAGTGTGATGGTGAAATTAGGAAAAGTTTATGGCAACCGCATGGTAGATGTAGCTGTAACTAACCAAAAATTGCGCGATCGCTCTTTAGGAATTTTGCAAGACTTAACTGGTTTAGATCGCCAAGGAGCTGATAAATTATTAGAAGATAGTGGTAAGTCGGTAAAATTGGCATTACTAATGCATTGGACTGGCTTAGACAAAGCCGAAGGAAATCAATTACTTTCACAACACCAAGGTAATCTCAGAGCAGCAATAGGCGATCGCGAAAGTTCAAAATAAAACTTTCAATAAATTCCATCCTTAAACATTGTTTGATTATAAGATGATGTTTAAAATTTATCCTTATATGAAAAATATCTAAATATTAGTATTTATTTACTTCAAGTCAGAACTTACGCAAAGCCACCATTTTGAAGGTATTTGGGTATAGTTAGATGTCTGAAGTACTAATTTTTCGTCATCTTTATGCAAGTCTTTCAAGTATAAAATCAGGATATACACTGATTTGTCTAATTTATAAAAATGCCTAATATTAGAATATAACCAATAAGTACATTTTACTTTTGCTGTATGTAATCTTTATTTAATTAAGTCTTGAGGAGAGATTAAATCTGTAAAAGTATATCTTTGTAAGGCTATTACAATTCATCAGAAGGGCGCAAAAATGTAGAGAAGAGGTAACTAATTAAACGGTATTAGTTTATAAGTGTATCTCTTCTATAATAAGTTACTTTTTAACAAGTAAATGTACTGAGGTAAAAAATTATTTTAACTCGGTCAAACTCTCATGTTGAGATTATTTCAAAAATCTATGGAGTAAGTATATAAGAAAAATGTATGAAAAAATATACAAAAGATATAAAAGCAAGTGCTAACTATATAAATAGTTAGCTAAACACTCTCTTAAAAACTGAAAAGCTCCGAACTGCTGTATTTTTAGTTTGGGATTTGAAGATTGATTTGTTAACTCAAGGGACAAAATATGAGCCATCCGGAACTGATGGTATCGAGTAACCTACTCGACGAGTTTAAAACTTGTACTCAACTGCAATATAGTGGCAAGCTAAATATAAAAAGTTCAAAAGAACATAAATGGACTTTCTACTATCGGCTAGGACGGATGGTATGGGCTACAGGTGGTACCCATCCTTTCCGTCGTTGGCGCAGAAATATGGCTCAACATTGCCCAGATGTTGATGTTGATAAAATTAAATTGCGTTCAGAAGATATTTCACTGAACTACTGGGATTACCGTATCTTAGAAATTTTGCATGAGAACCAAAAGATTAGACGAGATCAGATTAATGCCATCGTCGAACATACAATATCTGAACTGTTATTCGATCTCGCTCAGCAAGCAAACTTTACTTCTATAACCAGCGATCGCACTCAGGAAGTAATTTTAGAAGCTCCTATGAGTTTTACAAGTGCTGATATGTCTTTAAAGTTTATGCAAGATTCTTGGAAAAGTTGGTCAGAAGCCGGTTTAGCCAACTTTTCACCAGATTTAGCACCACTACTCAGAAGACCAGAGCAGTTACAGCAAATGTTAAGTCCAAGTGTTTACAAAAACTTTGTGACTTTAATGAACGGTAAATATTCTTTGAGAGATTTAGCCGTCAAAATGAAGCAAACGCCCTTACCAATAGCGCGATCGCTTCTTCCTTACATTCTTAAAGGAATTATTGAACTTGTAGATATACCTGACTCACCTTTAAAAGTAAGTCAAACTACTAATAAAGCCAATTCTAAACAGATAAAAGCTCCTAGCGGTCAATTAATAGCCTGTGTGGACGATAGTCCCCAAGTCTGTCAAATGCTAGAGCAAATTCTTACCCCCAATGGATTGAGATTAGTTAAAATTCAAGACCCATTACAAGCATTGCCAACTCTTATTGAGCATAAACCAGAATTAATATTTTTAGATTTGGTAATGCCCGTAGCTAGTGGTTATGAAATCTGCGCTCAGTTACGACGAGTTTCACTATTCGCTAACACACCAATAGTTATCCTAACGGGTAGTGATGGTCTTTTTGATCGAGTTCGTGCAAAAGTAGTTGGTTCTACTGACTTTATTACTAAACCTGTTGCAGCCGATAAAGTAATGGGAGTAGTACGCAAATATCTAAAAATTCCAACGATAAATAATGGTGAATAGGCTAACTATATAGCTATTGAGAAGGCATTTTGTACAACGTAGATAGTTAGTAGCGAATGAAATAAATGTTTAGCGAGCTTACTAGAGGACAAATGCCAAATTTATATAAAAATTTATATATTGAAAATATCAAGCCCCCGTAAAAATACTGAACCATTAGTTTATAGTATGGATCAAAATTAGATAAATGAATCACCTGTACTTATCTAATATCTTGAGAACACGTTCAGCATATATAGATTCCTTTATTAAATCAGTTTGATGGGTAAGTGCAATGAATACGGTATTAGTTGTTGAAGATGGTGTAACTGACATGGAAGTAATTAGCCGTTATTTACAACAGGCTGGTTACTCTGTGATTACTGCCACAAGTAGCGAAGAAGCTCAAGAAAAGTTAAATAATAGTATTCCAGATGTGATATTTCTAGATGTAATTTTGCCTGGTAAGAGTGGTTTTGAAATTTGTCGAGAATTAAAAAATAATCCTAGTACTAGCCAAATACCAATTGTTTTTTGTTCTACAAAAAATAGCGACGTGGATAAAATGTGGGGAAATATGTTGGGTGCAGATGCATACCTTTCTAAACCTGTACAAAAGGACGAGTTAGAAGGTGTATTACAAAAGTTAGTAAAGTAATTTAGGAAACTAATATATAAAGTATTTCTAGATATTGCTGGTTTAGAAATTAGCTATTGGCAGTTAAGTCAATGGCTAATAGCTATGAAAAATCTAGAAACGCTAATAAGGGTTAGAGAACATTGGAAAGTAAACAGAAATTTTTAAGTTTTAACTTAGGAGAAAGAGATGCTGCTGTCATCTCATTAGAAAAGATTACAGAGGTTTTACCAGTTTCCTTATCAGAAATTTGTAGTGTTCCTCAAATGCCTAATTGTGTAATGGGTATATATAATTGGCGTGGTGAAATGCTGTGGTTAATAGATTTGGAAGATATGTTAGGCTACCCATCAATTGCTCGGGAGATAAATATGCTCTCTAAATTAATGACAATTATTATTCGTCATGAGAGCAAATCTCTAGGTTTATTAGTACGTAAATTAACGGACATTGACGTACTAGATATAAATCAAATGAAATCACCAGAATCCAAATTATTTAAGCCAGAAATATTTCCAGTTTTAAATGGATATTTTATTAATCAATCTGAGGAAATAATTGTTAATTTAAACACAGAAGAAATTATTCATTCTCCTATGTGGAGTACCCACGCTTAAAATTTCAGATATAAGTTAAGGCAGAACTAATTATATTTTATAGCCTTTGGTTATACCTATATTATAATCTTAAAAACCTTATACCTAAATTTTATTACTAGCAAAAGCTTTACAATTAGATAGTATTTTATTCAGTAAATAGCTTGAGGTAAGTATGACTGAAGTTCGTCAAGAGAGCCAAGAAAATAATTTTAAAATTAATGAAGCGAATGAAACTAATGACATCAATCAAGAAGAAAATATTGAAATTCAGAGTGAAAGTATAGATTTTTTTAGCGGTACATCAGTATTAAAAAGTGATATAAATGAAGATAAAATTAAATTTTTACGAGATTATTTATTTAGCTTTAATAAACAAATAAATCAAATTTCTGAATTAGATCAATTATTAGAATTTGTCACAAAAATAATTAGAAGGAAATTTGAAATAGACAAAGAACGGATACTCATATATCAGTTTGATTCTGATGATTCTGGTATTGTATTAGCAGAGTCTATCGCAGCAGGTTGGACACCAACTTTAGGAGAAAGATTACTAGCCACTATTTTTGGATTAGATTCTGCTAAAGAATACTCTGAAAGCATATTTTTTGAAGATATTAAAGCTATAGAACCCACACCTTATCAATCTCAACTATTAGAAAAATTTCAAGTCAAAGCTAGTTTAGTTATACCAATTTTAGTTACAAGTAAAACATGGGGTTTACTAGCCATACATAGCTGTGAGAAAGTTTATCAATGGCAAGAATTTGAAATTATTTTCTTAGAGTCTTTGGTATCTTCTTTAAGTAAGAAGTTACAAGAATTAGAATTTACAGCACACATTGAGAGACAAAGTAAAAAACAAAAGTCTCTAACAAAAGTTATCGACCAAATTCAAAAAGCTTCTAATATCGAAGAAATTTTTCAAACCACTACTAAAGAAGTACGTAAATTATTACAGTGCGATCGCGTTGGTGTTTATCGATTTAATCCTGACTGGAGCGGTGAGTTTGTTGCAGAATCTTTAATTAATGACTGGACTCCTCTAGTGAATACAAAATCTGCAGCTAGCGATTGCGGTATTCAAAAATTAAATAATAAGAAAGTTGAAGATACTTATCTCCAAGAAAATCAGGGAGGTAGATATAAAAATAATGACGGTTACGTTGTTAATGATATTTACAAAGCAGGTTTTTCTTCTTGCTATATAGAAGTTTTAGAGGACTTTGAAGCCAAGGCTTATATGACTGTCCCCATTTTCAGAGGCGATAAATTGTGGGGACTGCTAGCAGCTTATCAGAACAGTCAACCTCGTCAATGGAAAAATTCTGAATTTAAGTTCATTAAACAAGTTGCTGCTCAATTTGGGATTGCGATCGCTCAAGCAGATTATATTCAGAAAATCCAAGAACAGTCCAGGGAGGTATCAAATACCGCAGAAACACAGCAAAAAATAATTAACTTAACAGCAACAATTGGAAAAATTCTTACAGAAAAAACTATAGATGATTCTCAGTTTAATAGTATTCTTGTAACTACTGTTGCAGAAATTCGTAGCTTTCTGAAAACAGATCGTACTGCGATCTATCGTTTCAATACTGATTGGAGCGGTCAATATATTGCAGAATCTATGGGTCAGGGTTTGACTCCTTTTCGAGAAACAAATATCGATCCAGAATTACTTAAGGAGAATGGTCACTGTAACAGTATTCGCGGTTTGGAGAAACCATCTCCAGATAAAGTAGATCCTTACTTCAAACAGATGGAAGGAGGTCGATATAAGCAAAAAACTGCTTTTGTTGTTAATAATGTTTCAGAGCAGGGATTTCCTCGCTGTTATCTGGATTTACTGGAACAATTGGGTGTTCAAGCTTATCTGACTGTACCCATTTTTAGACAAAACAAGTTATGGGGACTTTTAGCCAACTATCAACATTCTGAAACCCGTCAATGGGAAGAATCAGATGTGAAAGCTATAGAACAAGTTGGATTACAGCTTGGGGTAGTAATGCAGCAAGCTGAAATTTATGACCAATTGCAACAGCAGTCTGAAAAAATTACTGAAGTTGCTGAACTCGATCGTAGTGTTAATAAAATCATTGATAGAATCAGGAAAGCTCAAAAAATTGACGACATCTTTAATATTGCTACCCAAGAGTTACGTACACTAATTACAGCTGATCGTATAGGTTTATATCAGTTTAATCAAGACTGGAGTGGTCAATTTGTTGCTGAATCTGTAGCTAGTGGATGGCTACCATTAGTAGGTCCAGATATCGTAACTAGAATTGAAGACACTTATTTACAAGAAACTAAAGGCGGACGTTATCGTTTTCGCGAAAGCTATGCAGTAAATGATATTTATAATGCAGATCATAATTCTTGTCATATTGAAATTTTAGAAAGTTTACAAGCCAAAGCTTATATTATTGTGCCTGTATTGTGCGGACAGAAATTATGGGGCTTGCTTGCAGCTTATCAAAATTCTGAAACTCGTGAATGGCAAGATGCAGAAATTCAGTCATTAGCACGTATTGGCGATCAATTAGGTGTTGCTGTACAACAAGTTGAATATCTTCAAGAAACCCAAGAGAAATCTGAGCAAATAGAAAAAGCCGCAGATCGTCAACGTGCAGTTACTAAAGTAATTGAAAAAATAAGACAGTCCTTAGATATTCAGACTATCTTTGCAACAACAACTAAGGAAGTTCGTTCCTTACTCAATAACGATCGTGTCGCAGTTTACAAACTAAATCCCGATTATAGTGGTGTATTTGTTTCTGAGTCTGTGAGTCCTGGTTGGGACAAGTTAATAAATAAACAGTATGAAATACCCCAACTACAAGAAAGTATTAATGGTTGTCCAACCATGCGTACTTTGTTCCGCGAAGGGAATTTATTAGAAGGTGAAGAGAATAATGTAGATCCATATCTACAAACTACTCAAGGTAAAAATTTACAATCCAGAGAAGCCTATATTGTTAATGATATATACGCCAAAGACTTTAATGAATGCTACATCGAAGTATTAGAGCAATATCAAGCAAAAGCATACGCTATAGTACCAATTTTCCAAGGCGAAACCCTCTGGGGAATGCTTGCCGCTTATCAGAATGATGCTCCTCGTGAATGGGAAGAAATCGAAATCGATCTGCTCTCTCAAATCAGTAAGCAGTTAAGTGTAGCTTTAACACAAGTAGAAATTGTACGGAAACTAAAGGAGCAGTCAGAAAAATTTAATCAAGCCGCAGAACGCGATCGCGCATTAAATAAGGTTATTAACAAAATCAGACAATCTTTAGACATCAATACTATCTTTGCGACTGCAACTAAAGAAATGCGATCGCTGCTTCAAACCGACCGTGTTGCAGTTTATCAACTCAATCCTGATTACACTGGGGTATTTGTTGCAGAATCCGTCAATTCTGGTTGGTACACTCTTGTAGATAGACAGTACGAAATTTTTAATATCCAAGAAAGTGTTAATCTTTGCCCAAGAATGCGGAGTTTATTCCGCGAAAATAAGCTAGTAGAAGAAGAGGAAGATATTCAACTTAATGCGGATCCATATTTACAACTAACTCAAGCGGCAGAATTAAAAGAAGGAATGTCCTATATCGCTAATGATATCTACGCGAAAGGATTCAACGAATGCTATGTTGAGGTACTGGAACAATATCAAGCTAAAGCTTATGCAATAGTACCTATTTTTCAGGGACAAAAACTCTGGGGAATGTTCGCAGCTTATCAAAACGATGGACCTCGTGAATGGGAAGAAATCGAAGTTAATTTACTCTCTCAAGTTGCAGACCAGTTAGGTGTTGCTCTCCAGCAAGTAGAATATCTCGAAAAGCTACAGACACAATCAAAACAGGTAAAAGAAGCTGCTGAACGGGAAAAAGAAGCTAGAGAATATCTCCAAAAAGGTGCTATCGGTCTACTTTCAGCAGTTAGACCTGCTTTAAATGGAGATTTAACAGTCCGTGCTCCTATTACTGAAGATGAGCTAGGTACTATTGCTGATGCTTATAACAATACTCTACAAGCCCTCAGACAAATAGTCATCCAAGTGCAAGCTGCTGCTCAACAAGTTGCAGAAACTTCTCAAAATAGCACTGAAGCTCTGGTAGGATTAACTGGTTCCGCTCAACAACAATCGAGAGAAATTAACGAAGCATTAGAAGAAATCCAACAAACAGTAGATTCTACTGAAGCAGTTGTAACAAATGCAGAATCAGTACAAGAAGCAGTTCAAAAAGCTAATGAAACTGTGAATCTTGGGGATGTTGCAATGAACCGTACCGTTGAAACAATCGAAGGAATTCGGGAAACAGTTTCTCAAACAGGTAAGAAAATTAAGCGCTTAAGCGAATCATCCCAGAAAATTTCTAAAGTGGTGAGCTTGATTAGTAGCTTCGCGACTCAAACCAACGTACTTGCTTTAAATGCAGCCATAGAAGCTACCCGTGCAGGAGAGTATGGTAAAGGTTTTGCTGTAGTAGCTGATGAAGTTCGCTCTTTGTCTCGTCAGTCAGCAGCAGCTACTATCGAAATAGAAAAATTAGTTCAAGAAATTCAAGAGGAAACCGGTGAAGTTGCAGTTGCAATGGAAACAGGTATTAAACAAGTTGTAGAGGGTACAACTCAGGTAAATGAAACTCGTCAAAGCTTGAATGCAATTGTGACTGCAACAGGAGAAATTAGTAATCTTCTACAATTAATTACTGATGCAACTCAGACTCAGATGTTGCAATCAGTATCAGCAACAACATCCATGAAAGATGTTGCTGCAATTGCTCAAGAGACATCTACTCAAGCAAATAATATTTCTGTTGTTTTCCAACAGTTATCAGAAACTGCCCAAGAGTTAATTTCTAGTGTTAGTAGATTCAAAGTAGACTAATTGAATTGTCCACCAGGGCAAACGCATCTAAATTTAGGGTATAGGTTATTGACTAAAGACCTTGAATATGTATCAAACAAGAAAATAAGATTTATCGTCGAGGACGTTTTGTCTACTATAAAATCAGAGTCAAAAATCGAACCAAGTAGTAA
>JBCCDM010000012.1:0-29056 GCA_039030795.1 Cyanobacteria bacterium P01_A01_bin.84
TGAGAGAGCAAATACTGCTGTCGTTCTTGAGGAAATTCTGGTGAGATAGGAAGATATGCTGCTCCTGAAATTAAAATTCCTAATACTGCAACTATTTGCTCCCAACCTTTCTCCATGATTACAGCTATTAAGGTGTTTGGATTTGCACCCTGCTCTCGCAATCGCTGTGCTAAATTGACCGCAAGTTGATTTAATTGCTCATAGGTGAGAGTTTTGTTAGGACTAATCACTGCAGTTCGTTGAGAACTAACTCTTACTTGCTTGCAGAATAGACCATGTAAAGTTTCCTCTTCAACAGGAGTATCAGTATCGTTAACTGCAACAATGGAACTCTGTTGCTGAGGCGGTAATAATTGAGGATGGGTTTGTGACCAAGCTGAATCTTCATCGGTTAACTGCTCTAACCAATTACAGTAGCTAGCAAACATATCTTCTATTAAGCCTGATGGGAATAATTCTTCTACTACGTCCCAATTAAATAGTAATGCTCCATTTTCCTCAGATATCTGATGGTCTAACCACACTTGTGGAGTTTGGCTAATGGAGTAAACTACTTCTCCTAACTGATTTAATGATGATGAATCATCTTCTATCAAGGAGCTGAGTCCCAAGGTACTAGTGAATACTACACCCATTGATTGAATACTACCACGTTGACGATGTAATTCTCTTTGTACTTCTACTCCACTGGCATAATTATGGTCTAAATCTTGCCACAGTTGCTGTTGCAATCTTTGGGCACGATTTGTGAATGAGCTAGGGATATTGTTATCTACTTCTAATAGTGTTAATGAAGTAAAGTCTCCCACCAATTGATTTACCTGTGGATGAAATGGAAAACGATTGAATAAGGTGAGGTTTATTGTAAAATTAGGACTCTTACTCCAGTAGTTTAAAGTATCTGCAAAGGCTGCTAACAATAATGCACTACTGGTCAAGTTTGCTTTAGTTGCTCGCTGTTTTAATTTTTCCCATTGTTCAGCTTCAAGCCGCGCACTATGACGTTTGAATTCTGGTTTGACAATCGAAGATGGGTGTAACGCAAAAGGTAGTTCTGGCGCTGGTGGTAAATTACGATTGAACCAATATTCCTGTGCTTTTTTATATTGCGGTGTTTCTTTGAGTGATAATTCTGTGACAACGTAGTCCCGGAAGCTAATTTCTAATGGTGGTAGTTCAGTTTCTGGGTTTTCATAGAGTTGTTGCAATTTTTGTCCTAGTAATACCATGCTCCAAGCATCAGCTATTAAAGCATCAGAACTTATGTGTAAACGGGTCTTTTGTTCATCTAATATTGTGGCGCGGATTTTGAATAAAGGCCATTGCTCTGCTGGTAATACTTCGTGAGATATTTGTTCTCTAACTGTCTCTAGTTGCTGGGATATTACTGATGATGATTCAGAGCATAAGTCTAATACTTCTATGGAATAGGCAGGTACTTGCTCAAGGATTTGTTGCTCACCCAAAGGTAGAATCACTGCTTTAAGCATGTCATGATGCTCAATTAATTTTTGCCATGCTTGGTTGAATCTAACAAGATTTAAATTGTAGCAATCTATTTCTATATAACCGTGAGTTGCAATATTACCAAGGTCGAAGTTTTGATTGCGACCTAACCAGTAAGCTTGTTGGATATCTGTGAGAGGAAAAGGTTGATATCTATTTTCTGGTTTGGCTACTATCGTTGGTAGAGTTATGGTTGATGATTCTTCACCATTACTAGTCCGCAGTTGAGTTATTGTTTGGTCTAGTTGAGTAACGGTGGGAGAAGAAAATAATTCTCTCAGGGGTATTTCCATAGAAAAGGTTTCTCGTACTCTCGAAATTAGTTGAGTTGCTAGTAGGGAATGTCCTCCCAATTCAAAGAAGTTGTCGTGAATGCCTACATTTTCTACTCCTAAGACATCAGCAAATATACTGGCTATTATCTCTTCTCTTGGTGTACTTGATGCTACGTATTCTGTTTCTCGTAAACTTGTATCGGTTTCTGGTAGTGCTTTTCTATCAATTTTGCCGTTGGGCGTTAGTGGTAACCTCTCTAAGGTGACAAAAACACCGGGTACCATGTAATCCGGTAGTTGTGCTTTTATGTAGTTACTTACTTGTTGAGTTGTAATTTTATCATTTTTAACCACATAGGCTACTAGGCGTTTTTTACCAGTGTTTTCTCCTTGTGCAATAACTACAGCTTGATTAACTTGAGGATGGGTGGCTAGGACTGCTTCAATTTCTCCCAATTCAATACGGAAGCCGCGAATCTTCACTTGGTTATCGATGCGACCAAGGAATTCTATATTTCCATCACTTAAGTAACGAGCTAGATCACCTGTTTTGTAAAGCCTTTGAGAGTTGTTGAAGGGGTTGGGGATGAATTTTTCTTGTGTTAGTTGGGGACGGTTGAGGTAGCCTCTGGCTAAACCGTCACCGCCAACGTAAATTTCTCCGGGTACGCCCACTGGTAATGGTTGTAGGTGTTTGTCTAGGATGTAGATTTGGGTATTGGCTATGGGGCGACCGATGGCTGGTGCAAGTTGAAAAGTTTCTTCAACTGAAGCAACCAATCCAGAAGTCGTGACTACAGTATTTTCAGTTGGACCGTAGTTATTAATTACTTTAAAGGGTAATGAAGTTGATTGGTATTGATGAAGCTTATCTCCACCAGTAAGTACAATCCTCAAAGCAATTTTATCTGGGTACTCTAACGATAAAAGGTTTTCTAATAAAGGTGTTGGAACAAAAGTAATAGTAATTTTTTCTGATATGAGCCAATCAAGCAAAACTTTTGGTTGAATAATAGTCTCGGTATTGAGCAAGTGTATAGTAGCTCCAGCACTCAAGTAAGGCCATAATTCCCATGCTGATGCATCAAATGCAGTTGCTGCCAATTGAGTGGCAATATCAGATGAACTAATGGCGAAAGTCTCTTGATGCCAAAAAACTAAATTTAATAATCCTTTATGAGTAACTAAAACTCCCTTGGGTTTACCAGTAGAACCAGAAGTATAAATAACATAAGCTAAATTATCCGAACCTACCCCAGCATAAAGATTCTGCTTTGAGTATTGCTCAATTACATCGTGATCGCTATCCAAATAAACCACTCGTGCATTATTTTCTGGGAAGGATTCCAACAACGAGTTTTGAGTAACTAATACCCCAACATCAGAATCTTCTAACATATAATTGAGTCGTTCTTGTGGATAATTGGGGTCAAGAGGTACATAAGCACCACCAGCTTTAAGTATCCCTAACAGCCCCACTACCATCTCAATCGAACGCTCTACACAAATTCCCACCAGTACCTCTGGTTTTACACCAAGACTTTGCAGATGATGCGCTAGTTGATTAGCTTTTTGATTTAATTGCTCGTAAGTTAATTGTTCTTGCTCAAATACTACCGCTACAGCGTCCGGTGTTTTTTCTACCTGCTCCTCAAATAACTGATGAATACATTTATCTTTGGGATAATCAGTTGCAGTATCATTCCACTCAACCAACAACTGATGACGTTCTGCTTCTGACAACAAGGTAAGGCTACCTACCTTCTGGGAGGGATTTTCCACAATCTTTTCAAGTAGATTTTGGAAGTGAGCAACCATTCGCTCAATTGTTTGCTTGTCAAACAAATCTGTATTGTACTCCCATTCACCTACTAATCCCTGGTCGGTTTCAGTCATCGAGAGCGTCAAATCAAACTTAGCAACTGTAGTGTCCTGCTCTAATTGACTTAAGGTTACACCAGGTAATTCCACCTTACCTATTGGAGCATTTTGCAATACAAACATTACCTGGAAAAGCGGAGAATGACTCAAAGAGCGCTTCGGTTGTAATACTTCTACTATTTGCTCAAAAGGTACATCTTGATATTCATAAGCTTTGAGTGTAGTTTCCCTAACTTGTACAAGTAACTCAGAGAAGCTGGGATTATCTTCAAACTGGGTTCTCAAGACCAAAGTATTCACAAAAAAGCCAATCAAGGCTTCAATTTCACTACGATTGCGATTTGCTATGGGAGAACCGATTAATATATCCGACTGACCACTGTAGCGATATAATAAGGTGCTAAAGGCTGCGTACAGGGTCATAAATAAGGTTGTACCACTATCCCGAGAAAGGGTTTGCAACTTAGTGGTTAAATCAGTATTTAAATTAAAACTTCGAGTACGACCTTGATAAGCTTGTACGGTGGGACGTGGGTAGTCAGTAGGTAATTGCAATAAATCCGGCGCACCACTCAACTGTTGTTTCCAGTAATCAAGTTGAGTTGAGAGTACTTCACCACTTAAATATTGTCTTTGCCAAACTGCAAAGTCGGCATATTGAATAGGTAATTGTGCTAAGGGAGATGGTTTTCCTTGTGTAAAAGCTTGATACAAACTCGATATTTCTTTAATTAATACTCCCATTGACCAACCATCCGAGACAATGTGGTGCATTGTTAGTAACAACACATATTCTGAGGTCGATAGCTGCAACAAACTACATCTTATTAGTGGTGCATTTTCCAAATCAAAGGGGGTAGTTGCTTCGTGTTGTGCTTTTTCAATAACTAAAGTTTCTTGCTCTTTTATTTCTAGTTGCTGCAAGTCCACCAAATTTATGTTAATAATGGCTTCTGAATCAATTACCTGTATTGGTGTACCGTTAGCAATTTGGAAACTGGTACGTAGTACTTCGTGGCGCTGTACTATTGATGATAAAGCTTGTTGTAAAGCATTAATATTTAGGTTCCCACTAATACGAACAGCTGCTGGGATATTGTAGGTGGCACTTTTTCCTTCGAGTTGGTTGAGGAACCATAGTCGCTCTTGTGCCCAAGATAGTGGTAATTGTTCGCTGTCACCTCTTGCCTGAATGGGGGGAAGATTAGTGTTTGAAACCTGACCTATTTGTTGCAAAAATTTTAGGATTTCTGCTTTGCGTTCAGCTATTTCTTTACCTAGTGCAGGGGTTAATACTCCTTGGGGAGCATCACAAAATAATTTTTCTCCATCAGTTGAAATATCGATACCTTGATTTTGAAGAAAAGATATAAATTCAATTAAGGTGGTTGTTTTCATTATTAAATTATCCTATTAAATTTCTACTCTTTTTTTATCTAATTTTGGCATATCGGAAATTTTTGATACTTTATTAACTACTTCTAAATACTCAGCAATATTTTTTACTGTAGGGGATTCAAATAATACTTCTAGAGGTATTTCTATAGAAAAAGTTTCTCGTAATCTGGAAATTAATTGGGTTGCTAGTAATGAATGTCCTCCCAATTCAAAAAAGTTATCGTGGATGCCAACAGAAGATACATTAAGCACTTCCTGGAAAATATCAACTAACTTTTGTTCTGTTTGATTACGTGGTTTTGTCTGCTCTAAAGTACTCAAACCCCCATACATAGCAGCAAGTTGTTCTCGATCAATTTCTCCTGTTGCACTTAGAGGTATTTGTTCGAGTTGCACCAATTCAACTGTACAAGGTTTACCAAAACAATCCTTGAGCTGTAACTGTTGTAATTGAATGCTAGAAAATTCCGGTGTTGAGGAGGTAAAATAAGCAGTTAATTTCTGCTTAGGCTGACAATCATCTATAAAACGTTCAATATTTGTCTTGGTTCTATCCAATCCAATTAATAGATTGTGTTCCGGATGGGATAAAGCTGCTAAAAATGAATTTATTCCTTGTTGAGGATTAATCGTAAAATAGCCCTTTGCACGGCTGAGTTCTTTGAATTGATAACCTTGACTCATTCCAGTTTCATTCCACATACTCCAAGAGCAGCAATAGCTTTTTAAGCCATTTTGTTTTTGATAATCGCTCCATGTGGACTGAAAACTATTTGCTGCACTATAAGCTGCAACGTTGGCTCCACCAAAAAAACTATTTACAGAACAAAAGTGGACAAATAAAGCATTTTCTTTATCTTTGAGCAACTGATGCAATACCCAAGTAGCGCTAACTTTAGGACGCAAAACAGCAGCAACATTATCTATCGTTTCTTCCTTAATTGGTGTTTCCCCAGCAATTCCAGCTATATGAAGTACCCCATCAAGTTGAGTACCCCATTGAGATGTAGCTTTTTCTATTACTCGTTGTAAACCGACTAAATTACAAATATCTACAGCTTCATAAACAACCGAACCTGGTAATTTTTCTAATTCTTGAAGCTGCTGTATTTTTGTGATGATTTCTTCACTATCTTCAGACAATTTTGTTCTACCAACTAATATTAAGTTAGCTTGGTAATTTTCTAATAAGTACTTGGAAATAACAGTACCAATTCCTCCAAGCCCTCCAGTTAGTAGATATGTACCTCCTTTTATGAACGGAATTTCTTGTTTTTCATTTGCAATCATATCTACTGATTGCAAACGAGAAACAAAACGTTGACCATTGCGTATCGCAACTTCTAATTCTTTATCAACACAATACAGTTCTTGCCAAATATAACTATTGTTGAGTTCTGCTGCTAATGGTAAATCTAAATGACGAGTAGTTATCCAAGGCTTTTCTTGAGTAACAGTTTTTAGTAAACCGAAAACAGTTGCTTTTTGGGGTTCAATTTTATCTGTGGGATTAACCGATTGACTATTATTAGCAATCCATAATAATTTTACTGTTTCTTGTGTACCTTGAATTTCTTCTAAAGCTTGTACCAAAGACAGTAAACTGTAAACTCCTTGTTGTTGAGTCGATTCTAAATTCTCCAAACCAGAAATTTCTTGAGTTTGCTCGTGGTAATTCCAAAGATGAAGAATTTGACCAATTACTTGATTATTTTCTCTCAAAGAATCAATTAACAAGCGATAGTGTTGTGGATTTCCAGGAACAAGAGAATAATGATTGGGGCTGATACGAGCAAAATCTGAACCAACACTAACTTGAACATATGGTTGATTTTGTTGGGATAATTCCTCTCGTAATTTTGTTGCTAAACCCAAATTATCTGCAAATATTAGGGTTAAAGTTTTTTGGGGAGAGTAAGTAAGTAAATTATTTTTATTTTCTTTAGGTTGCCAAGTTTTATGATAGAACCAATTAGGAATAGTATTAGCATTACCTAGCAACAAATCTACCTGCTGTCTGATAGATTTAAAATCGCCATTTTCAAAACGTTGTTTAAGTAGAGAACGTTGAATTTTACCGATGGAAGTTTTGGGAATTATTTCTTTCTCTACTGGAATTAAATAACTTGGATTTATGCCATATTGTTTGACAACTTGTTCCCTAATATTCTTTAAAAGTGATGGTAATTGATTCTGCTCAGATAGACAAGGAACGAAAAATATGACTAATTCTTCGGTATTATTTCCAGCAGTTGAAACTCCACAGGCGGCAGTATAAGATACTTCTATTGAAGATAATTCTTCTACTGCTGTTTCGATTTCATGGCTATAATAATTGGCACCATTGATGATAATTACATCTTTTTGTCGTCCAGTGATTGTTAAACGTCCTTTAAGGATAAATCCTAAGTCACCTGTATTAAACCAACCATCTTCAGTAAATGCTTCCAGATTGGCTGTATTGTTTTGATAATAACCAGAGGTAACAGAAGCACCTTTTACTTGTATAAAACCAGTCTTTCCTTCTTCTATGACCTGGTTTTGATTATCTGTAATTCTGATTGAAAATCCAGGTATAGGAGAACCCAATTCGACAAATTTTTGTTCATCTGTTGTCAACTCTAACAAAAAATTATCAGCAAAGGTTACTGCTGAAGAGGTTTCTGACATTCCCCATGCTGGGTACATTACTTGGGATGATAGCTGATAAGGAATTAATAATTCCAAGAATCTTCTTGCAGTTTTAGGAACAATTGCTTCCCCTCCATTCAGAATAAATTTCAAGGAAGATAAATCCCATTTATGGTCAGCTTTGACCACCGGATTCCGATTTAATTTTTCCAGTTCTTTAATGATTAATCCATAAGCAAAATTGGGAGACCAAGTAGTTGTAATTCTATACTTAGAAATCCAATCTAACCATAGGGTAGGTGCTTGTAAAACCATTTGAGTTGGAGCATGGATTTGCTGACATCCGGTCATTACATCCCGCAAATGAAACATGACTATTCCACCAACATGATCCAGAGGAAACCAATTTAAAGAAATATCTTCTGGGGTAAAGTTGTTCATAGCTATCGTCCCAGCAGAACGGCTTAACAAACTTTGATGACTTTGTTTGACTGCTTTGGGTGTTCCTGTACTACCGGAAGTAAGAAGCAAAATTGCTAAATCTTCTGGTTGAGAATTATAGTAATTTTTGTCTGCTGCAACTTTGTATAAATTTTCAATAGCTGATAAATTAAAATTTTCTAAATTCAAATTTATAGCCCATTTCTTCAGTTCTATTAACGATTTATTATCTGTTAATACCAAAGGTTTTTCTAAAAGAAGCCAGCTATTTTTTAATTTATTTAAATTTGCATTACTTTGGTCATAACTTGTAGGAATTCCCACGGGTACGGGAATCAACCCTCCCAATATACAACCCCAAAAAGCACTGATAAAATCTTTATTTTCTTTAAATTGAAAAATGACTTTATCTTGAGGTTTGAGTCCTAGTTTTCTCAAGCCACCTAGAATTATTTGAGCATCTTCTAATAACTGAGCATATGATTGAACTGATTCGGAACCATCAGAATTAATGTAAATTATTCCTTTGTGAGGAAATTTTTCAACAGTTTGTCGCAGCATCTCCCCTAAACTTTTTGGAGCAGATTCTGGAAATGTTAAAGCTTCTCCATGACTAATTGCTGGTGATTTTATTTGTGAGGATGAACTAGTTTTTTCTTTTCTAAGATGGCTTGTAGCTTCAATTTGAGTAGTAACTTGATTAAAAATAGTTTGGCTTGATGGTAAAAGTTGTTCTAAATGTATGGGGGAAATCGTTTTTGTATTTTGCTCAATAAAAACGGCAACTTGCTCAATTTCCAACTCAGCAGCAATTTGTTCTTCCCAAGAGGGAATTAATTTAGAATCAATAACTCCAATATTTGCTAAATCTACTTCCGAAACTTTTCCTGCTTCGGTTAATGGTAAAGCCGATACAGGTACATAAGCGTAGGGTAATGGATAACCAAGTAACTGGGATTTTAAATGATTGTTTAGAAATTCTCCAGACAACTGACCTTCTTGAACTACATAAGCTACTAATTTTTTATTGCGTAACATTACATAGCAATCTTTAACTACTTTTAGTAATGCTTGTTCAATCACTTGTAAGTTAATTCGTTGTCCTTTGACTGAAACGATTCTACGAGATTTTCCTAATAATTCAATGGAACCATCTTTTTGACGACGACCCCATTCTCCAGTTTCTAATAATTTACCAAGTCGGGGATGAGAAATAAAATTTACGTCTGGATTTAAATTTTGTGGAGATAAATCATAATTCTCTAGATAAATTTCCCCTTCTACACCTACGGGTACTAATTGTTGATAATTATCTAAAATGTAAATTTGTAAGTTTTCTGAAGAGGAATGAATATATTTTTGAAGCTGGTAAGGAACCGCAATTTTATTTGAACTTGCTATTAACTGTTCTTGTTCATAATCTTTAAGTAATGGTATTTCGCTTACACGAAGTTGTGGATTTTTGACAATTGCTTCTAGTAGATTTTCAAAATGAGCAGTCATGCATTCTACGGTTGAAGCATAAAACAAATTAGTATTATATTTAAAAAGTCCTGCAATTTCGGAACTACTCTCCATCATTTCTAAAGTTAAATCAAACTGACCTTCTTGGATAGGTAACTCGAAAGGTCTTAGCTTCAATCCCCCCCAATCAACGTCGGTTTCTGTTTCATTTATAAGCAACTTCTGTATATCTTGAGATTTTTGGAACTTCTGTAGAACAAAACATGCTTGAAAAATTGGCGAACGACTTGAGTCACGGTATGGCTGTAAATTTTCTACCAGCAGAGCAAATGGGTAATCTTGATGAGCGATTGCTCCTAATACTGTTTGACGAACTTGGCTCAGAAAATCTTTGAAAGTAGGATTATTAGATAAATCTGCTCGCATAACCATTGGGTCAACAAAGTAGCCAACAATTGGAGCAAACTCAGATTGACTTCTACCTGAAGTTGGAGAACCAACTAAAATATCTTCCTGACCTGTGTAGCGATACAAAAGCACCTCAAAAGCAGCCAGAAGCATCATGTAAAATGTTGCCCTCTCTTTTTGAGCTAGTTCTTTAAGCTGAGAGGTCAATTTAGAAGATAATTTAAATTTAATTGATGCACCGTTATAGGTCTGTATTGGTGGTCGCTGTTTGTCAGTTGGTAGATTTAACGCTGGTAAATGACCATTAAGTTTATGCTGCCAGTAGCTCCACAATTTTTCTCCTCGATCTCCACAAAGTATTTTCCTTTGCCAATTAACATAATCTTGGTAAGAATGCTTTATTAGGGGAAGCGATGAGTTAGTATCAAGTAGTTGTTCTGAGTAGAGTTTTGACATCTCTTGCATTAGGATATCTAGAGACCAGCCATCGCAAGCAATGTGGTGCATGGTTAGCAACAAAATATGCTCTCTTTTAAAACGAGTAAACCACCTAACTCGCATAACCGATCCTGTTTCCAGGTCAAAATGTTGTTGATGAGCCTCATCGACTTGCGCTTTAAGTCGATCTTCAGTCCAACTAGAAGCATCAATTTGCCTAAAATCTAATTCTTGAAAACTGTGTACGTGTTGGATTGGTTCAGTACCAAGTTTGGGATAATTTGTACGCAGTATCGGATGGCGTTCTATAAGTGCCTTGAATGCCTTTTGCATTGCTGTAACATCCACTTCTGAGCAAACACTAGCAGCAAATGATACGTTGTAAGCATGACTTAGGGGGGCTAATTGCCACAAAAACCAAAGTGCCTGTTGACCGTAGGAAAGAGGATAGACGTTTAAAATATCTGGTTGTTCGCGCAGTAATTGTAAAATTTCAGTTTTTTGTTGTTTCAGTCGGGCTAATACTAAAGGAGTTGATTCTTCTTGAGGAGCATCATAGCAAAGCCGTTCGTTCTCACTCCAAACTTGCCAACCTTTTATTGAAATATCTTGTAAAAATTCGATTAAATTCATAATTCACCTCTTATCCGCTCGTTTTCCTTCCCATTTATTTGGTAGAGTTGTCCATTATTTTTTGACTCAACTCCTTCATTTTGAGCAACTTGGATAAATTGCTCATTCACTTGAGTTACTAAATCAGAAATATTAATATCTTCCATAAATTTGACTATGGGTATATCCACTGCCAAGTCAAGGTGAAGACGATTCCGCAGTTCCACAGCCATCAGTGAATCAAGTCCCATTGTGTTAAGAGGTTGTTGCAGATCGATTCGACCGGCACTCATTCCCAGTACCTGAGCTACTTCATCTTGAAGGTAAGCTTTTAAAAGTTTTTCTCTTTCTTCGGGAAAAGCAGCTTTTAGCTGTTTTAAAAGCTTATAAAACTCCTCATTTTGCTTTTTTCCTGCTCGCTGAGTTTCGGGTAATTGAATTATTTCCTGCCAATCCGACAGAAATGGCCAGTTAGACACTTTCTCATGCCACACTAACCAATTAATAGGCATAACCCCTACTTCCGTATTCTTAGTATTACTACCACCCATTAGTAATTCCAAAGATTCTAATACCTGATGAGGAGATATTGTACCCATACCTTGCTCGGTAGCACGAATATCTGCACCTTTTTCTACGGCTTCTCCCACTTGGGAAACTGCTCCCCAGTTAATGCTCAATCCTGGTAATCCCATAGATTGACGATAATGGGCTAAACCGTCAAGAAATCCATTTGCTGCAGAATGATTTCCTTGACCGGGAGAACCTAAAAGGGATGCAACAGAAGAGAAAAGTATAAAAAAGTCCAATGATTGATTTTGAGTTAAATTATGCAGCAGCCAAGATCCTTGGACTTTAGCAGCCATAACTTTCTCAAAGTTTGACCAAATTTGATTTATTAATACCCCATCAGATAACATTCCCGCAGAATGAATTATCCCCGCTAATGGCATATTGAAATTTTCAATATTATGCAGCACTCTTGTCATATCGGTAACATCAGACACGTCTGCTTTTTCAACAACCACTGTTGCTCCAGTCTTTTGTAATTCTGCGAGTTTTTCTCTAGCAGCTTGGTTGGGTGAACTTCGTCCAACTAAAACTAAATTTTTGGCTCCGTTGGATATCATCCAATCGGCTACGAGCAAACCTAAACCTCCCATACCTCCTGTAATTAAGTAGGTCGCATCGCAGCGTAAGTTTAAATATTTTTGATTATTTACATTATCTTGTAGAGTTTTTTGATTTACTACAATCTTCCCGATATGCTTGGCTTGTTGCATGTAACGGAAAGCACTACTGGCTTCCTGGATGGGAAATATCTTTAACGGTGGCGGTTGTAGTAACCCATTGGAGAATTTATCTATCAACTGATGCAAAATTTCTTTAATCAATTCTGGCTGTTCTTGACTCTTTCTGACCAAATCCACTACAAAATAAGATAAATCCGACCTAATTTCTGTTACCTGACTCGAATCCCATACTCCTCGTTTGCCTATTTCCACAAATTTGCCTTGAAAGCTAACTACTGACAAACTCTTACTGATAAATTCTCCAGAAGTTAAAGAATTAAGTACAATATCAACTCCTTTCCCTTGAGTCAATGATATTGTCTGGTCAGCAAATTCTAATGTCCGGGAGTTCATGATGTGTTTTACTCCCATCTTCCTCAATGCTTCCCATTTAGAAGGGCTTGCGGTGGCAAATACTTCGGCTCCTGCTGCTTGTGCGATTTGCACTGCTGCCATACCTGTTCCTCCTGTAGCAGCATGAATTAACACCTTATCTCCTGTCGCAATTTTGGCAACATGATGCAAAGTATAATAAGCAGTTAAGAAATTCACCGGAATCGACGCTGCTTGTTCAAAACTAAGATTTTCCGGCTTGATAATTGCATAGCGAGCATCTACCGTTACATATTTACTGAAGCTACCAGCTGCCATAGCTATTACTAGGTCACCTACATTTAACCCTGTTACTCCTACTCCCACTGAAACTATTTCACCAGCACAATCTACTCCTATGATTGGCTCTCCTGGATAAATATCCAAGGCAATCAGCACGTCACGAAAATTCAATCCAGTAGCTTTTACGCGAATTTCTATTTCTCCTGCTTTTGGAGAAACCCTATTTACTGGTTCTAAGATTAAGCTATCTAAACTCCCTCTCTGGGAAATTCCTAATTTAAATGGTTTAGATTGTATTAATTGTTGTTGTTTATTTTGTTGATAAGAACTTGGCACCAATCTAGCAACATAACGAGAATCCCCACGATATGCTACCTGGTCTTCTTTATCCTCTGACCATACTTCATTAAATAATGTTTTTGCTTGAATTTCTACTGTCTGAATTGGGTCTAAATCTATACGTACACAGTTGAGTTCCGGGTGTTCTAAGCCAATTACTTTACCCATTCCCCACAGTGAAGATTGAGCGATTCCTGGTATTACCGGTTGATTGTTTGGTACCCCTTGAGAACCACAAGTAACCAACCATAACCTTGGTGCTAATCCTGCTTTAACTAATGCTTGAACCAAAAATAAACTAGTTCCACACCCGAGGAAAGACAATTGTTCTAATTGCTCAGAATTGATAGCTTTATCTACCCCACTATTCGTACTCCAACATTGCACTACTCCGTATAATGGTGGTGAGGAAGTTGCAAGTTTCTCTACCAGTTGCTCGTATTCTGATGGATTTTTGGGATTAATGGTAAATTCTGTTGGAGAAATTTGTTTATATTCTTTCCTGATTTTTACTAAGGTACAAACATCTCCTTTTGAATTAAGTTGCTTTGCGAGTTTTTGAGCAATTCCTTTTTCATCAGCAAACAGCAACCAACTCTTTACACTAGATTCAGTTGATTCAATTGCTTGAGGTGCCTTAGCCACAATCACCGCTTGTTGAGATAATATTTGTGGTATTCCCTCAATTTCTGGTAAGGTTACCACCGTACTAAAACCTGTATCTACTAAAGCTTCCTTCCACTTAGCACGATTCAACAGCGGATAATCCGGTCTTAATTTATAATCTTGGAATCTCCACCATCCTTCCAACAATCCAAAA
This sequence comes from Cyanobacteria bacterium P01_A01_bin.84, assembly GCA_039030795.1. Lineage (GTDB taxonomy): Bacteria > Cyanobacteriota > Cyanobacteriia > Cyanobacteriales > Nostocaceae > JBCCDM01. The sequence goes on from JBCCDM010000012.1 coordinate 14,121, forward strand.
ATTAAATCAAGCCAACGAGTTCGAGTTGTTGTTTCATATAAGACCAACATTCCCCCTGGTGCCAACAATTGTCTTACGTGGGATAGTGTCTGCTTGATATCAGTTGTTGCATGAAGAACATTAGCAGCAATCACGATATCATACTGATGAGATGCAAATCCTTGAGTTGATGGGTCTTGCTCAATATCTAAAGTTTGATAATCTAAAAATTTATAATCGCGGAATTTTTCTTGAGCTTTACGAATGAACAATGCTCCAATATCTGTAAACGTATATTGTGCTTGATTAGGGTTTAAATGTGGTAAAACATAGCTTGTGGTTCCTCCGGTTCCGGCTCCAATTTCCAACAACCGTATTCCTCTTATGGGTGGTAGTTTCTCGCTAGCTTGAGTGATGGTTTTTTGCACGATTGCATTCATCACCTGTGCCGTGCTTGAATCTTCATACAACTGAGTTGCTGTGGTTAAATCTCCTTGGGGGAAAACCAGTTGTACTGGGTCAACTGCTCCTTTGAGTATCTCACACAGTTGAGAAGCACAACGGTCTAATAATGTCAATGTTGCTGCTTCATCTGGAAATTGATTGAGTAAACTTTGGTTTTTTGATGTGGGATTGACTTTCTCTAAGGTTTGTCGGACTTGCCACTGCTGTTGGTTACTACTGAGGATTCCTACCTCTGATAATATTTGTAACAAACGCTTGAATAATCGTTGCTGGGTTGGAACTACTCCCAAACGTTGGGCTGCTGTATCGGGATTGAAGCTTTCTTCCAATTTGTATGACCAACCCATTGACAGCAATCCTTGCACTATATAATCTAGGCTTAATTCTTCTAAGCTCGCTGCCATAAACGAGCTACTACTTTCATCTATCTGAGTTACTAATTCTCGAATCCCCGGAGTCAGTTTTTGTTCTATTTCTAATGGTTTGAGCAGAAAATCAGTACTCCCCAACTTACCCAAAACACATTTGCTTCTCCAGTCAACTTCATAGAACCAATCTGTAACTGATTGTGCTTCTGTTCCGAGCAGAGTCGTCTTGTTTGCCGGTTTTACTTCTAAGCCTTCGATAGTGGCAATTATTTCTCCTTCTGGATTTGTTAAAGTTACCTTTACCTTCAAAGAAAGTTTATTCTCTGTAGTTGACTCAACCCCCGAAACATAAGCCCATAACTCAAGCTCTGGATTACTATATATTTTGAACTCCTCCACCCCTACTGGCAGATAAGTTTTATCGCTATCTGTTTGTGGTAATGCATAAAAGATTACCTGCAAAGCTGCATCCAATAATACTGGATGGAATTGATAGTCTATTGTTTGTCCAATTAATTCTTCTGGTAAATTAATCTGAGCTAATGCTTGGTTTTCCCCCACCCACAGTTTTTCAATACCTTGGAAACTACTTCCGTAATCTATGCCAATTTGACTAAATTTTTTGTAATGCTGTTTGACATCTATGATTTTATTACACTGAGTGCGGTATTGTTCTAAATTTATTTTCGTCTTATTTTGACTAGTTTGTTGTGGTCTAATTAAAGCTGTGCCATGTAGTAACCACTCAGGTTCGTCAAGGTGCTGGGGTTGACTAAATATTTGTAATTGATAGCTTTTATTGTCTGATGGGCTTAATACGGTTTGCAGGTTTACCAATTCCCTTGGGGTCAAAATCAATCCCTTCAAAATCTTCAAATCTTCTACCACTACTGAGGTTGTTCCCCATTGCTGAAAGGCTGCTGCTAGTGCTATTTCTAAATAGGCTGTAGTGGGAAATAATACTTGATTAAATACTCGGTGATTGCTGAGGTAGGCTGGAGAATCTTCCCCTAGCAATGATGCAAAAATTTGTTGCTCTCCAGCACAATTGAGTTTTTTACCTAAGAGAGGGTGGATATTTTTACCATTGGTCAAATATTGTTTTTCATAGCTATAAAGCTTATTTTCAATCCAATATCTTTGTCTTTGAAAAGGATAAGTAGGTAAAATAACTTTACTACGGGAATAATCTTTATCAAATCCTACCCAATCAACTTTTACTCCTCGAATATATAATTCCCCCAAACTTGATAGCATTTGCTGCCAATTTAAGTGATTTGGTCTTAAAGAAGGTAGCCAAACTCCTACATTAGGAGATAAGCACTCTCTTCCCATTCCCAATAAAATTGGTTTTGGTCCAATTTCTAAGAATATTTGATAGTCAAGTTGCTCCAAGGTTTCCATAGAGCGAGCAAATTTAACTGGTTGACGTACATGATTTATCCAGTAATCTGCCGTACAAATATTATCATTAGCTTTACTGCCAGTGACATTTGAGATTAGTGGAATTTGGGGTTGGTTGTAGGTTATTTCTGATGCTATCTGCTTAAACTCAGCTAACATCGGTTTCATCAAATGTGAGTGGAAAGCATGGGACACTTGTAACTGTTTTGTTTTTATTTCAACTGATTCTAATAAAACCTTTATTTGACCAATTGCTTCTGATTCACCAGAAATAACAACGCTTTGGGGTCCGTTGATTGCTGCGACACTAACTTTTTGTGAATATGGTGCAATAAATTGTTTTACTTGCTCATGGGATGCCATTATCGATAACATCTCACCCCCGGTTGGCAATTGTTGCATCAACCGTCCGCGATTCGCAATTAATTTTAAACCATCTTCTAAACTGAATACTCCCGCTACAGTAGCTGCAACATATTCTCCCACACTATGACCCATGACCACAGAAGGTTTGATTCCCCAGGATTCCCATAGTTTATATAAAGCATATTCAATTGCAAATAATGCTGGTTGGGTATAAGCTGTTTGGTCAATTATTGAATTACTGTTATCTTGATTATTTTCTGGATAAATTACTTCTACTATCGATTTTTCTATATAAAGTTTAAGAATTTCATTGCATTTTAATACTGTTTCACGAAAGACTGGTTGACTTTCATAAAGCACTCTTCCCATATTGATGTACTGAGAACCTTGTCCGGTAAATAGGAAGGCTATTTTCTGTAATTTATTATTAATAGAAAGTTGTCCTTTAAATACACCATTAACTTCTTCTTCAGAACCTATTAAAGCTAATTCATTGGTTAATTGAAGTTTATCAGATGCAATAATTGCTAAACGATGACTAAAGTGCGATCGCCCTGTATTGGCAGTGAAACATATGTCATCAATTGACGCTTTAGAATCATTTTTTAAGAATTCTTCATATCTTTGAACCAACTCCTTTAAAGCCGGTTCGGATTTCGCAGATAAAGTTAATATATGATGCGGACGCTGATTAAACTCTTCACCTTTGACCTTTAACCTTTGACCTTTGACCTTACGTGGTGCTTCTTCGACAATTACATGAGCATTGGTACCACCGAAACCAAAAGAACTCACACCAGCCAATCTAGATTCACTATCAGTAGACCATTCTTGAAGTGAAGTAGGAATTTTGATTGGAGTATTTTTAATTTTAATATAAGGATTCAATTGCTTAAAATGCAAATTGGGCGGAATTTCCTGGTTTTGCAACGATAGGACCACCTTTATTAAACCAGCAATTCCTGCGGCTGCTTCCAAATGACCAATATTAGTTTTAACCGAGCCAATATAGCAGGGTTGATTAAGCTCCCTATCTTCATTAAAAACCGTTTTAAGTGAATTTACTTCAATTGGGTCTCCCAAAGACGTACCAGTCCCGTGTGTTTCAACATAACTAATTTGGGCTGATTTGACCTCAGCTTTTTCTAATGCTTGACGAATAACTGCTTGCTGAGAAAGACCGTTAGGTGCACTCAGTCCGTTAGTCAAACCATCTTGGTTAACTGCTGTACCTTTGATAACAGCTTGAATATTATCTCCATCTTTAATAGCATCGGAAAACCGTTTAAGGACAACTACCCCACAACCTTCCCCCCGAACATAACCATCAGCACTAGCATCAAAAGTTTTACAACGACCATCAGCAGCCATCATCCCAGCTTGAGAAAAAATTATCGTAGATTCTGGCGAAAGTATAGTATTTACTCCCCCTACCAAACAAAGTTGAGATTCAAATTGCCTTAGACTTTGGCAGGCAAGATGAACCGCAACTAAAGAGGAAGAACAAGCGGTATCCAAACTGATACTAGGTCCGCGCAAATTTAGGAAATACGATAAACGGTTAGCAACAATACAAAACCCCGTACCAGTAGTAGAATAAGCATCGAGGGAATTTTGATTTTGATACACCAGTCGATGGTAATCAGTCGAACCAACACCAATAAAAACACCTGTAGCGCTATTTGCTAATTGCATGGGGTCGATTGCGGCATTTTCCAGAGCTTCCCAGGCTACTTCCATAATCAATCGTTGTTGTGGATCGATAGACTTTGCTTCCCGAGAAGAAATCTGAAAAAAACTAGTATCAAAACCATCTAGCCTATGTAAAAATCCTCCCCAAGAAGTATTTACAGAGTGATTTTTTTCTGTGTTCCATCGAGCGGTAGGTGATTTTGTTATGGTATCTTTTCCATTCCGAAGAACTTCCCAAAAAGAAGCAGGGTCTTTGGCACCTCCAGGGAAGCGACAAGCAATCCCAATAACTGCGATAGGCTCCATATTCAATCTTCTCTTACTTAACGGTGAAATATGCCATAAAAACGAATTGCAGTTGCTAACTCTTTAAGCATCAACTGCGTCTTGTTGTAATGTACGAGGGGACTTGTATTTAGGTACAAACAAATAAGTCTTCAATTGTGGGTCGGGAGTATGCTGCACCAAACTTTGTCGTATTTGAGCATTATTCATAAAAATGAAGGGTAGAGTCAACACAAATCGAAATAAATCAACACTCATATACAGTGACCAAAATAAACCTGCAAAACCCAAACTTATCAAGAGCGAAAGTTTTGCACCCCACAATAAGACTAATAATATTAATAATGTCAGCAGGTGAGGGTAAAAGAAAGCCATAAGAACCTGATATTTCATAAACTTTCCGAAACCGTGACCGTAAACCTTTGCCACATGCTGTGCATATCGTTCTTTCGCATTAAAAACTGCACCTGGACCGTGAATTCGGAAACGGAGGGGGATAGGTATACCAAAAAAATAAGCCTGAAGTTGTTTGATTGACCCTAAATACTGCCAAATACGGGGACGACAGCCTATAAGCTCTGCCATTTCTTCCATCCAGCGGTCAAAGAAATAAACATGAGGCAAACGTTCTTGCATTTGGGGACATTCTTTTGCATGTTTCTTTGCTTCTTTTTCAATAATTTTTACTAGCTGTTCTGATTCGGGTAATTTTAGGCTACCAGAGAACACCCTAGCAACTAAACGAGCCTGCATTTCTGCCATTGCAGGAATTGAACCAATCGTTGGTCTAACTAGACCTACAAAGGCTAAGTTAGGTAGCTCGGGATGAAAACAGCCTTTATATAGTTTTTGATGACAGTAATGCCAATGATTGGGTAAACCAATCGATAAAACAGGAGATTTGTAACCCGCATTAATTACCAAGCTATCAATTTCTTCTTGACTACCATCTTCAAAATACGCAGAATTTCTCTCCAACCGTAATACTTTCCCTTTGGGAATAATTTGACCTGTATGAACCAAATATAGAATATCATCAGTAGGGTTTTCAGGTTTAGTCAAATTACCGCTAACTTCACCAAATTTCTCGCTCGGCTTTGGCCAGTATTTACCATGCCAATAATTAGGAATCACAGCTTTGGGTAACCATTCTTTAGGAAATAAATTTAACCACGGATGAAAGCGAGCATAAAGGGGTTTAAGCAATTTAGGTAAGTTAATATACCAACTCATCTGATAAGAATAAAGCTCTGGAAAGTCCTTTAAAAATCGACCAATTGACCAGAACGCCAATTGGTCGGCAGCAATACTTGTGTATGGAATAACGCGAGGAAAAGGAGTATAAGAGGTTGCTGAAACAATTGTTTTAGCAGCAATACTGCTAATGTCTGAATTAATACCAATACCACTTTCCCCCAAACCTAAGCACAACACTCGTTTATCCCTAAATGGTTCTGGTGTTTTGTATTGACTACCATGAATCACCTCACCCTCAAATTCTTCCAATCCTGTGATTCTAGGGATATCTGGCTGACCGTGTAAGCCCGTACACAGGACAACAAAATCGTAGTCTCCATAGGTATATTCGTCTGTAACAACCTCATATTTTTCTCGATTGTCCTTATGAATTTCTCGCACGGTTACACCAAAGCGAATATATTTTTCAAGTCCGAATTCTTTGACAAAAGAATGCAAATAAGCCGACATTTGCTCTGGTGTCAGAAAATCTGGATAATCATCAGGAATGGGATAAGTTCCAAATTCTGTTACTAATTTGGAAGATGTTAGAGTTGCACTATTCCAACAATATTTCTGCCAGACACCACCTAACTCCTTTTCTTGTTCGAGAATTGTTATATCTTCAATTCCCACTTCTAAAAGTTCTTTTGCAGTTACTAAACCCGATACACCTGCTCCAACAATTAAGCATTTTTTTGAATTACTCATAATTACGACCTTCTTACTTATATTGTGCTTACAACCCACGATGATTAGTAATATTTCTATAATTCCTCAGCCAAATGTTGCGAAATCTGCTCAATAGTTGGATAGTTATAAAGCAGCATTGGATCTAAATCGAGACCCAACCATTCTTCCAAATCACCAGTCATACCTACAGCAGCAGAAGAATCTAAACCATAACGTTCAAAGGGAATAGTTACGTCTACTTCTGTTGGTTCAATTTCCAATAATTCCGATAAATAAGAAACCAACCAATCTTGTATTTCTTGTTTGCTAAATTTGGTAGCTTGAATTTTCATTGATTGATTCTCCTTATTTTTTGTTAATATTTCCAAATTCAATAGTGAAATAGCTAAATAGCTTTCTTCGCTTCTATCATTCTTGCTGTTGGGGATTTGACATCCCAAACTAAACCTAGTTTTTCTAGAAAATTAATAACCCAATAACCGATATCAAATTGCCACCATTCTAATCCAAACTTAGCTGAATTTGGAAAAGCATGGTGATTATTGTGCCAAGCTTCTCCACCCGTAGGAATGGCTAACCAAATATTGTTTGTACTGTGTTCTTTGGTATCAAAGGGACGTTTACCATAAAGGTGAGTTATGGAGTTGATGCTCCAAGTTGCATGGTGTACTAAGAAAATTCGTACAAGCCCTCCCCATAAAAATCCTTGTAATACTCCTATCCAACTTGCTGTAATCATTCCTTCCAAAAAAGCAGGAATAACAAGACCTAAAACTACCCATAATAGATATAGTTGATTAACTTTAGCAATCACAGAATCTTGCAGTAAATCTCTTGCAAAAAGCGCAGAATTTGTAACTTCACCGTTAATCATCCAGCCTATGTGAGCGTGCCAAAATCCACAAAGTTTGGGAAATTTTTGTGTTTTATTTTGCCCATTATAAATATGAGGGGAATGAGTATCTCTGAGTTTATCGCTGTATTGATGATGTCTTCTATGGTTACTAATCCAGTGAATCAAAGGACCTTGAGCCGCCATAGAACCAAAAATTGCAAGTATAATTTTTATATAAAAATTAGCTTTGAAACTACTGTGTGAAAAATGTCGATGAAAACCTACAGTAATTCCTATCATAGTTAAAACATACATAGTAATTAATAGCCATATTTCAAATCTGTTAATATTTAATACTGCAAGTAATCCAATTGAAACAATAGAACCGATAAAAGGTATTAAAATAGTAGCTAAAGCAAACCGCTGTTGAAGTTTCTTTAAGTAGTAATTTTTAATAGTTATTTTTCTATTTTTATTTGATTTTTTTACAGATTTTTTTTGTACTAATTTATTAACTTGCATTCATTTTTGCTCCGTTAAATGATAATTTTAGGTTTACTTATTAGTTAGCCAGTTTGCACTTTCTCTAACAAAGATTTCGCATCACTCTGTAAATATCGAATCTTTGTTTTCTGCAAAGGGTTTTCACTCCAATCTTCAACAACATTTAAAGTACCTTTAAGAAAAGCATTTTTACACTCATATCGCTGAATCTTTCCACTAGATGTTTTCGGAATACTCCCAGTTTTAACCAGCACAGCAGCATAAACCTGTAATCCATTATGTGTATAATCGGCAAATTTACGAGCGAACCTTTCCAAAGTCTCAGGACGAACGGGTTCTGCTCCAGTAAAAACTACCTCCCAACTGCTCAAATCAAGATTTTCTAACTGTTCCGGCTTAATTTTTTGAACGCACAAATCATAAGCAAAATTTGGTCCACCACTAGTAGTCGCTTTATATCGAGAAATCGCTTTTAACCAACGAATAGGCTTTTGGAGGAACGCTACTGGTGGCATTAATACTACCGGAAAACCTCCATAAATTGGCTGCAATATTCCACCAATCAAACCCATATCATGATACGGTGGCAGCCAAATTACACCTTTACTGCTAGATGTATTCTCGAAACATTTACAAATCAATTCCGAATTATGCAATAGATTCCCATGAGAAATCATTACTCCCTTCGGAGTCCCTGTAGAACCAGAAGTGTATTGTAAAAATGCTAAATCGTTACTATCTATAGATTTTGGCTGCCAATCTTCAGATTTACTACTATCAATTTCATCTGTAGTAATAATCTGTAAAGATGCTAATTCTGGGTCTTCAATCAAGACTGTTTCAATGTTGCTCAAAACCGATGTAGTTATCAAAGCAATCGTTGCTTGAGCATCTTTCGCAATCGCTTGCAATCGATTGCCGTGATGATTTCGTCTCGGTGGATACACAGGAACCGCAATCACTCCCGCATACAAGCAACCGAAAAAAGCAGCAATAAATTCTAACCCTGGTTGATAAATTAACAGCGCTCTTTCACCCAAAGCATTCATACTTTGCAACACAGCAGCAATCGCTCGTGCTTTCTTATCCAACTCTTGATAAGTAATAGATAATTCCTCGATTTCTCCCTTGGGAAGAAAGGTAAAAGCAGTATCGCTCGATTGATATTCCCCTCGATGGCGAAGTAAATCTATTAAATTCGCAAAATAAATGTGTTGCATAATGTGTACTTATAAAAGAAAACAATATACTGACTAAATGCGGGGTGTTCCATGCAGGATAAAATTTGGAATGAAGAAATTCACCATACACAAATAAGGCAGATGGTAAGAATTAACAGTCGTGTATTGCGGTAAAATAAGCCCGACATTTTTGAATACTGATAACGGAATGCATTTGAGAATTTTTAACCTTCAAAACTGTAACTCCTTTGTTTAAAACTGTCTACAAATAGATATGGGTAACACTTTAATTAAATTATGCAGTTTTGATTAAATTATTCATTTTCCCTATAGACCTCTTGCAAAAGTATTTTGTGTTATAATTATGTGTTTACAGTTTTGATTGATTTGACAGCAAGCGCAGCTATGCTGCGATAAGCGTTCACCGCAGGTGCGGCTCAGCCGACACCCCAGAGGAGTGTATCGCCGCCATTGCTTAAAAAACTAATTAGAACTATTGCCCCAGTCTTTTATGATAAGAAAAGTGTTAAATATTTGATGGCGGTCAAATGAAATATTGGCAAGCAAAAAAACTATCATCAACTGAGTTTAAACGTATGACAGGAGTTAAAAAAAACTTTTAACTTGATGGTTCGCACAGTTAAATTTAAAGAAAAAGAAAAGAAAAAATGTGGTCGTCCTCCAAAATTAATAATTGAAGACCAAATCTTATTAACCCTTCAGTATTTAAGAGAATATAGAACTTATTATCATATAGGGCAAGATTGGAAAATTTCCGAGTCAAATACATGTCGCATTGTGTTTAAAGTTGAAAATATATTAATTAAATCCGGGAAATTTAGCCTACCAGGAAAGAAAAAATTATTAAATTCATCTATTGATGAAGATTTAATTTTAATGGATGTAATGGAAAGTCCTATTGAAAGACCTAAAAAACATCAAAAACGATTTTATAGTGGAAAACAGGGAGAACACACCTTAAAAACACAGGTAGTATTTGGACAAAAAACTAATCTTCCGCATGTGTTTAGACCATTCTAAAGGAAAAACTCATGATTTTAAATTGTTTAAAAAGAGTGATGTTAAATTCCACAAATTACTTAAAGTAATAGCTGATAAAAGGTATCAAGGAATTGCGAAGCTTCATAACTTAAGTCAAACTCCTATTAAAAAGCCACGTGGTGGGAAGTTAACAAAAAATCAGAAAAAATATAATAGAGAAATTAACCAATTGAGAATCGCAGTTGAACATGTTAATCGTCGGTTAAAAATTTTTAAAATTTTATCTTATCCCTATCGAAATCGTCACCGCAGATTTGGTTTAAGAGCCAGTTTAATTGCTGGTATTTATAATTATGAATTAGCCGCGTAATTGAAGAATAAAAATTAAATGTACCGTGATAATTCAGAAAGTTATAAATAGCTGAATCAATTTGCCATGTAATTTGAAAATATGGCATTTAGCCTGATAGTACTTAACAAAAAAACTGCCTGCTTCTTATTATTTTAAAAGCCAAAAATTAAAATCTGAATAACTCATCATCATACCACAAAATATTTTTGCAAGAGGTCTTATCTCCTTGTCTTCTTGTCCATTGCGAGCGAAGCGTGTCCGTCAGGACATAGCAATCTCATGTTTTTTTGCAATTGCTTCGTTCCACTCGCAATGACAGTACAAGAAAAATCAACCAACGAAACTAAATTGATTGGTATTATCCAAGCTCAAATTATCCACGGAAATATTCGCGACAATACCGATTAATTCTGGATTCGCACCATCATTAAAAAATATAGCCGTTCCCGAAGGTAAACCATCTGAAGCATTACCAAGAATATAATCGCTCTTGTTACCAATCAGTTGGATAATATCTTTGTTGTTTTTAAAATCTTCAATCAAAGCGTAATCATTTGTTCCAGCACTATTAGTATCGCCGTCGTTGTAAAAGACAACCTCCGAAGCATTTGTTATTTTACCTGCCAAAACAAATGTATCCTCACCTTTACCACCTGTTAGAGTGTCTATTTCATCTTTTCCAAATCCCGGAAAATTAGGGGTGATACCAAATAAAGTGTCATTTCCTTTACCACCAAATACTTTATCGTTACCGGAGCTACCGATTACTAAATCGTCACCGCGATCGCCGTAGACTAAATCATCTCCTGCACCACCAAAAACCGAGTCGTTTCCCCTACCGCCACTAACTGTATCATCACCGCTATCACCATTAATTAAATCATTACCAGCTTCACCAAAGGCTATATCATTTCCCTGCCCACCAGCTAAATTATCCTTACCAGCACCTCCATACATCACGTCATTGCCAAATCCGGTGTTATCTAGATTGTCACCGATGAGATTATCATTACCTTTACCGCCGATTAAAGTATCATTTCCGACTTCACCAACTAAATCATCGTTGTCGGCACCTCCATCAAGGGAATCATTGCCAGAGCCACCAAGTATTAAGTCTGTTCCACTTCTCCCTAGCAATACATCATCACCATTCAATCCGAATAGATTGTCATCGCCGCTACCACCATCAACCGTATCATTACCATCAATAGCAAATACCACATCGTTATCAGCTAAGGTTTTGATAAAATCGCTGTCTTGAGTACCGAAAAAAGTATCTCTGTCTGCTGTACCGATAATGTTTGCCATTTTTATTAGTCGTTGCTTTTTTACTAAAATTGAAATTCGCGCTCATTTGGTCTTAGGTGACGCTTTAGGGAACTTATGCAGTTTCTTCGATATTTTGAACGTTGCAATCAAATTTTTGATAATTAGATATTTTTATCAAGACGAATGGCTTTAAAACCCCACTGTCAATTGGCGTGCTAGTAATTGGTTGGGGTTCAAAACCCCATCTAAGTCTCTCTCCCTCACTCCCTCACTCCCTCCCTCTTTATTGACGAATACGGGTTTCACCTTCACTCCCTCTCCGCTTTTATTTGTTACGGGTGGTAATAAAAATCAAAAACCTGTAATTCAAGGATTTAAGACTGTAAAGCAAAATTCGGTAGTAGAGAGTGAGAATTCAGAATCGGGAAATCGAATGTTAGTGGGTGTCGGTTTTCCCCATGACAATACAAAAGTGATTATTGTCAATCCTGAGTCGCTAACTCGTTGTGAAGAAGGGGAAGTTGGAGAGATTTGGGTATCTGGTGAAAGTGTTGCTTGTGGGTATTGGAATCGCTTAGAAGAAACACGAGAAACTTTTCAAGCTTGTTTGAAAGATGCTCAAGAAAGTCCTTTTTTACGCACTGGGGATTTAGGATTTTTACATGAAGGTGAATTGTTTATTAGTGGAAGATTGAAGGATGTAATTATTATTCGGGGACGCAATCATTATCCTCAAGATATCGAGTTAACCGTTGAGAAAGCTCATCCAGCATTAAAAGCAAATTGTGGAGTAGCTTTTGCTGTTGAAGTAGAAGGTGAAGAAAAGCTGGTAGTAGTTCAAGAAATAGAACGTAGTTACTTACGACAACTAAATAAGGATGAATTATTTACAGCAATTCAAAAGCAAGTGTCATTAGAACATGAATTACAAGTATATACAATAGTTTTGATTAGGACGGGAAGTATTCCTAAAACTTCTAGCGGTAAAATTCAACGTGGTGCTTGTCGAGATGCTTTTCTAAAAAATAATTTTTCTGTTGTGGATTCTAACATTGTGGAAGAAAAATCACTAGATTGTACAAACCAAGTATTAACCAGAGAAACAATCCAGAAAAAAGAGCAATTATCTTTAATTTTAGAACTATGCAAGCAAATTTCTCAATCTTTAAAAATACCATTATCCACAATTAAACCAGACCAATCCATTAATAATTTAGGTTTAGATTCGCTGCAAGCTATTGAAATAAAAAATTATATTGAAAATAACTTTAATGTAGTTATATCAATGGAGAAGTTTTTTGAAGATATCACTATTGAACAATTAGCAACTGATATTATTAATTTGATGCAATCTCCTAAAAAGCCTGAAAATCAAGTTTCTCCTCAACAGAAAGAAAATGTTTTTCAAGATACAAGTCATAATCTCGCATCACAATCAAATCAGTCAAAAAATTTAAATCCTAGTATTCAAAATCAAACTATACCATTTAGCTTGTTGTATTTTTCTAGCAATGAAGCTGAATTTGCAGATGACAAATATCAACTGTTTGTAGAAGGAGCAAAGTTTGCAGATTCCCATGATTTTAAAGCTGTTTGGATACCAGAACGCCATTTTCATGCTTTCGGTGGGTTATGGTCGATGCCCGGTATTATCCGGGGCACCTCCACTTCAGAACCGGACGTGCAAGTTTCCCCGCATCACGGCTCCTAGATGCTCTAGTCCGTGGACTTGCCAATGTGGATGTATTGGTGACATGACTTGTGGATTGCCACGAGGTTTTTATGTTTCCAATTGCTGTGATTTCCGTCTAAGTGGTGTAGATGTATTTCTTCACCGGGCATAAAATTCAATCCGCAGCGTCCACACTTATGATTCTGCTTTTTGAGCAGTTTGGCTGATAAATTGTCGTAATGCTTGCTTTCCCTTTGGCTCCAATAAACAATATCTCCATCAAAAGGTGATTTATCCCCTTTTACGTTGACATGTTTGTTTTCAGAGTAAGGCACTGTTGGGAACGCCTGTTTGACCAGGGTTTCCGCTTTGTCCTTATTAATTGAGGGTTGTTTGAGGAATACCTTAAAGGCACGATTCGCAGTGAACCATAAGGAGAATCTTGAACCGTCCATTTTGCAGTAACGGTGGTAGTTCCGCCATCCTCGAACAATTGGTGCAAGCTTTGCGGCTTTAACCTCAGCCCCATAGGACGAGTTGTTAACGATGAATTTGACTTTATCGCGGAAAGCTTTGAAATTTTCCTCTGAGGGAACACATCTAAACTTTCTATTTTTCTGGACTTTGAAGTGCCAGCCGAGAAAGTCAAACCCTTGTGTCGATGGTGTTAGCTTTGTCTTCTCTTTGCTGATTTCCATCCCCCGTTCTGCCAAGAACGCTATGATTTTGGCAAGAACTTCTTCAGCGTTATCTTTCGGTTTGAGGAATAGTCGGGTAGGTCGGGGATATTGCTATCCCTTTCCCCCCTAAGAACCGGACTTACAAGCTTTCCAAGTATCACGGCTCAAGCAAATCACGCAGGCTTCCCGTAATGTATTTGTTGGTGACACATCAAATGGACAAGTTGGAGGTTTTTGTAAGTATCCTTACCTCCCTTTGATTTAGGAATAATATGGTGGACGTGTAGTTCTTCTCCATTGAATAAAGATTCTCTACAAATGGGACACACGTAGTTTTGGTTTCGTGCTATTTTCTGCCATGATTTTTTATAATCCTTGGACTTTCGTTTCCGCTTAGACTTAAACCATTTTTGAATTTCTGGATTTGGGTCATCAGGTGACGATTTTCCAGGTATAAGCACATGGCGTTCAATATCAAACCAAGTGAATTTTAGTAGATGAATTCCACTCTCGTGGTCGCCAAATACCCATTTATCCTTCCTGTCGAGGTTGAATCTTCCGAAATATTTTTGTTTTCTCCAAGTTTCGTTTTTATTTGGATGTTTTCTTTTAGCGTATCTTCTAGCACGTTTATGCATCCATTGGTCTAGGCTTTCAAAAATTTTTCTGGCTACCCCTTTACGATGATAGTTAGCCCAACCCCTGATGATGGGATTAAGTTTCGCTATCAATTCTTTGACTTGATTTGATTTATATTTAAGCCAAGTTTGGCGGATTTTATGCCGTATTTCTTTAATTGCCTTTTTGCTCGGTTTCGTTAATAGTTTGTAGCCAGTTTTGCTCGACTTATCTTTGTAATGCCTTATGTTATGTCCTAGAAAGTCAAACCCTTGAGTAATATGAACAATTTGCGTTTTTTCCTCTGATAGTTGTAGTCCTCTTTGACTTAACCA
>JBCCDM010000013.1:0-28931 GCA_039030795.1 Cyanobacteria bacterium P01_A01_bin.84
CTAGCAAACGAGATTATTACCGACAAGGTATTAATGCTATGAAGCTTATAGAATCTACGTTTTAGTCGGTATCGTCGCCCCTTCAGATGAAATACTCATTTATTATTCCTGATTTTAGATGTAATTTGTAGATTTAAATATATACTTAAATCTTATAAAGGTAAGTATATATACGATTATCAAAAATTAATAGTCACTAAAATGATTTCTTTTTTATTGCTTATTTATTTCTCTTTTAGAAGAACTAGTTTATAAAAGAAGAACTTTCAATCCAAGATGGTCGGAATTATAATCCTGAAGGTTAAGAATTAAATCGAAAGTCGATAAGCAGGAAAAAAGGAAGATTCTGTAAATTTCGTAGATGGTAAATTCAAATGATTCATTCTTAGATTTATTAAATGTTGATATTTTTCTTCATTCGTTATTAGACGTAAAGTGAGAAAAGTGTGTCTTTGTTTAGAAAAACCAGATTTAAATGTATAAAGACTATCTTCACTCGAACCACCAATCCCCCCTCCTATATGGAGAAATTCATTACCTCTTTCTTTTGCCCACAGTCGTACATAATGTAATAAATAATTAAAAGGGGATTGACTGATATACTTATTTGTCGTCCCTCCTAAATGAGCTTGGACAATACCACAGGACTCAAAAAATAAACTAGTACAAGCAATTTCATCATTCATTTCCACGATACCTAAATGTAAGCGATCGCCTAAATTTAAAAGCTGGTGAAAATAAGTTTCGTCGAAGTAATATGATTCTTTTGCTTGTACCCGATTCATGGTTTCTGTATAGATTTCTATAAATTCATGGATATATTCTCCAAAAGGAACGATTTTTCCAGTAAAACCTAGTCGTTTACATTTATTAATTGTACTTTGATGACCTTTACGAGTTTTTGCCCATATTTTTTCTTCGGAAAGTGTTAAGTCTATAGAGACGGTTTTACCATTGTCAGTAAAAGTATCTTCTGGAAAAATATCAGTAAAGTTATTACTCAGTATCGGATGTAATCGGAAGAAGGCAGAACAAATATTTTTTTCACGAAATAGATATTTCAACTTACTTAAAGCAGTCTCTATAAACTCCGGAGAGTTCCTTGCAGCTTCACTTAATAAAATACCGGGATATCCATAAGGAGAAACCACATCAAATAATTCTTCAGTTGCTCCCTCTCCATTTAATATGTCATTACAACTGCGTAATAAGTAAGGAACAAAGATAATTTTTTCATCTCCAATCTCATCTTCAATAAATACAAAAGCTTCAGCAGTCGTATTATTTCTCTCGGCTTCTAATTTTACATATTCAGGTAAGTGATAGACATCGTGACGTAACTTTTTTAAAGTTTCTCCCCATAAAGGATTTTGTAAATCAATTATTTGTAAATCCATCTCTCTCTTATTTCCAAATATATTTTAAGTAAGAAGAAGAATCCCAAAGTTTTAAAAAACTAAGTTTTAAAAAACTAAAAAATCAGTTCAACCTCCGAATCCTCCGAGTTTAAATAAAAATGACATTAAAACATTGAGGATTCTCCCCCATCCCATAAAACAGGAAAAATATCGGGATCCCTAAAATCTGGATATCCATTTTCTAATTTGCGACACAGAAACTCATCAGCAATATGAATTTCTTTACCTGTGTTATCCCAAAAAGGTTGATAATGATTATCCCCATCTTGGAGATGTATAGCCATTGCTAAACGAAAGGAATTACTGTAGTTTGGCAAGCTACCATGAATTGTCCAACAATGGTGAAAGCTAATTTGACCTTTCTCTAAACTTATGGGAACTCGAACAACTTCCTTTCCAGAGTCACGAAACTTGTCTTCTATTTCCTGTAAATTGTGATTATTAAAATAACGACTATCCTGAATATCCGTCCATTTATGGCTTTTATCTAAGACTACCAAAGAACCCCGAGACTCTTGACAATCATGGAAAGGAATCCAAGCAGTAAGTAAATTATGGGAGCTACAGGTAGACCAATATGCGCGGTCTGCGTGCCATCCCACGGCACCTTTACCGTTTTTATCCTGGGGTGGTTTGTAAACTAATTGGTCATCTAGAAGTCTAATTTCAGTACTTCTACTTAAGCGGGCTGCGATCGCACCAATTATAGGTTGTAATCCTAATGTCCGCAGTTCCCTATTTTGTAATGAGACGAATTCATTATTACGAACCACATCATCACCGTCTGAGGGTTTCCAGTCACTGAAACCAATTCCTGTTGGTAGTTGTTGATCTCGTTCTCCCTGATAAAACCTTTTGCTACCTAAAACAGCTTGGTCGATGATTTCGTCGGTAAGTACTTTGGGAGAGACATACCAACCGTGTTCTTCATAAAAAGCAATGTCTTTTTCTGTAGGAAGAAGTGCAATTTCTGCTTCCGATAGATGTGGAGTTAAAGTACTTAGCATTTGACAACTCCAAAATTATATTAGATCGGGTTTATATAAATTCCAAAGAAATACAGATAAAGGAGAGAAACATCTTCTCTAGAAACTTAAATAAAATTCTTATAAAAATCCCATGAAGTCTAAAGTCTCCCCCTTAAAATCAACTTTCAGGAAGCAATAAGAAAGTATGTAAAACCTATTTCGGGGTTTGAGCTTGATTTTTCTGTTTTGCACTATGGGATAACTTTAACTTCGTTATCGCAATCAAGAAAGGATAATTTAGAAAAGGCTGCAACAGCGTCAAAACGTTAATACATAACATAGCCCTTTTGTAAAGTGCGTGAGTCCTAAAGTCTATATTCTTTCCCTACATATTTCTATTACATTCTTAAATAATCTGTCGTACTAAATAAAAAGCCTCCGCTGCAAAACGATTTACCGTAGAACCCCGCAAAGTAGCTAAAGCTCGCAAAGTCTCCTCAGAACGTTCGTTAGGAAACATTTTAATTTGAGATCCATACATTTGCATTGCCTGCAACTTAGTTTCTAAATGCTTGGAAATATCAATAAACACATTTGGAACAAAGCTTGGTGTTACGTGGGGAGCATACCAGTTAGTTTCCGAAAGGGTTTCATAAGTATAAATAGCTTTCGGTGGGTGAGGATTATTAGGTCTTGCTGCAACTAAACTGGATAGGAAAATTCTTTGATGGTCTAAGTGAATATCCCCGATAAAAGGGATAAAAAGTAAATCCGGTTGGATTTTACTAACTAATTCAAATAGTTTTACATTTACATCCCTGTGGGGTATGGTGTCTAACTTTGCTGCCGGGAAGGAAAGAAATATTGTCTCTTTTACCCCTAAGAGTTTATGTGCTTGATGTGCTTCTTTTATATCTTGCTCGCAGGATTCCTCTATATACTCAGGAGGATAGCCTCTAGTAACAATAGCTACATAGACTTCAGCCCCTTCCGCCGCATATTTTGCGATGGTACCACCAACACCTAAGACTTCATCGTCATGGTGAGGTGCAATAACCAAAACTTTCATTACTCAATGCACCCTGTTTCAATGATTTTTTGATATAAATCTAATAAATTCATACCCAGTTTCCGATGATTTTTCAATACCAAATTGGCATTAATTTCCGGTTCTTCTTCTAATTGAACTACTTTCATTAAAATATGTTTACCATCTCCGCATTGGACTACAACCCCACGATCAGTAACAGATTGTACCTGTCCAGGTAATCCCCAGTAAGGAGCATCTCCTATATAATCAGCTTCCCAGATAGTTATTTTTTTCCCTTGGTAGAAACTAAAAGCTCCCGGATAAGGTTTAGTGACTGCCCGAATCAAAGTCCAAATAGAATCAGCAGATAAATTCCAATCTATTAAACCATCATCGGGTCCCCTTTTAGCACAGTAAGTTGCTTCATGATGATTCTGCTTAATTCGTTGTCCTTCACCTTGTTTTAGTAAAGGAATGACTTCGGAGAACATTTTGATTAAAAATTCGTTATGCTTTTCACAAAGAGTTGTTGCGGTTTCATCATCTGCGACAGGAAACTTCTCTTGGATTAAAATATCCCCTGAATCCACACCTTTATCCAACCAAAACAAAGTCATTGCCGTATCCCGACGACGCTGTAATATTGTCCAAGGAATAACTCCACGTCCCCTATTTTCTGGAATTGGGGCTGGATGACAGCCAATTGAGCCAATACGGGGTATGCTCAAAAGTTCTTGATGGCAAATTTGCGACCAACCGATGACGAAGAGATAATCTGGTTGTAAAAAGCGGATTTTACTTAATGCATCTGGTGAGTTAATATTAGACACCTCCACAACCGGAACCCCGTATTTTTGAGCTAAAGGCTGGAGATGAACGAAGTCTGAATGACGTTGGGATTTTGACAGGGGTAATGTAAATAAAGCAACCGGTGGTACATTATGCTCTACTAGTTTCTCTAAGGCAATTGCCGTACTATCTACAGCTCCAACTAAAATAAATTGCATTATTACACCTACCTTTACTTACCTTAATGATTCTGCAACAGGCTGATCGAAATCTACTTTGAGAGTATATTGAGCGTACTTCAAGGCTTTACTAAGAGCTTTCTCATTTCTGCGTTCCCCCCAGATAACTACCAGCAAGGTTTTGAGTAAAATTTCCATATCCATCCACAACGACCAATGATGTAAATACCAGATATCTAAACAGATGCGTTCAGTCCAAGTAAGCTCGGTATTACCATTTACTTGTGCCCATCCGGTCAGACCAGGGGTAACATAAAGTCTAGTTTTTTGCCAATCCTGATAATCTTGAACTTGTTCTGGAAGAGTGGGACGGGGACCGACGAAGCTCATGTCTCCTTTGAGAATATTCCATAGCTGTAGGGTTTCATCTAACTTGACTCGACGAATAAATTTCCCAAAGCTGGTTAATCTATCTTCATCAGATAACAAGTTACCATTCCGGTCGCAATCATTAGTCATACTGCGAAACTTATAGACCTTGAATATCCGTCCTCTGCGACCAGAACGAGTCTGAGTGAAAAGAATTGGATCTCCCATTCGGAAGTGAACTGCGATCGCAACGATAATCAGTAATGGAATTAGACAAAACAGTGCGATCGCGGCTATAAGTCTATCCAATAATTTCTTGACAAGTTTGTCCTGGGTTGCAGATTTCACAACTTGTTTTTGATTTGCAATCATTTTTCTAGCTTTTGATATAAATTGCCAAAGCTATAGGAGTCCGGTTTAATTCTTGAATTATCAGAATAGTATTTTTAGACTAGTTTAAATTTACTGAAAGGATACTATTCCTGCTTTTATTCTACTTTTCAAAAACTTACGGATAAGTCCTATTTAGTCTGAAATATTTTATGTAAAAAATAGCTTTTTCGTTGAGAATATCTACGCGAAAGGGTATGAATTACTCTCTGTTGATGATTTTGAAGAATGTAAATATATTACCTTTTACGCAACTTTGGAAATATTTCAAGTTTGTAAAAATACATTTTTTGGAGATTTATGTAAGTTTTACATATTGTCAACTTAACCCAAGATAAAAATAGAATCAATGCCAAATTGGCATTATTTTTTATACAAGATTAATTACTGAGATGCAACAAAATTTATCTTCAATTTCTGTCTTAAATTAAGATAAAAATTAAAGTCAATAAGATTCAATTAAGCTTCATCCCATTTCTTTGTAAAGATGCGCTTAATTCAGCCCACGGAAGTGGGTTTCGTAACTGTAGCTCCCAGAGCGATTTAGCGCAGCCTCCCTCCGCCTAGAATTGGTATCATAAATAGAAATAGCCTTTGCTTTGCCCTGCTGATTTCGTACCTCAAAACAACTTTCCTATTAGACCAGGACTTACGCACAGACTACGTATTTACGTCCGGAGCGACCGTAGGGGTGAGTATAAGTTCTATCGGACACGCTAGCTAGCGCGTTTGCGTAGCATAACGTAGTTAACGCAAAGTCTTATTTCTCGTTACGAGTGCGTAAATCCTATAGACATTTCTAGGAATTAAATATGTGCGACCTGGAATCCTTGTCCCAGACTTAAATTTAACGTCTGGGACATATGAATGCGGGAGATGTTTATTGATAATGTTGGTTAATGAATCCCCCAACCTCTCTACATCCTTCTTCCAAATTTGGTAGAAAGGAAGGAGATTGGTTAATTAGAAATTGTCAGTATTGTTCTTTAACTTTGAATTTCCCCAAGGGGTCAGCAAAACCATCGAAAATACATTTTTCCAAACCGTATTAATTAAACCATAGCCAATTCTGCTGATATAGATTCACCATACAAACGTTCATACTCCTCAATAATGTGCGGTACATCATAGGCAACCAAACTATCACATCCACGCTTACCCATCATTGCAGCTGCTTGAGAATTATCTAACATCCATTTCATCCCACAAGCTATTCCCTCAATATCTCCTACTTTGACCAATAATCCATAACCTGCTTCTAATAAATCGCGAGTCCCGCGAATATCAGTCCCAATCACAGGGGTTTCCATAGATAATGACTCCATAACACAGTTTGGTAGTCCTTCTTGTTCGGAAGCTAAAATAGTAGCTATGGAAGCACGTATTAAAAGTGGAATATCCCGACGATACCCTAGAAAATGAACCCGATTTTCAACCTTTAAATTTTTAGCTAATTGCTGCATTTTTCCCATCAATACTCCATCTCCAGCAAAAGCTAAATGAAGTTCCTCAGAATTTAAAAGAGCAAATCCTCGGAGAATATCTTCAGGATGCTTGCGCTTAATCAACTCTGCAACGGATAGTAATAGTGGTGTTTGTGGTGTTAAACCTAGTTCTTGTTTAACCCTCTTCACCTCGATTTCCGAAATAGCGTCATGGTCAAAACGTTTTACATTTAAACCGGTACCGGGTATCAAACGTACTCTTCCCTTTGGTGCTAAATGATGCTGTTTTGCAGCTTCTTCATCCTCCCGATTAACTACTACTAAGTAATCTGTCCAAGGTGCGGCAATTTTCTCTAATGTTAAAAAGGTAATATTTCTATGAAATGCACCTCCAGAATAGAAATGAAAGCCTTGAGCGGTGTAAATTATTTTCACTTTACCCTGCTTTTGCCAATCCTTTAAGGCAAAACGAGTTACAAATGCTGCAACAGGTGTAGTTATATTTACTATGTCATATTGATTTTGTTCATATATGGCTTGAATTTGTTTGGGAGCAACTAATAAATTATTTGGATACAGAGGATTACGGGACCAATCTACATCCCAGACGTTATCAAAAAGCTTCAAACACTGGGAATCTCGCGATATTCCAACAGCCATTCCATCTACATACCAACCCCGATTTTGTAAGTGTTTAGTAATATATGTAAAAAAGTTAGTCAGGGTTTCAGGAATGGTCGCAACGATTAAAAGTTTTTTCATTGGTTTGTATTTTATTAGTTGTTAGTGACTTTCTTTCTATTAGTTTGCCAAGCGAACTTTGCGGGTTGTTCGTGAAAAGAAAAAGTTTCTTCTCCCCCTGCTTCCTCTGCTTCCCCTGCCTGCCCTTACCCGGCAATTTTGGCTTTCACGAGTACTAGTTCTTAGCTATTAACTAAAAGCATAATTTTTAGTTATTTCTTTAATATGGCTGAAAAACTCAATTCGCTCTTTGCTTAATACCTCATCAGTGTATTTCCTAGCTTTTTCTAAGTTATCAGCCGACATTTTTACCATTCGATCGGGGTCTGATACTACCTCTTGAATTTTTTTAGCTAAAGCGATCGCGTCTCCTGGAGGTACCATATCGAATGGTGATAATAATTCGGGAATACCACCGACTGTAGAACCTATACATGGAAGTCCTCGTCCCATTGCTTCGACCATGGCTCTAGGTAAACCTTCTTGGTAGGAAGGTAATATAAATAAATCGGCTATATCTAATTGAGAACGTACTGCATCACCGGAAGCTAATTGACCCTGAAAGTTAATTCTGTCTTTTAAACCCAAATTCTTGACTTGTGCTTGCAAATTTGACCTATACTGTCCATCTCCAACTATAGTTAGGCTAATATTTAATCCGGATTGGCAGCAAATAGCAATACTATCTATTAATACATTAGGAGCCTTATATAGTTGAGCTAGAGTACCTACAAAAATTAACTTAATAGTCCGTTTTTCTTCTATGGGGGGACGGGGTGTATTAACAATTGTCCCTGAAGGGAGATCCACGTCAGATATACCAGTAGCATAATTAGAGCAAGGATATCTCTGCTGTAAAGCTTCCTTGGTGACGTAGGAAGCTGCACTTGCATTTGCACATTGTCGTTTTAATTGTTTGGTACACCACCACCGAAAAAATGGACGTAAGGGATGTTCTACGGAACCGGGAGCAAATACATCGTAAGGATCTGCTACAACTTCTACAGCATAAGGATGAGAATTCTTAATTAGTATGGGTTCCAAACAACAAGCAATTTGAGAATCAACTCTAAGAATAACAGCATCTTTTTTACCAACTGCATTACGTACGGTTTGTTTCACCTGTTGAGATTTCTTTAAATATTCCCAAGGACCAATATAATAAGGAATTGATACAAAGGATACCATTGTCCCATCTACCCGTTTCCAATCAGATGGAACCGATTTAACTTTGCGCGATCGCGCAACGATACGGACGCTGTCAAATACTGCTAAATAACGCTTCCAAAATGTATAGGGGAAGGCTGTTTGTGTCCATACTTTACCATCCGGTGTGGTAGCAAAGCGATGTTCTAATGTTACAACAACGTTCATATATTTATATCTGGAAATGTGGACTTATACCATTTCTTTGTAAAGATGCGCTTAATTCAGCCCACGGAAGTGGGTTTCGTAACTGTAGCTCCAGCCTCTCACGGGCTGAGAGCGATTTAGCGCAGCCTCCCTCTAGAATTGGTATTAACGAGATTGCTAAGCAATAAGTAATGAGTAAAGAGCAAGGAGTAATCAGTAGCACTATCCGGATTTCAATAGCGTTATATCGTAACTAATTAATGGGACTTTGATATAAATCAACTAATTTTGCTGATGAAATAATTTTACTTTTGCACCACTATCTACACGTAAATAATTATCTGCAATACTACAATTCTGATTACAAATAGCGAAATCAATAATTCCGACTTTTAATGTATTAGATACTTGATTATCAATAAATGAATTCCCTTGAATATTCATTTTATCAAGATTTCCATCTAGAAATATTCCGGCTCGATAATAATCATGAAATTTACTTTTACTACGACCTGGATTAAAAATTTTATTCTCATAAATTTCGCCTTTTTTAATTGGCATATTAATATGTATACCACTCGATAAGGCATTATAAATAGTATTGTTTTTAATTTGAATATTCTTACTAAGAATACTAGGGTTTTCGCTCCGCCATAATCTAATTCCATTTCCTAGATTGTCGCTATCTCCCTGACTTTTATAAGATTTAGTAAAAAATACTTGATTTCCAACTATCTCTAAATTTTCTATGGGAGCATCTGACCTGGGTTCTAGGACAATTCCTCCAGTTGGTATATCTCCCCAAAGTTTATGCCAATTATATGTATTTAAACTAATATGATTATGGGCAATCATACAATTACTAATTGCAGGATTAGACGTGTTTTGACGACCATCGCTAAAATATGACCATATGACAATACCAGCATATGCTTCTTTAATTATATTATCAGTAATACTTTGGTTATCGGAACTGCTGGCATATCCTGTGACATTGATACCATTGGTAAATCCTGTAATATAGTTGTTGGTAACAGTATGTTTGTCTCCATGTATTTCAATTGCTGTTCTTGCTCCCGGTGTACCTGCACCGTTTCTTGAAGAAAAGTAATTTTCACTTATTTGAATATTCTCACCGTGAGTGTAGACAGTAGAATGGTCATAATCTATATCTCCTCCACCGATATCTTCAAAAATATTATTGTTGATTGAAACATCTGAAATACTAACGTTAAAAGGAGCTGTATTTCCATTTAAAGTAATTGTGTTGATGTTACTTTGATTAATAAATCTACATCGCTCTATTTTAATGTTTGAACCTATATATATCCGTAAAGAATGACGAAGTTTTCCAGGGACTAAATCTTGTTCTTGGGATACAGGATTGTTTAAACCGTTGCCATCGATTGCCAAATCATACATGGCAAAGTCAGATATATTTGCATCATCTCTTTCTCCAGCGAGTATAGAGTCATAATTACCTTGATTATCAGTTAATTTGATAATACTTGCTCTATCTCCAACTCCCTGTAAAGTTATTTTTTGATAAATACTCAGGGCAGTTTGATTACTGAAATTAATAGATACTTTGTAAATTCCTTCTGGTATATATACTATACCACCTCCAAGTTGATTAACAGCATTAATTGTGGCTTGAATAGACTGTGTATCATCTGATATTCCATCTCCTAATGCTCCAAAATCCTTAATTGATAAAATTAGGTTTTTATTAACTGAATTTTTATTAATTTTCGATAACATTACTTCCTGCTCATCTTGATATTTATCTCTATCATGATTTTGATTTTCCTGTTTTACAATTACCTCCTGAGATTTGAAAATTGCCATACTTTTTTGAGGATGAAATATTAAGCTGATAATCAAAGTGAATAATACTGAAGTTACAAATATAGAAAATATTAATTTACTTGAATTTTTATAATTTAAAGTTTTGTGATTTGAAGTTTGGTATTTCATAATCTTTCTATTTTTTTATACCTTGCATTACTATCTAAAATGACCCATATATAAGGGAAAATTGCATACCATACTAAAGCACGAAGTATAAGTGCAGACTCAGCCCGTGCGTAAAATAGAAAAAACGAAATATAGCTCGCAAGCATTGCCATTTTTGCCGGATTTCGATTTTGTACAGCCCACACAACCAATCTTGAAAATAGAAAACCAATGACACTTATAGCAATTGGTGCCCCTACCCAACCAAAGTTTAAATAAGCTTCAGCAATGAAAGTAAATCCATAGGTTCCATGGTTAAAAGCAAAAATTGAATTTACCTCTTCTGTCAACCATCTTTCTGCTAATCCACGGGCTATAGTTGGATGTCGTCCTCCGAAAATACTGGGAAATAGAGTTAGTAATGCATACCAATAATCAAGACCCCATTGAAAATCTCTAACCCTTGGAACTAGTTCAATTGTGTGAGCAACCGTCATCATAGAAGCTCCCATTTCCCAAATAGTCGCAACTAGTGGATTTTCTATGGTTGAGTATACTTCTAATAAATACTTAATAGAAAAACGATCCTGACCAGCAGTATTTCTGACTGCTGCAATTAAAGGACTTAAAAAGGTAAAAGTTACGGTAATAAATATGAATAAAGATTTCGGGAGTGGAGCTACTATTTGTTGCCATAACCAAGCATAACTGGCTAATGCCATTACTGCCTGATTTCTTTCACCAGATAGTAACATTGTAACTGAATATGTGATGACAATAGTTGCTGATATGATTTTACCTTGGGGTCTATTTTTACTACCCGCAAGTAGGAATAAGCAAGCAGGAATGATAAAATCTGCTAGTATTTTAGGTGCGCTGCCAATACCAGAACCCCAATTACCATAAAGTCCTCCATAGCCTGAAGCTATAACTGTAATAAATCTTTGTCCTGTTATATATAAAGCAGGTAAAAAGGAAATAAAAATTAAATTGCGTCCAATTATATAACAACTTTTGGAGGTAATTTCTTCTCTTTCTAAGGATTTATTCAGGTTATTAGCATGATTTTTATTATTGTTCTGATTAACTTGCTTTCTACAATCTACTGCTAAATTAATCAATGCCCCTAAATGAAATGAACTTAGGCATATGGTTACTAAAAAAAGCGTATCTAGAATAGTGTGTGAAGAAAAATAAAATTCAAAAATATCTAATAGTTCTTTAGTATTAAGATGAAAAGCTTGCAATATTGTCTGTCCGGCATTAAAGATAAAAGCAGATAGAAAAAAGAGAATATAAGGATTAAATATACTTTTGGTAATCGTAAACCAAGATAATATCGTCCACAGAAATAATATCGTTAATATACAGCAGAATGGGTATATTAATTCATCTGGTTGGGACTCAAATGAAAAATTATTTAATCTAAATAAAATTAGAAAAATGCTAAAAAGTAACTGAATGCTAATAGCAATAGTTATCTTATTATTTAGATATGATAAATGATTAGAATAAGTTTTTATCATAGCTATCTGTAAGTTTCATCACACTAGAAGTAATATTAAATTCACTATTGGTCATCATATTTAAACATTCTTCACGACTGGGCTGGAATTCAAGATTACGAGTTTTCAATACAGCGTCTGCCCATACTTGTGTCGATTGGGATAAGCTAATCCTCTGTACTAAGGGTTTAATCTTTTGAAATTCTTCAGTAATCCCATCGGAAATAACTAAAGGTAAACCAGCTGTTTGAACTTCTATACCTACCATAGGTAGACCCTCACTCAAAGAAGGGAATAAGAAAGCATCCATTACACCAAGCATTATTTGGGGTATATCACTACGAATCCCAGGAAATAAAATTGAATCTTTCAGCCCCATTTGTAAAGCTTGTTGTTCAATGTCATCCCGAAGACAACCTTCACCAACTAGTAATAAATATGCTCGTGGTTCTCGTTTAATAACCTCTGCAAATATCTCCAAGATAAACTGATGATTCTTTTGTTTTTGAAAACGACCAATGTGTCCAATAACAAATCCATTCTCAGGAATTCCTAACTCGGTACGAATTGAGGGAGAATCGACTGGTTCCCGAAATTTATCCATATCTACACCACAGTAAAATATCTGCCAACGGGAATCTTTGTGCCATTGTTTACCAAATAAATCCGTACTAGCAACATTACTGCATCCAAAACCTAGGGTTGCATATTTAGCAATCAGACCTTTCATTAAATTTAGATACAAGCGTCGATACCAAGCTGCATTTGCTTCGAGTGGGGAAGAATCAATGTGACTATGGGCAACACGAAGGGGTACACCAGCTTTTTCTGCTAAACGAAGAACATATCCACTAAAGTGATGCACGTGACTATGAACGATGTCATAAGAGCCATGTTGTTTTAATATCTGTTGGAAATTATGAGCGTATAACCAAGGTTTTGAGGGGTCTAAACATGGAATAATTTTACTCCCCAGGGCACGAATTTCATCGTCGTATGCACATGGTTCTGTTGTATGAACTAAAAAGTCTATCTTAAAGCGATCGCGGTCTATATGCCGTAAAATATGCATTAACCATGTTTCTAATCCACCACGATTCATTCCTCCTACAACATGGAGGATACGTATAGTTTGAGTCTTTTTGCGGAGATTCATAGTTTTACTAAGTTTTGCTAATTTAGTAAGCAATTGAAGAAATTATTGGTTTTCTATGGGATAATCTTTTACACACTGTCAACTCACCATAGTTAGATAACTCATAGTTATATGTAGATAATGCTCGGAAAAATTTTTCTTCGCATTCTTCTCCATGTAATTCAATGACTATATTTTTGACTTTATTTAACCAGTTTTGATGATTTTCAGAAAAAAGTATGGTTTCGGAACCTTCTATATCTATTTTGAGTAAATCTATTGTTTCAAAACCAGAATTTTTCAACAAACTATCTATACCTAATGCATTAACTTCTGATTTTTCATTTTCAAAACATTCTCTGACTTGAAATCCACACTCATTACGACCATTTCCTCGCTCGACGATAAGTTTGGTGTCATGAGACCAGATACCTGCATTAATTAATAAAGCTCTTGGTTGATAGTAAGATAAATTTTTTCGAGCGATGTCGAAGTTACTTTTATCTGGTTCAATGGCAATTACATGAGCGTTAGGATACTTATTTAAAAAGTAAACAGATGAGAAACCAACGTTTGCACCAGCATCTATAATTAGCTTTGGTGCTGATAAATCATCTAAACAAGAGTATTCTTGAAATAAAAATATTTGATAAAGTATTCCTGGATCGCTGGTTCCGTAACGCAGCCAAACCGGATGTTGGTAAGATTTAAATTTGAGGCTAATCTTTTTGTTTTTTAATGATATGCCAATTTTATCTAAAATATTGATAATTGAGTTTGGTAGGGTTTTAAAAACTAATATTCCTTTAATTCCTGTTAGTTTAAATAAGTTGATTGCGGTGTAAATCTTGTTAGCAATCCCTTCTAATAAACTCATGTTCTTATTCCGTAAATGATGTATTGAACTAAATAATTTAAAATTCAAACTTTAAATCCTGAAAAGTAATTCTTGATGAATTAATATACAGGTTCTATATTTGCTGTGTGATATATTCCCTTTTCAAATTGCATTCTTTCTAAATTTCCCCAAAGCATGAAAAATCACTCCCAGACTAAATAATACTTGTGCGATCGCAGCACTTATTAAAGCTAATGCTGCTCCTAATAATCCGATGTTCGGAAGTAACCACATACAGACAATCCCTGAGATACTCGCTACAGATACAAATAAAGGAATTTGAATGCGAAAATACCTCGCTGCTGTTATTCCATAACCTAGAAATGAAGATACATAGTTTATTGCTGCTGCAATCATTAACCAAGTGAATATATCTGAATGGATCGCATACTCTGGTTTATACAATATTGTCAGAATTTCCTTACCGGCAATCATGGAAATCAGTACAACAGCACTACCTAAAATTCCTGCAATCCCCACTAGTTTCAAAAGCAATTGACAATAAGCTGCACGATCGCCGCTTGCATAATATTTTGCTAATCTAGGACTTGCAGATTCTCCCAATGAGAGAATCAGCATATTTCCTAGTACCATTAAATACGCGATCGCTGCAAATATGCCTAACTCTCTTTCTCCTAAGTACTCTTTGATAAAGTAACGGGGGATATTGATGTTTAGGGAGATGAGCATCATGACGAACCCCAAAGGTAAGGAAATATTTACCAGCTTTTTTAAAGTTTTAAAATCCCAACGGGGTTTCGGTTCCCGATTCAAAAGTAATTTACTGCTTTGGAGGTCGAAGAGAAAAAATACTCCTCCCCAAGCTAAAATTAACCCCAGGATTCCCCACAAAATATCTCCCGATACCCACATTCCTAAACTTAACAGAAGTAGAGATAACAGACCTTTGATGATTAAGGAAACCGCGATTCTATCCATTCGTTCCGATTGCTGAATCAGTCCATAGAAAACATCACTCATTGATTCAAATACTTTTGCTAAACCAATCAGTAAGACAATCAATGATGTTTTCCAGGTGTAACCAGAAATAGAAACGATGGCTGCAATTATTAGTAATGCAACTCCTACACCAATCAACCTTAAACCCAAATAATCGCCGAAAAGATACTCCCTCTTTGCATCTGTTGCTTGCACAACCCTTAAATGTAAGTCTGTAAACATGATTACCGGAGCTGCGATCGCTAAACCTAAAGTAAATTCACCGACGATTTCAGGACTACCCAGTTTCGCTAATAAAACTAACATTCCCCATTGACAAGCTGCATAAATAGCGTTACCAATGAAAGCCCAAGAAAAGTTACGACGTAGTGTTAATGGTTTCACTTTTTGCATATTTGATTTACCGTTCA
Organism: Cyanobacteria bacterium P01_A01_bin.84; assembly: GCA_039030795.1. Lineage (GTDB taxonomy): Bacteria > Cyanobacteriota > Cyanobacteriia > Cyanobacteriales > Nostocaceae > JBCCDM01. The sequence continues at coordinate 15,547 of JBCCDM010000013.1, forward strand.
TTACCTTTTCAATTGAGCTATTATGCACGTTTGGCTTTCACCTTTCCTCTTCCGTTGATATTCTCCTCCGTCGTGGTTGCATTTTTAGCTGTATCTGAGTGGAAACTACTATGTAAATACTTTGGTTTAAATCCCGGTACTAACTGCTCTAGCAGAAACAAAATTGAATTAGGATCGTTTTTATCTGCGGCTTTACATAAGGCTTCTATAGCTAAATGTAAGTTTTGTGGAATAATCTGGCTAGCGTTTTTTACTAAAAATAATTTCTGGTGTTCTGTTTGATCATATTCTTCTCCTTCGATAAACAATTCTTCAAATAGTTTCTCTCCTGGACGTAAACCAGTAAAACTAATACTGATATCCTTATCGACTTCATATCCTGAAAGTCGAATTAATTCTTTGGCTAAATCTACTATCTTTACAGGTTCTCCCATATTGAGCATCAAAACCTCACCTCCACGACCTAGTACAGAAGCTTGTAATACTAACTGAACAGCCTCTGGGATGGTCATAAAATAGCGACAGATATCTGGATGGGTAACTGTAACTGGTCCTCCGGATCGTATTTGTTTTTTAAATGTGGGAACTACACTACCGCGAGAACCCAGTACATTCCCAAACCTGACTGCAACGTAAGCTTTACCACTTTTTTTCGCGGCTGCCAAAACTAGCATTTCTGCAATTCGTTTACTAGCACCCATGACGTTGGTTGGGTTGACTGCTTTGTCTGTAGAAATCATCACAAAATGGTTGACATTGTATGCTAATGCCATATCCACTAAGTTTTTGGTGCCAATAACATTATTGGTAATTGCTTCTGGGGAATTCACCTCCATTAAAGGCACGTGCTTATGAGCTGCTGCATGAAAGATAACATCGGGTTGAAATTTTTCAAAAGCATATTTTAAGCGATCGCGAAAACGAATATCAGCTACAAAGCTATGTAAGTATGGTGTCTGACCTCGAATACTACTATCTAATTGAACTACCCCTAATAGCTGCTTAAGTTCTTGTTCGATATTGAATACAGAGTTTTCACCATGTCCCACCAACATAATTTCCTTGGGACAACAGCGCAGAATTTGACGACATAATTCGCTACCAATGGAGCCACCTGCACCTGTAATTAAAACTCTTTTTCCTTTCAAAAACTGAGTGACTTTCTCTATGTCGGTTTGAACGGGTTCCCGTCTGAGTAAGTCTTCAATCCGCACATCGCGAATGCTATCTAATTGAACCCTCCCGTTTAAAATTTCATTGATTCCCGGTAAAGTACTGGTATGAACCCCGGTGTAATGACAAATTTCTACAATCTCTTTAATTACTCTTCCTGTAACAGTAGGCATAGCTATAATGACTTTACATATTCCTAAAGACCTAACTGCATCGGGAATTTTATAGCGATCGCCTACAACTGTTATTTCTCGAATCCGCAGATTTTGCTTATCTGGATTGTCGTCAATAAATGCTACTGGGTGCAAACCTAATTGGGGATTTCTATGCATTTCTTGTACTAAGGAAACCCCTGCACTACCAGCTCCAACGACTAAAACACGTTCTTTACGGTTATCTTTATAGTTCCTTTTATTTTGCTTTTGACTAACCCTTTCTACAGCTCTGACGCTAAAGCGTAATGTTCCAATAAATAAGCACGAAAGTAGTCCATCTATTAGGGGTAATGACTGAGGTAAATTAAATGCAGAAAAATTAGGTAAATACTGAATAACGTCAAATATTAGGGTTTGTACAACTACGGTTGCAATCATTAGCATCCCTAAATATATCAGTTCTTCAATACTTGCATATCGCCAATAACGTCTGTAAAAACCAAAACTTACAAATACAGCTAGCTTAATGCTGAGAAAAAGTATAGTTGCGAAAAATAAGTCTAATAGATACGGACTCAAAGCAATATTTCCGTCTAAACGCATGACTAATGCTAGTACAGGCGTAATAGAAAAAACAAGAATATCTAAAATCAGCAAATGACTGTTTCTCATTTTTAGCAATCTACTTAATAAAGTATTAATTGCTTTGTCAACAATCCAATGTGAAACAAAAAAAAGAAGATTCATATCTGTTTAACCCTAGCACTATCTACAGTAGTGGCTCACTAAAAAGAAAGTAACGATTTGACGCTCCAATTCAAAAATCAAATAATTTTAATTGCATTAATTTTGGATTTAGTTTGAATTGGAATAACGGTCTCATATCAAGTCCGCTTAATTAGTTACGATATAACGCTATTGAAATTCGGGTAGTGCTACTTATTACTCCTTACTTTTTACTCATTACTTATTACTTAGTCCCCACAGATATCACAACTGTTTAACCGGACATAGTATCAAGCCTCTTCATTCATGAATAGAGGTATAAAAAAGCACAGTATAATTATTTTAAAACCCCCGAAGTTTTTCCTCTTCTCCCTTTGAGAGAAGACCATACTTCTCTCCGGATTTATCCGTGAGGTTCTTAATGTCGAAATTGATAATTTTGTTGGTTGAAAACGTTCCCATAGGGTATGCCGGAATTTCCCCGAAGGGGGGTTGAATGAAGATAAATGTTAGCATCATTATATTTCATGACACCAGTCTCATCTATTGATAATTAAATATCGCTAATCTATGAGTCAATTTCCACTTATCTTAATTAAATTAACTTTAACTAACTAGTCAATAAAATAATTAAGATATTTAGAGTTTGGATGATTGTGACTAAGAATTAGATATTCTAAATATTTTTCCCCTCAACCTAATTTGTTAAAGGGGAATTTTCCAATACCTAATATTAATGAAAAACACGTATATGTTTTTCACACCAAACTTAATAATACTTGCAAAAAAAAGATTATTTCATCCAAGTATTTGTCACTTTTACAGCTCTTATATAGATAATTATCCACCGTATTGTTGGAGGCTGAATTTAGCTATTTACTCTGCACTTTTTCTTGCACACATTGTGCAACAAGCCCAACTATATACAAACGACTAAAAATTATTGGCAAAACAAATTTCTAAATGAAGATAGGTTAACTCGGTGAATAAAAACTTATGCCCGCCACAGCCTTAGCTAGGACTTATGCTTCTAAAAAATTTTTAATGGGTTCCCGTCACAGCACCCTATAAGAAAATATGCCAGTTGCGTAAGTCCTACAATAATTACACAAGCCAACATATACGAATAATTATTCGTGCCGTACAACAATAATTTATTATTTTCTTTCTCATAGATACATCCCTTGATAGTAGATACTTCAGTTAAATCAAATAAATACCAAACACCATGTTTTAAAATAAGTTAACTGAGGTGATTGATTGCTGAATTTATGAATGCCCCGATCAATAATTTAAGTTCTATGAACTTATTTTAAGTATCTCAAAATTGATTATTGCTTACTTTGTTTCCCAAATCTATTTATTTTGTACCAGTTTTTACTATGGAAATTATGCCAAATTGGCAATATTTTTTATACCTAAGTAATATCGAGATGAAAAAATAGAGTTATCTCTTCTTAGTGTAATATCGGAGAAAAGATAAATTATATGAATAATTTTAAGTATAAATTTAAGTGTATCAATCTATAAATTGATACAGGTTTTTCATCGCAAATAATATTGTATTTGTCTTGAAAAAATGTCGGGATCGCTAATTATTCATAACCTTAATTCAGCCTATGGAAGTGAGCTTCGTAAATGTAGCTCCAGCCTTCTAGGTTGAGAGCGATTTAGCACAGCCTCCGCCCAGAATTGGTATAACAAATTCATTGATACTGAATCACCCTTCCTGAAGAACTAGAAATCGTAATAAAAATAATGTTTGTTGTTCTACCTAAAATTCTTCATATTCACACTCTTCTCTTTTAATGCCGTGAAGCTTTAACTTTTTTTCTAAAATTAGGTGGACGTTTACGACGACTAGTTTTAGCGATTTTATTAATTTTGGTTTGAGCTATTTTAACAAATCTGGGATTGTCCACCACATCGCCGTTAGAATCAGCAATCGCAATGAATTGTGAATTAATCGAATTTAATGGTGAAGCAGACCATATCCATATATTGCTAGACTTCCACCCTAAAAATTCTATTGCTGCTGTGGTAGAAAGTTTGAAAAGTTCTACTGCTCGAATGCTCAAGAAAGAATTTCCTGAAGAAGTGAAAAAACATTATTGGGGCAAGGTTTCCTTCTGGTCTAATTCTTATTATGTAGCATCTTGTGGTGGTGCGCCGATTGGTGTTTTAAAAAAATATATCCAAAACCAAGCTACACCCTGACGCGCTATCCTTCCCCAATCCGCTCGCTGCGCGCTCGTTTGGGGACTGCCGCGCTATATGTTCAAAATAGAAAAGCGTGAATAGTATTATTGCAACATATGTATATATACATATGTTGATTAATTTCTGACTTTTTTTATAGTAATTTAAACTTTAGCCACCGACTTGAGATATTCAGTATTAACACCAGACTCGCGAGTCAGAGCTATTTTACCAGTGCGGGCTATTTCTCTTAAACCAAATTTTTGTAAGACTTGTACAATTGCAACTGTTTTCCCAGGGTCTCCTACAACTTCAATAGTCAGAGAGTCTTCTGCTACGTCTACTACTCTGGCACGAAATATTTGAGCTAGTTCCACAATTTCTGAACGGTTAGTGCTAGTAGCGTTTACCTTTAATAGCATTAATTCCCTTTCTACAGAAGGAATTTCAGTTACATCCTGAACTTTTAAGACATTAATAAGTTTGTATAGCTGCTTAGTTAATTGTTCAATTACATGATCGTCACCGGGTACGACCATTGTTATGCGAGAAACTCCTCCTTGCTCGGCAGGACCAACTGCAAGACTTTCAATGTTGAAGCCACGTCGAGCAAATAAACCAGAAATACGAGAAAGAACTCCTGCTTCATCTTCAACCAGAACTGAAAGGGTGTGTTTCATTTTTGCTAAGCTAGGGAAGAGTTGAAATGTAAATTTAGAATATATTCAGAATATATATTTTAAACTGAAAGGTGTTACTAGTTAAAGTTTTTATGCTTTCCCTGGGAACGGGAAAACCACATGAGTAAAAAATCTAACTTCTGACTTGACTTTTCTGTACCTGCTGTAGTAGCTGTTCTAAACTATGAGCCGCAGGGAGACATTTTAGACCTTGACAAACTGTACCAACACTTCCTGATGGTATATCTTTTACCCAAGCGATCGCGGTTGCGGGCAGATATTTTTCCATTAATAAGTCTATTTGCTCTTGGGTTGTGCGAATTAAGGTGCTGTTAGCGTACCAATCTAAGGCTGTAAATAAGCTAGGACAAGCTTGAGGAGATTGATTCATTACACTTGTAAATGCTTTTAAACTATCTTCAGCAGAGTTGAGATATTCCAGATTATCAGTTAATAATGATAGACGAACTAAATTTGCGATCGCGTGACCATTTGCTGATGGGGTGGCACTGTCTATATAACTCCGTTCTCGGACAATTAAATCTTGACTGGCATCTTTGGGACTGTTGTAATATCCTTTTAATTCTATGCTCCATAGATATTCATCGAATTCGGATTGTACAGCAATAGCTGTTTGCAACCATTTATTTTCTTGTGGTTGAGCGCCTTGTAAGTCTAGTAAGGCTTTAATGAAGAAGGCATAATCTTCGGATTGAGCTAATAATGTTGGTTCGCCATTATAGTTTAGTCGATGCAATCTGCCATTCACAAACTGATTGTCACAGATAAAATTAGCAGCTTTAATTGCTAATTCTAAGTATTCTGGTACTTTAAAGACTGCATAAGCTTTAGCTAAACCAGAAATCATTAAGCTATTCCAAGCCACAATCATTTTAGTATCGGTAACAGGAGGAATTCGTCCCTGCCACTCAATACTCTTTGCTTCTTGATTGTTACGTGCTGGGGGGAAGGTTGTTATTGAGTCAGATGTTTGACCGTAACGGAGAGTAAAAAGTTTACTAAGTGCTGCTTGCAAACTAGAACTTAGTTCCATAGAATTTCGTCGTTGCAAAACATTCTTACCTTCAAAGTTACCACTACCGGTAAAAGTAAACTTTTGTTGTAATTCTGTTAGTTCTTCTACTGTCAATATCTGTGCAGCTTCTTCATAACTCCAGACATAAAAAGCTCCTTCTTCTGGTTCTGCTGCACTCACCTCTATAAAATTATCAGCATCTTGAGCTGCATAAAAGTAACCATCTGGTGCGGTCATTTCTCGCTCTAACCAATTTACCGTACCAGCGATTGCTGTTTCAAAGACTGATTCTTTTACACCTGCACTCCATAAAGATGCTAAATACTCTACAATTTGACCGTTGTCATAGAGCATCTTTTCAAAATGTGGTACAGTCCATGTATGGTCAACGGTGTAGCGATGAAAACCACCACCAACATGGTCATAAATTCCCCCCAAGGCTAAATCTAATCCTCGTTGCCGACAAATTTCTTCGCCATCATATCTCGAATCAAAGTTGAATCTCAAACCTCTGAGTGCTAATTGTGCGTAAGGCATCATTGGGAAGCTGTTACCATGCTGATTGTTGGTGATGATGCCTGTACTAGTTTCCCAACCTTGCTTAATAACTTCTTTGATTTTGACAGTATCTAAAGTATCTAATACCAACTGTTGATTTTGGTCGGTTTTCAAAATAGCAGAGGTCAACAAAGACTCCAAAATTAAAGCTTTACGCTGCTGTAAATCTTGTTTCTCAGTGTCATAATAACGTCGCAGTGCTTCTAAAACCTGTAAAAAACCCGGACGACCGTAGCGGGTATCTACTGGGAAATAAGTACCAGCAAAGAAAGGAACTAAATCTTCGGGAGATAAAAAAACATTTAGGGGCCAGCCTCCCTGACCAGTTATTGCCTGCAATGCTTGCATATAAATGCTATCAATGTCTGGTCTTTCCTCTCGGTCTACCTTAATCGGCAGAAAATTTTCATTCATATAGGAGGCGATCGCTAAATCTGAAAATGCTTCTCCCTCCATCACCGTACACCAATGACAGCTCGAATATCCAATAGAAAGAAAGATCGGCTTGTTTTCAGCTTTGGCTGTAGCTAGGGCTTCATCACACCAAAACCACCAATCTATAGGGTTTTCGGCGTGTTTTCGTAAATAAAGACTTTGAGAATTGGCTAGGCGATTAGTCATAACCGAGATACAGGTAACTGCATAATCAAACTCAGTCTACCTTTTTATCCAAGGTGCTAGTCAAACTTTGTTGTCTCAGCACAAAGTTTTTACTATTAGTTTCTCAGAGTTTCTAACAGCAGTAGGAAATTTTAAATATTTTCTTTTAACGATTCAGATTAGCAAGTAGCTTAGCAATTGGAGTGTTTATTTTTGACGCAGATGGAGCTTGTTGACGAACGCTGATTGAAGTCGCTGGATTCAGCCCGACAATCAGGTGAAGTAAAAAAGTAATTATTGCAGCTTGTATAAGTTTTTCTAACATAACAGTGTCCTATATCTTTTGGTGGATGACAATCGCGCCTTATATTTATATTTTCTTCGATATGTTTATTATATCCGGATAGTCACCAGTGGAAACGCTCAAAAAGTCAATATCTGTAAAAAAAAGAGTATTCTGGGCTACAAAATATACTCTTTAAGAAATAATTCATCAGACAGAAGATGAATATCACTCTTATAGTGAGATGAGACGGGGATAAAAAAGATAGAGAGATTCATTAATTGAGAATTCCTTAAATAATGCCCCTTTTTACAGCACTTTTATTTTTTTATTTCTTTACTTTTTTTGTTTGAGGAAGCTAACCATAGCAGGGTAAACTCAGATAAATCAAGCTGAGTAATCAAGACGGTTGCGTTTAAGAATCTTGTAGGTTCGGTAGAATTTGAACGTAACCATCAATAAGTAACCAAGAAAACAGGGTTTCAAAAAACCTTAAAATTAACTAACCCACATAGCGTGAAAAGTCAGGTTAAATCTTCCTCAAAAACCCTAATATTTCACTTAAGGTAAGGAACTGCCGATAAAATTCCCAGTTCCGAGTCTCTAATTCCCAAAACAACCAAACAATAATCAACTGTAATCGATAAAATGTATGTAAATTAATTACATATTGCTGCATGATTCCAATCGTTATTGAACAATCGGGTCGAGGAGAACGTGCCTTTGACATTTACTCCCGTCTGCTACGGGAGCGTATTATCTTTTTAGGGCAACCGATTGATAACAACATGGCTAACTTGATTGTCGCCCAGTTACTATTTTTAGACGCGGAAGACCCAGAAAAAGATATTTATATGTATGTAAATTCTCCTGGTGGTTCGGTCTCTGCGGGTATGGGGATATTCGACACCATGAAGTACATCCGATCGGATATATGTACTATTTGTACCGGATTAGCGGCAAGTATGGGAGCTTTTCTACTTAGTGCTGGTACTAAAGGTAAGCGCATGAGTTTGCCACATTCTCGAATCATGATTCACCAACCTTTGGGTGGAGCACAAGGACAAGCAACTGATATTGAAATTCAAGCTAAAGAAATTATTTATCTCAAGAAGCGCTTGAATGGATATTTGGCAGAACATACAGGTCAGTCGATTGAGAAGATTAATGAAGATACTGAAAGAGATTTCTTTATGTCTCCAGAGGAATCTAAAGAATATGGCTTAATTGATGAAGTCATCAATCGTCATGCTGCTGGTAGTCGTCCCATGGCTGTTGTTTAAAGGAAATATTTCTCAGAAGGTTAATCAATGTAAAAATTAAAAAGAAATCCCCATCAATAAATTTAGGGGAAGCAAGCAACACCGGAAAATTTTATATTTTTCTATGTAGTTTGCTTCCCCGTAGGTTTACAAAGCCGATAATTTAGAAATTAGGGTCTAAAGGTAGTGGTTCTAAGGATGTTGGTTGTTGTAATTCCAAGTAATGTAAGAAATCTTGTAGTTCTTCTGGGGCTAATAGATGACGAGAAATTTTGTTATAGGTTTTTCTCAAGTGTTCTCTACCATCTTCTATAGTCCAACCCAAACGTTTCATTTCCACACCAATTTTGGCAATTGTATCTGAATCATCTACTGGTTGTTCTGCCTTTTTCTTACGTTTGCTGGTTGTGCTTTTCTTTTTAGTTGCTTTTACTGTTTCTTCCGAACCCGCGATCGCGGGTTCTGAGGTTTGGTCTGGGGGAGATTGTAAACCGTCGGATGAAATTAAGGGTAAAAGATTTTCTTGATTTAATGGTTCAAATGTATTATCTGCTTTTTGTGTTGATTCTTCCTCTGGAACAATTGAAGTTATCTGACTTAGAGAAGATTGCGGCTTTGTTTCATTCAATAACTCTGGCTCAGAGGGTTCAGAATAATTTGTACTTGTAGATGTAACATTTGAGACATTTGAGCTTTCTGAAGTCTCTGATAATAAGATTTCTTGTTTACTAGTTGCTGATGAATATAAACTATCGAGTGGTATTGGAGATAGTTTTTCTTCGGTGGCTGGATTATTAGATAAATTTGTTAAGTTTTCTTTTGTATCTAGTTCTCGATCGGATTTTAATGTTTGCGAAACTGATAAGGTTTCTTCTTTCCCAGAAATATTCTTGGGAAGATTCTGGGGGATAGATACATCTTTAGATATATCATTCTGGTTTGAATTAGTGGTTCTGTTACTTTTTTCTTCTTCAGATAACTCTGAAGAAGAAGATTCTGGTTGCAGAGTTACTGTCTGACTTGACAATAAGGATAAAGCTCTTTCCCTTGCACGGTCTTCAGCTTCTTCTACGGTCTCAGACCCAGCCATACCTGTAGCACGGGTAATACCTTCAATTTGTATAGTGACTTGAACAATATGCTTGCCATTATGGATTTGCAATAGTTCTGAAATCAAACTCCCTTGGGGATATAAGCTCTGAAATTGAGCTAACATCATATCTCTATCGCTCTGAAAATGGATGTATGCCTAATCTTTATTGTAGTAAATCTGTTCTTAGTTTTGATAATAACTAAATAGGATTTTTGAGATTTGACTCAAAATATAGATCGATTTTGATTTTACTTCCAACTTGCACATTTTATAACCCTGGTATATCAAGGATTTTAGTATTTATCGAAAAATGTACAAGTTTCATTTGTTGCAAGGTGGAATTAAATTTTGAATTTTGTTCACCAGAGGTGTTCCCGCAGGGTATGCCGGAATGCCGGAATTTCCAACTTGTGGGTCGCTCATAGTTTGGATAACAGATAAAGGGCAAAGAGGACTTTACTAGTTCACAAGCTGATTTTAGCTTGATTTATAATTGTTCTAATTGTGGCACTGGAGGTATGGAAAATTTTTAGCTACAACTAAATATAAATATTGTGTATCGCTACTAATGCTATACTATTTACCCAGTTGGATATTCAGAAGTTTTTTCTGGAAATACCCTTCTTATCTACAATAATGAAGGTATGGTTAACCCTCACTGCTCGTTGAATTGCTCCCCTAGTTGTTACCGATTCTACATATGGCACAACGCGGGTTTGTCGGCAATATCTCCTAGTTAAAAATTGGAGTTGGTAGTGTAAAGACACCTGAACCTAAGACAATCGAACACCTCTAGTACCGCTTTTATTGCATATTAGAGTAACCGTTGGGAATATTTCCAACTATGTGTGAAGACGCTTTGTGTACATTCATTTGGTGGGGAATATTATGTACCGGGCGTAATTTTTATGATTGGCTTATATGAGGGGGATCGTTACACGAATAAACTTCATCTTACGACTAGACAGTTCTTTCTTTGACGGGGCAACAGTTTCCGAAAGTTGGTTATGTCTGTCAGTCGTGAGGGTATTACAGCCTACGAACCAGATTGTACAAATGATGATGTTTTGATAATTAGGTCGGTTCACTGCATGGAATTTTCTATCGCTACACTCCTTGCCAATTTCACCGATGATAAATTGGTAGCTCGCAAATTACTGGAGAAAAAGCTGGGTTGTGAGGATGAAGAGAGCTTACAACAACTTCACGTCGCTCTAGATGTGTTGGAAAAAATCGGTCTCCTAGGAAAGGAACGTGGTAAATATCGTCGAGTTCCTGAAGAGGAGTTAATCGAAGCAAAACTGCGCTGTTCTAGTAAAGGTTTTTGTTTCGCAATTCAGGATATCGAAGGTGCGGAGGATATCTACATTCGCGAAAGTCATCTTTCTAATGCCTGGAATGGCGATCGCGTTTTGGTGAGGGTACTTAAGGAAGGTAGTCGTCGCCGTTCTCCTGAAGGTGAGGTAAAGTTGATATTAGAACGCTCTAATCATACTTTACTCGCAAGAATTAAGCAGGTAGAAAACGGCTATCGAGCTGTACCTTTAGATGACCGCCTGTTATTCGAGCTGAAGCTGCGAGATAATGAAGAAGTGGAATTAGAAGATGCTATCGATCATCTTGCCCACGTTGAAGTTATGCGTTACCCCTTAGCCCAGTATCCTCCTATGGGTCGGGTGGTGCAAATACTTGGTAGTGATGCAGAGGCTGCGGCTGATATAGATTTGGTTACGTGTAAACACGATCTTTCTAAGGTATTTTCGGATACTGTGGAAGCCGCAGCAGCCAAATTACCAAAAAAGTTGCTCAAAGCAGACTTGAAAGATCGTCTAGATTTGCGCAAAGAGTTGACTGTCAGCATTGTTGATGCGCAAGAGGAAGGCAAGATAATAGAAAATGCTTTTAGTCTGAGCCGCAATGAAGATGACAATTGGTATTTAGCTTTTCATATTAGCGATGTCTTTCACTATGTACAGCCAGATGAGCCCCTTGATAGAGAAGGTATCAAGCGGGGAAGGGCGGTATATTTGGGAGATTTATTACTTTCTATGTTCCCAGATGGAGTAGTGCAACGTTGCTCTTTAATTCAAGATAAGGACCGCTTAAGTATCTGTTTTTTGATTACTATTGATTCTGAATCTGGGGAAGTTTTAGAATGGGAGATTCAGCCAAGTGTAGTTAAAGTCGATAAGCAGCTTACCCAGCAAGAAGCAAGTTTAATTATGGCTGGGGGATCGAAAAAACGGTCTCGCGAAATAATTGATATGCTCAAAGAGATGGAGATTATGCGACATCTCTTAGCAGACGTGAGATTAAATCGCGGTAGTTTGCAGTTAAATTTACCTCTGAATCAAAATCCTTACTATGATGAGGGAATTTTAGGTTGTGTAACTACTAGTGAATCTTCTGCCCAAGCTTTAATGATTGAGTTAGTCTTATTAGTAAATCAACTAATGGCAACTCACTTAAGCAATTTAGGCATCCCCGCGATTTGGAGAGTTCAAGGTGCTCCAGATCCCGAAGATGTCCAGGAGATGCTAAAGTTAGCAATTAATTTAGGTGTAGAGTTGGTGCTACCAGAAGATGTAGATATTCAACCTTTAGATTATCAACACCTAATTAAGGTTTTTGCTGAATCTGCTTCTGAGCAGGTATTAACTTATTTATTGCAAGATACTCTCAAGCAAGCTTCTTATACTACTAATCAAAGTCCTCATTTTGGTTTAGCTCTACCTAACGGCAATACTCATTGTACTGCTCCTCTGCGGCGTTATCCAGATTTATTAATGCAGCGAGTATTCTATACTTTAATCGAACATGGACGCGATCGCCGCAATACTCGTGTGAAGGAGCGGGTGAATTTGCATTCTTCTACTTGTCACGGGGAAATTAATTGGAACGTTCTTCCTCCGGAGTTACAACAAGAATTGCAAAGCGAACTAACCCGAGTAATTACCCAACTCAACGACCGAGAAAAACAAGTCCAAGAGGCTGAAGCAGATTTAGAAGGTTTGCAAAGAGCATCTTTGATGAAACAGCGTATCGGAGAGGTGTTTAACGGTGTAATTACCGGAGTGCAATCTTACGGTTTCTTTGTAGAAATCGAAGTTCCTCCTTCAGATTCAGATGAAGGAAATAATCTACCTTTGCGGGTAGAAGGACTAGTTCATGTTAGTTCCCTCAAAGATGACTGGTACGAATATCGTGCTAGACAACAAGCATTATTCGGTCGTAAAAATCGTGCCTCCTACAGATTAGGCGATCGCGTTGCTGTACAGGTCAAAAGTGTTGACTACTACCGTCAGCAAATCGACTTAGTTACAGTTGGTAGCGATGGTATGATTATGGCTAAAGATTTGCATGACGATGATGATAATAGCCGGTCTCCCATGTACTTTGAAGATTTAGATGAAGATTTGGATGAATATGACGATTAAATGAAATGATTAAATGAAATTAATTGTTCATTTCTAAATGATTAACTAATAAGGGACATAGAATTTAATTACTATGTCCCTTACTTATGAGTAGTTAGGGAGGCTTTAATTAAATATAGGATGGGTTACGCTACGTAAATCTATCCTATAAGAGGGTTTAATAGTTGATAAAGGGAATACGCA
>JBCCDM010000014.1:0-28814 GCA_039030795.1 Cyanobacteria bacterium P01_A01_bin.84
CCACTTTTTTGAATGTCATTGCGAGCGGAGCAAAGCAATCGCAAAGTTTATAACTAACATCATTCCTCAGCCTTTGGGAAGACCTCATCAACGCAATGACGGTTATTATCTCATTAAAAAATAAAAACTGGGATGCACCCCCCAAAAACTTGCTCCCACCCTATGAAAATATTCAGAAATAATTGCGATCGCTTTTGTAGTTATCCCTAAATCACTTTAAATCTGTCCCAGGGGCGAGCGCAGAAAAATGAAAAAATTATTAAATATAAAAACAGCTGCAGTTGCTTTAATTGCTGTTGCTGGTGGAATGTTCTTTACCAATCCACAAATTAAGGACTATGAGAGCTACGCATCTCAAAAACTCGCTGGTGAATTACAAAATTCTGTATGTAAGAAACAAGAGTTACCAGATATCAAAATTTTACAAGATTTCAGTAAAATTACCAGCGATGTTTGCAAATCTAATGTTGCAAAGGGATTTATTTCGGAAAATTTTCTGGTTAAGCAATTAATCGGTAGCAATACTAAACGTGAGAATTTAATGGTGCTGAGCATCTATACAACCCAAACCCCTGACAAAACTTTTAAAACCATTGGTGCTTTTGGTAACTTTCTTACCTTTCAAAGCTAGCTTGACAAATGGTAAATTTTATCTTGCTCATTTCAGTCATTAGTCTCATATCCTAATGCCAGATAATACACTTTAGTCAAAAATAATTAACAAATAATTAATAAATGCTTTGCACTTCTTTATGAGAGTGTAGAAGCATCATACTGTATTGCATAACTTAATTATCTGTAAAGCAAGCTCTCAAAGGAAGATTAGTAATTTAACTTTATGAAAATTACAATTATTTCCGACTTGATTTTTATCGCAATGGCTAAATTGGGGATCTAATTTCAGGCACTATTTTGTAATTAGGCAATACTTTATTTACAGGTTTGTACTAATAAAGACGAAATTATGGGGCTAATGAATGCCAAGATATGTACCAGCAGCGTGTTTAAACTGTTATGCCCGAATTACGTCATTCTATTGCTCAACACTACCATGAACGGACTAAGTACGATCCAGACACTATAGCTACTAAAAGTCAGGGTTTAGACTGGTCTAAACAACCAGTGCCGTTTAAAGATTACAAAATTGGCTCAGATTTCGATCTTAAGCCTTATATTCAAGAAACAGCCGAAACATCTCTTAATGAACCGGATGATATTTGGTGGAAGAGATTATCCCGTCTGTTTTACTGTAGCTATGGAATAACTGCGAGAATGCCTTCTATGGGTAGTGCAGTTTATCTAAGAGCTGCACCTAGCGCTGGAGGTTTATATCCTGCTGAAGTATATTTAGTTTCTCGTGGAACCGAATTATTGCCCCCTGGGTTATATAATTATCAGTGTCGGGAACATTCCTTGATGCATTATTGGGAAAGCGATGTCTGGAAATCATTACAAGAAGCTTGTTTTTGGAATCCAGCTTTAGAAAATACCCAATTAGCAATTGTGATTACCGCAGTTTTCTATCGTTCTTCTTGGCGTTATGAAGACAGAGCTTATCGTCGCATATTTCTTGATTCCGGACACTTAATTGGTAATGTCGAATTAGCTGGTGCGATCGCTGATTATCGTCCCCATTTAATTTCCGGGTTTGTAGACGAAGCGGTTAACGAACTACTTTATATTGATTCTAGTCAAGAAGGGGCGATCGCTGTTTTACCTCTGGCTGATTTATTAGATATCAAACAAAATTTACCCAAGAGTAGAACTGCATTACCTGCTGCAACGGAAACTAATTATCCCCAGATTCCAGATGGGGAATTGTTAAATTATTTCCATCAAGCAACACAAATTCAGCCAGGTACTACCGGTAAGCTAAATTTACCAGAGGTTCAACAAGAAAAGTCCTTAGAAGATAAGTACAATTTCCCATTCTGTCAAAAAATTTCTACTGCTACTACACCCATTTACTGGGGAGAAGAACTCTCAGAACTGGAGAGTACAATTATCAAACGACGCTCTACTAGGGCTTATAGTGGTGATAGTCTAACATTTGATGAACTGAAGGGAATACTTGATTTTACATATCAGCCCCAAAATTACATCGATCAAGGTTTAGATAACTCACCCGATTACTGTGACTTAAATTTAATTGAAACCTTTATTGCAGTTTCTGGAGTTAAAGGGTTAGAGTCTGGATGCTATTATTATGCTCCTAAAGCCCAAGAATTAAGACAAATTCGGTTCAAAAATTTCCGTCGAGAACTGCACTTTCTTTGCTTAGGACAAGACCTGGGTAGAGATGCAGCAGCTGTATTATTCCACACCACAGACCTAAAAGCAGCCATTACTCAATACGGCGATCGCGTTTACCGTTATCTACACGTAGATGCAGGACATCTAGGACAACGAATCAACCTTGCTGCTATCAACTTAAATTTAGGAGTCAGTGGTATTGGTGGCTTTTTTGATGACCAAGTCAATGAATTATTAGGTATACCAGCATCGGAAGTGGTTTTGTATGTAACCACCCTTGGTCGTCCGCGTTAAGTTCTATTAGCTATTAGCTCCAATGCTATTAGCTCTAACGTTTTACTCATTAATCAGTATTAAAAAACTTTTTTACCGCAAATTGCGGAAAATTATTTTTAATAAACAAAAATTTACACCACGGACATAATACATCCTTGGTGTAATATTTTTCGATATTGACATACTCACCGACCTGAAGGTGCGGTGATTCTTGACGCTTCGCTGAATGAAGCGTGACCGTTGTAGTCTTACTCTTTCTCTGCGTCCGTTTAGAGTCGTGGCAATGCCCTATCCCGACTTTGTTTATATTTTTGCTAGCATTTTCGTCTCGGTCGTGTTCAGTCCCACAATTCAAACACTGAACCGTCCGAACTTTTAAATCAATTTTTCCCCATTTATACCCGCATTCTGAACAAACTTGACTCGTCGGTTCCCATCTACTAATTACTCGAAAATCTCTACTTAATTTTTCGGATTTAGCTTCGCATAAAGTTCTAAACTCTCTCCACCCTTGCAAGCTAATTGACCGGGCAAGCTTGCGGTTTTTAACCATACCCGACACGTTTAAATCTTCCAAAACAATAACTTGGTTTTCGTTAACGATTTTGGTTGAGAGTTTGTGTAGAAAATCTTTGCGAGTATCTGCAATCTTGTTATGCAGTTTTGCGATTTTGATTCGAGTTATGTTTCTTCGCTTTGAGTCTTTTGGTTGCCGTGCCAGCTTTTTTTGAAGTTTGCGAACTTTTATATCAAGAACTGAGTAATTAGGACTTTGAGATTTTTCCCCATTGCTCATTACGGCAAAAGTTTTAATACCCAAATCAATACCGATGCTTTGGTTTTTAGCATCAATATCAACAGGTTCAATATCTACTACAAAGCTTAGAAAATAGCGGTTAGCGCAATCCTTAATTACTGTTACCGAACTTGAGGCAGATGGCAACCGTCTAGACCAAATTGGTTTTAGGTTACCAATTTTTGCAAGATAAACTTCATCATTTTTAATTGAAAATCCACCGATTCTAAATCGAGCCGATTGTTTATTCGTTTTCTTTTTAAATTTAGGACTACCTACCTTTTTACCTTTGCGCTTTCCTTCAAGAGAATCAAAAAAGTTTTTGTAAGCCGTTCCTAAATCCATTACAGACTGTTGCAACGGAATGTTAGAAACATCACTTAACCAAGTACGTTCTTCCGTCTTCTTAGCTTGGGTAATGACTAACTTTTGTAAGTTACCGTTGCTTGGTAGTTTTTCAGATTTCTTGCATAACGCTAGAGCATCGTTCCAAACTACCCGAACACAGCCAAACAACTGAGCTAAAAGCTTTTGTTGTTGGTCTGTTGGATAGAAACGATACTGATACCTAGCTTTCATTGTTAATGCTATAATTGGTCTGTATATATATTATATATTGGTCTATAACAAATGACAACACAGTTTCGGAGGGAAAGATTTATCACATGACTTTCCTGGTGCAAAATGTGAACGACCCACAAGGTGGAAATTCCGGCATTCCGGCATATCCTGCGGGAACACCTCTGGTGAACAAAATTCAAAATCCAAAATAATTATCTCGGACGATTCCTAGCTCTGTATAAGCATCTATCAAAGCTTTTGTTGCGATTTCCCAAGTGTATTTTTCTTCGACTTGTTTGCGAGCGTTGATTGCTAAATTCTGTGCTAAATCCTCATCTGCATATAAACGTAGTACCGCATCTTTAATGGATTTAGCTGAACCTGGTTTAACTAGTAAAAAATGCTCTTCATTTGTACCCAAATGATTAACTACTGGTAAATCGCTAGCAATCACTGGAACTCCGGTTCCCATGGATTCAATTACCTTTAGAGGACAACAGCCTTGAATGAGGTTGCGATCGCTAGCTGTTAATGGAGCTAAAACTATGTCAGCACTATGTATATGTTCTACTAATTCGGTTTGAGGCAGAGGATTTAAGATAGTTAATTTTTCTGTAACTTTTAGTTTGGCTGCTAATTTTTCTAAAGCTTTAATTTGATAGTTTTTACCATGTCCGATAATTGTTAATGTTACTGCTATATCGTGATTAATCAGTGCTAGGGCTTCAATTGTTAGGTTCACACCCTGCCATGATGATAAGGTGCCAAAATATATCATTTTGTAATTGGAATCATTAGCCAAAGCATAACTAACTAACTTTTTTCGATTTTGGTTTGGCAATCTATAAGTAAATTTGTTTAAGTCTAACCCATTCGGAATTACTTTAATTTTATTTTCTGGAATATCTCTAGTTTGTAAATATTCTGAGGTTACTGGGGAGGGAGTAATGATTAAGTCAGATGTTTTTAAACAAATTTGTTCTTGAAAATACAGCTTATGTAAAAGCTCTTTATCATCAGCTACAGCTGGATATCTATACTTTAATTCTATAGAAGGTAAACCATTAACTTCAAAGATTAATTTTTTACAATACTTATGTTTATTTAAAACTATCGGAAAACCTTCAAAAGCAGAACGGATATGTATGCTTGCAAATCTTTTATCTTTTAACCATTCCATTAAATGACGACGAAAATATAAAATTCTGTGAATTAATGTTTCACCAATTGCAGGCAGTTGTATATGTATTATGGAGGGAATTTTATAACTACTTTCGGTAATAATATTTTCAGAAGAAACCGTTACTAAATATATTTTACCAAATGCTTGGGCTAAACTTTGAGAAAATGCAGCAATATGAGTAGCAGCACCTTTCTGAGATGGGAACACATCAAAGGAAATATAGGCTATGTTTTCTAAATACATTTTCTTTTATAGATTGAATTTTTAATCTATATCGAAGCTCTTTTTAGTTTCTATTTACTTAGGAAATAAAGTATAATTTTTTACTTTTTTTGTTTATTCTAGAATATAGAATCTAATTTTTTAGAACTCAAGTACAAGGAAAGTACTTTCCTCATCAGATAGGCTTAGGGATAAGCCTTAAACCTTTACATGGTAATTAAGATAGGCTTGTGGATAAAAATCGAACCCTCGTAAAACAGTAATTTATAGACTCTGTGGTTACTCCCTTATACTAAGTTTTCTTCGCAATCACACAGATGGTTTACGTAACTCATAATTCTTATTCAGAACAACATCATATTTGCTAGATTGTTCATGCCTAAGTTATTTTATTTGAATTAACTCATAATATTTTTCTGTCTGATGAGATAGATAAATTATTGTAACTTTGTTTAAGTATTATTATGAATGTAGCAAAAAATAATCACCAAGAACCGTTAGTTTTTTATGGTCGCAAGCAAATGGGATTGATTAGAAGAGATTTATCAAATTGGCTAGAAAATACCTCCATATCTAAAAGTAGATATAATAAAATTGGTAATGTCTTGATATTATCCTGCTTCTCATCTATTATTTTATATGTATTTATCTTAACGTTTTGGCAACCCAATCAAACTTTTAAAGTTATATATCAATTGATTTTATTTTTACTCATTTTAATTCCTGTCGGTAGCCTGATAGGTTTTATCTTCTCGAAAACCAAAGCAAACACATATAAGAAAATTTCTAAACACGAATACAGAACTCAAGTATCTGAAAAAATAATAGAATTATTAAATAGAGATATTGATGAAGAATCAATCATAGATTTAAAAGTTTCTTACAAATCTCATAAAGATGCATCTCATAAATTAAGCACAACCAATCATCCCAGAAAAGCTGGATGGAAAATTTATAACTATAGAAATGAATGGTTATCAGTAAGAGGAACTTTTGTAGATAAAACTAACTTTTACTTAACTGTTGCGGAGTTATCCAAAACAGCATACGGTACTAAACGAAGTAGAAGTGGAAAAATTAAAAGTAAATCTAAAGATAAAAATCTAGGTTTAGAACTAAGTTTAATATGCAGATATCCTCAAAAACGTTATGGAGCAATACAAGTTCTCAAAGATGAATTAATTAAAGCCTTAAAGGTACCTGCGGATTGTCAGACGAAAAAAATTAAACTAACAAATAAATCTTTAATTTGGGTGGTTAGATTATCCCCGCACTTGTCAACCAATCCAGAGAAAATATATCAAGCAATAATCATGATGTTTTTAAGTTTGTATCAGATTTTAAATTTAGCAAAGAAGTTAACAAAATAAATTTCCGAAATTCTGAAATCATCAACACTCAAGCTGAAGAATCTATTAAATTGTTATATTTGACGTATTCGTTGGTATAAAAAGTGGAGGTTAAGGGTGTGCAAGTAAGGTTAACTTGGGAAGACCCAAATACAGGTCAGGTTAAAACACCAGTTGTGGAAACACCTATTGCTATTGGTAGGGATTTTTCTCGGATGCCAAAAGAGATTAATGGTAAAAGAGTAGCAAGGATGACGATAGATGATGATTTGATTGCAGATTATCATTTTTTGATTGATTGGCAAAATGGTCAGTTAGTAGCAACCAATCAATATGTTCTAAGTGGTGTGAGTGTTAACCATAGAATTGGTGACGGGAATATATCAGGTAAAAAACTAGAAGATGGCGATCGCATAAATATCAGCGCTTGTGAAATTACTGTAAATTTTGTCAATTCATCTAACCTATCATCTAACCTACCAGAAAAATTAGAACAAGACCCAGAGCTAAAATTTAGAAGCGATGATAAGGGAGTTACACGATGCAATCGCATGGTAGGTTTTTTAGTTAAACGTCGTTGCGATCGCACAGATAGAACTGGTTGTGATTACTGTAGCGACATAAATCATACGGATGCAGTCTATGAATATGACTATGCTTATTACGAAAATTATGGCGATTATAGCTCTGGTTACTGGGGTCATACCTACTATCGAGAACGTCACAAATATTCTTACGACCCCCAAAGTGGTAATGTAGATTTTACTGAAGCTGATGCAGAAAGTTTTACATCGGAAGAAGATAGAGAGTTTGAAGTTAATTTTGATGTAAGTTGAGAATTGGTAATCGGTAATGGGTAATAAATTAGATAATACAGTCGTCTTTTGGAGATGTTACAAGCTAAAAGCTAACAACCAAAAACTAAAAATTTATTTATCCATGAACGAAAGTAGCGGAATTTTAAATTTTAAATTTTGAATTTGAGTAAAGCGAGTGAGGTGTTTAATTTACGCTTTGGGTAGTGGTTGGGGACATCTCAATCGTGCCTTGTCTTTGGGAAGAGTTATTGCAAAAAAAGGGAAAGTAATAATTATTACCAGCAGTCCTTATTCACATCTAGTAAATACAGAAGGTTGTTACCTAAAGCGAATTCCACAGCATCAAAATTTTCAAGAAACTTACCAATTAGTACGAGATATTATTATTCAAGATTTTCAAACAAGCTCTGAATATAAATGCTTAATTGTGGATACTTTCCCCAGAGGTTTGGGGGGAGAATTAGCGGATATATTACCGACTATCCAGAATATTCCTAAAATACTGATACATCGAGATATCAATCCCCGTTATGTTGCAGCTAAAAATCTCAGAAATTTTGTTACTAAGCATTACGACGGAATAATCATACCAGGGGAAGGAAACAATTTACCCCTTAGCGATTTATCAAAAGTCAAACATACCCATCCATGGTTAATTCGACATTATTGGGAATTAGAGAGTATAATCGCAACGCCGAAAAATATTCTTAAAGTCGATGCTTCGGTAACAACTATTTTGGTATGTGCTGGAGGTAAATTATCAGAGTTATCTTTCTTTAGTGAATTGACCCAAAAATTACATCAAGTATTTCCTGAATGTGCAGTAAGAATTTTAGCAGCAACTCTTCCTATTGGATGTTGTTCATCCCTATGGATATCCCATCATCCGGGAATAGAATGTATTGCAGCAGCTGATATTGTCATTGGTGGTGGTGGATATAACACAGTTTATGAATGTGCTGCTGTAAACGTACCTCTGATTGCGATCGCTTTTGAGCGAGTTTATGACCTCCAGAATGAACGAGCTGCAAAAAACCCTCAAAATTACATAGTTAACCATATTCCCAGTGTCATATCTCCAGAAGACATCAGCCGAGCGATCGCACAAGTGAAAGTGCTATTAAAACAAATCGAAACCAAGAAAAATCATAGTCCCAATCTAAAGAAATCTATCCCACATTATAAAAATGGTGCATTAGAAGCTTTCAATCACATTCAAAAACAATTTTTAGTGTGATAGTAGATGCAATCGTAAGTGTAATAATTTGCGTTTTACACTTCAACACTAAAGGTATGGTTCATATCTATAATATTTTTTCATCTCAATACTTATCGGTTAAAGGGAAAAAAACAAAAAATAAAAAAAGAATACAATATAAGTCGGCATAAAAACTTAAAGGTATGTCATTACTTTATTTAACCTAGTGAAACGAGGTAATTGCAATACTTTTGTTTATTTTACATTCTGTTACATAGTTTCATATATTTGTGCTGACCTGACTTTTCACTTCTCAAAGAACCGAGATACATCTAGTCTTTCCCTTTAAGGAAAGTTTCCTTATCCTTTTTCTAAAACCCAACAACCAATCACCCAATCATAAAATAAAGTGAATCGTCTAATCCGTTTTATTCCATTATTTGATAGTTCTGTTAACAATTGGGCGCTAGAAGCTCGCTTACTGCGTTGGTTAACCCTAATTTGGCTATTTATCGGTTTAGTAGTGTTATTTTCTGCTTCTTTCCCTGTCGCTGGTGTACGGGAAAGTGACGGATTCTTTTATTTCAAACGTCAACTAATGTGGGTGGCGGTCGGTTTAGTTGGCTTTAATATTATTGTTAATATCCCCATACGTAAGTTTACCAGCTACTCTCACTGGTTTATTATCTTTTTACTAGTATTAATATTCATGACACTCGTTCCGGGATTAGGGCAAAGAGATTTAGGTGCAGCAAGAAGATTAGCAGGTCCTATCCCTATTCAACCATCAGAATTAATTAAACCTTTTTTAGTTCTGCAAAGTGCCCGACTCTTCGGTAACTGGAATAAATTTAGTTGGGGAACTCGTCTTAGTTGGTTAGTCGTATTCTGTTTGATAGTCTTAGGGATTTTAGCACAACCAAACTTAAGTACGGCTTCTTTATGCGGTATGACCATTTGGTTTGTCGCTTTATCTGCCGGACTTCCTTATAAACAACTAGGTGCAACTGCCCTATCAGGTATATTTTTAGCAGTATTAAGTATTAGCTTTAGAACTTACCAACGCAAGCGGGTAATGTCATTTCTGAATCCATGGGCTGACAGAACAGGAGATGGTTATCAGCTTGTACAAAGTCTACTCGCTATCGGTTCTGGTGAAACCTGGGGTACTGGTTTTGGACTTTCCCAACAGAAATTATTTTATCTTCCAATTCAAGATACAGACTTTATATTTTCCGTATTTGCAGAAGAATTCGGCTTTGTTGGTTGTATGACCCTAATGTTAATGTTAGCGATCTATGCAACTTTAGGTTTAATTGTCGCCATCAAATCTCAAAATATTATTTGTCGCTTAGTAGCGATTGGTATGACAGTTTTAATGGTAGGACAATCATTGCTGCATATTGGTGTTACCACCGGAGCTTTACCAACAACTGGTTTACCTCTACCCTTATTTAGCTATGGGGGTAATTCAATGGTTGCAAGTTTATTAGCTGCGGGTTTACTAATTAGAGTTGCACGAGAAAGTAATGAAGCGGAAGTAGTTTCTTTACAACGAGAAAGATATAAACCTAGAAGGTAGTATTTAGGACTTACCCATTCACAAAAAATATTGAATGTGAGTTAACTATAGAATTATAAGAACTCGTACAAAATAAATTGAGGACTTAGCAAAAAGGCATATTTTTTTTGTAAGGGCACGTGACACTATGACTGATTTTTAACGTAATAATAAGGCTTTTGGTGTCACACCCATCCGATTCTTGTGACAATCGCGTAAGTCCTAAAATTAAACATAGGACAATCCCTCACCGAATTTATACAAAAAAGTTAACATATTCATGAATAACCATTCATGAAAAACTAAAGAGACGGGATTATGGAGTTTTTCTCTGACACGGTAGTATTATCGCGGATGCAGTTTGCCCTCACCAGTATATTTCATATGCTTTGGCCCGTACTTACTACCGGCATGGGAATATATTTAGTTATTGTCGAAGGCTTGTGGTTAAGAACTCGTAATCCTGATTACTACTACCATGCCCGCTTTTGGTCAAAATTATACCTTCTTAATTTTGGTATAGGTGTAGCTTCCGGTTTACCAATGGAATTCCAGTTTGGGACTAATTGGGCACCATTTTCTATTGCTGTTGGTAATTTTTTTGGTAGCATTTTGGGGTTTGAAGGTTCAATGGCTTTCATGCTCGAAGCTGGTTTTTTGGGTATTATGTTGTTTGGTTGGAAGCGAGTTCCACCAATTATGCATTACATTGCCACAATTATGGTTGCTTTTGGTGCTAACCTATCTACCTTTTGGATACTCAGTGCTAATTCTTGGATGCAAACCCCTGTGGGTGGAGACTTTGTTGATGGTAAATTTATAGTCAAAGATTATTTTCAAGCAATTTTTAATCCTTCAATGGCAGCAAGTGTTTCTCATATGTTTTTTGCCACTTTAGAGACTTCGCTGTTTGTAATTGGTGGTATTAGTGCTTGGTATATTCTCAATAAAAGACATCAAGCATTTTTTTCTAAATCCCTAAAAATTGTTTTAGCTGCAACTATTGTGATCGCACCATTACAAGTTGCGGTTGGACATATCAGTGCAGAACAAGTTTATCACAACCAACCTTCTAAACTCGCAGCTATCGAGTCTCGTTGGGAAAGCGTCGCTGCTGGAGAGTCTGCACCCTGGAGTATTTTAGCTTTGCCTAGTAAAGAGGGAGAAAAAAATAGCTTTGAGTTTAATGTTCCCCACGGTCTAGGTTATGTCCTCGAATTTAAGGACAAGCTCAGGGAACCATTTTTAGGTTTAAAAGAGTGGAAACCTGAAGATAGACCACCGATGATCGGATTAATTTTCTATTCTTTTCGCATCATGGCTGGTATCGGCTTTTTCTTTATTGGGTTGATGTTAATTAGTGTCATCCAATGGTTACGCGGTAAACTCTCAGATGAAAATATCACTCAACAATCCTGGTTAATGCTGGCATGGATTTTTGCTGCTCCTTTGGGTTACATTGCCGTAGAAGCTGGCTGGCTCGTCCGGGAAGTAGGACGACAACCTTGGACTGTATATGGGTTAATTCGTACCACTGATGCTGCTTCTAATTTACCTGTAACTAACGTTGTCACCTCTTTAAGTGCTTTTGCGATCGCATACACAGTTTTATTTATCTGCGCGCTGTATTTCGGTAGTCGGATTATTCACAAAGGACCAAACTTTGATTTACCTATACCAGGGATTGAAAATGTTGAAGATTTAGATATGAATCCAGCAGAATTTGTCCCTAATAAACGCCCTGTGGAAGCTCAACAGTAAACTCATAATTAGGAGATTATATGGATACGCTAGAGTATTTTTTGCCACAGGTATGGTTTGGAATTTTAGCTCTATTTTTGTTCCTTTACGTAATGTTAGATGGTTTTGATTTAGGGGTAGGAATTTTATCTCTAACAGCGACTACAGAAGAACGTAGAGGAATCTTAATGACTAGTTTAGGTAATGTTTGGGATGCAAACGAAACCTGGTTAGTGGTCATGGGAGGTGGACTATTTGGAGCTTTTCCACTGGGTTACGCGACTATCCTCAATGCCCTATATATACCCATATTCATCATGATTTTCGGGTTAATCTTCCGGGCTGTAGCCTTTGAATTTCGGGAGCATTCCAATCGTAAATTATTCTGGAATTTAGCCTTTGGTATAGGTAGCTTCACTGCTGCACTCGGTCAGGGTTTTGCTTTGGGTGCCGTTTTATCTGGTATAAAAGTAGACGATTCTGGTTATTTTATTGGTTCTACATGGGACTGGTTTACTCTTCCTTCAATAGTAGTCGCACTTACTCTAATTCAAGGCTATGTACTTATTGGTTCGACCTACCTAATTTGGAAAACATCAGGAGAATTGCAGGAAATCCACTACAAAACAGCTAAACTTGCAGCTTGGACAACCTTAATAGGAGCAGTTTTTATTACAGCGATCGCTCCTATATTTTATGAACACGCTAGAGTCCGTTTATTCACTCAACCTTTAATTTATATCTTTGCAGCCATTCCTATATTAGGAGTCATCCTAATTTGGCAACTCTTAAGCAGTCTCAATAAAAAGCAGGAAAGACAGCCTTTTATTTGGACAATTCTTTTATTTCTAATCAGTTTTCTTGGTTTAGGTCTAGTAGTATTTCCTTATATAATTCCCACTCAAATTACTATCTATGAAGCTGCTGCTGCTCCTAGTTCTCTAGTATTCATGCTAATATTTATTGGATTTTTGATACCAATTATGATGGCATATAATCTCTATCAATATATTGTTTTTCGAGGAAAAGTAACAGATATTCATGAATAATAATGATGGACGTAGCACTGCTACGTCTCTATTTGTCTATCTAATATTCCCAAATTGCAACTCTATTCTCAATTCAAAGAAACAGAAAAAACCCAATCTTTATATGCAGGTTCTCGATTTTCTGTAATAGCAATTAATTTCGCTCTCAATTTTTCTGTAATAGGTTTACTCTCAGGTAGTTTATAACATTCAACCCTATTTACAGGAACAATTTTCGCAGCAGTCCCGCTCAGAAATACCTCATCAGCTATCAGTAACTCTGACTTATCCACAGGTCTTTCTATAACCTTAATACCCATATCTCCAGCTATAGTCATAATACTATCTCTAGTAATACCTTCCAAAATATCTTGGTCAAAACCAGGAGTAATAATTTGACCATTTCTGACAACAAATATATTCATCCCAGAAGCTTCACTAACTTTCCCCTGAGCATTCATCAAAATAGCTTCATCAAAACCAGATTCAATAGCTTCAGTTTTCGCAAGTGAGGAAGTAATATACGCTCCGCATATTTTACCCCTTAATGGGAAACTAGCATCCTCTTGTCTTTGCCAAGAACTAATCCGACAGCTAACACCATCGGGGGACAAATAATCTCCCAACTCTAATCCATAGATTGCAAAATCTTTCTCTAGATTATGTACTCTCGGAGAGATGCCTAAATCGGAAGTGTAAATAAAAGGACGAATATAAAAAGAAATAGTTGGTTGATTTTTTTTAACGAAATTAATTATAGTCTCTTGAATTTTTTCCGGACTTAATTCATACCGTAAAAATTTAGCACTTTGACTTAGTCTATGACAATGACGGTCTAATCTGAATAATAATATCTCTCGATCGTTTTCAGGATTTGGAATACCACGCATCCCCCCAAAAGCACCCGTTCCATAGTGTAAAGCATGAGTCGCAATAGATAAGTGCGCATCAGCAAAAGGTAAAAATTTATTTTGAATGTAAGCAGTAGGCAAAAAATTGTACATAAATGAAATAGGGAAAATTATATTTACAGTCAAGTGAAGTGTACAGTCGTAGAAATTTTCATAAGTTATTGACAAGTCATCACTTATAATCTTGTGAAGCCACAGAGCTTACTCCAGCCAAAAAATATTAGGAATATATCATAGCTTATCTTTGCACTCTACAATAAATAATGGGTTATTTTAAATTGGTTTTGTTAATTAAGTGGTACTAAGTCAAGTGCTTATGAAAAAATAGCTTACTTATATCGCTAAGTTTTATTAAGAGTTTTATTAAAAATAGCTAATAATTATTTTAGCCCTAGGTGGGTCTGGCTCCTGCGGGCTTTTTGTAAAATTGGGATGTTCTCTCAAAATATGCATTTTATGATACCCAACGATAAGAATATCTCCAGCAAATGAAACCATCCGATCCAAATAAAAAGATTCCAATTATCTAACTAATTTAAATCGGGGTAAGATATGAATTATTCCGATCTAAGCTGTTTGATAGTTGGATATCTAATTTTTTATATTCCCTTATTCTGAATTAAGAAGCTTTGAAAATATCTTAATCAAGCAACCACATCTG
Organism: Cyanobacteria bacterium P01_A01_bin.84; assembly: GCA_039030795.1. Taxonomy (GTDB): domain Bacteria; phylum Cyanobacteriota; class Cyanobacteriia; order Cyanobacteriales; family Nostocaceae; genus JBCCDM01. Next base: position 14,558 of record JBCCDM010000014.1, read on the forward strand.
AGAAGAACTTTGATTTGGTTCTGTAGATGGCTTCACAGGAAGCTTATCTAAGTTACGGTAAGATTTTCTATAATCTCTTGCTGGTCTTATACTTGAACTTTGTGGGTTTGGGGTTTTTGGAGGAATTTGTTTTAACTGCTTGCTTTGCTTGAGTTGATTAATCTCTTCTGTCATTTCAGAATTAGACTGTGCTAACTTAACAGCATCTTGCTTAGCTTCGTTGAGTTCTTTTTTTAAGTTCGTTATCAAAGTATCTTTATCTGATAAATTTGATTGTAAACTTTCAATGCTATGCTGCAAATCTTCTCCATGCTGACTTGCGACCAATAAATCTTTTTTCAATTCTTTGATTGTAGTTTCTAGATTACCTAATTCTTGTAAAGGCTCAAGTTGAGATTTTAATTGTGTCAATAGTTCGTCTTTCTCAGATAGAGATACTTGCAAATTATCAAGTTTTTGTTGGAGATGGTCTTCTATTTTACTAGCTTTCTCCAAAGACTGTTCTAGTTCTTTTACCTGAGCCTCTAAATCTGCTTTAGTGGGATTATTTGGCTTAGCTTTAGTTTTAGCAGATGAGGATTCTTCTTGAGTATTTTCTTCATCCACAGCATCCTGAACGGAAGTTGCTTGCACGTCTATCACAGATTCGGTTTGATTTGTATTTTTATGATTTATATCTTTTTTAGCTTCTTCTTCTAGTAAATCAGAAAGTCTTTTGCGGGGCATTTATTTTCTCCAATCACGCTGTAATTCATTTGCAACGCGACGATAGTCAGATTCTGCTTCTTTAGCATTCTTACCACGCCACTGAGTAATTGCGACACCTTCAAGCGCTGCACGCTCATGAGCTTTGTAAATACGGATAAAAGCATGACAGGCAGGAATTCCTAGCTCCATTAGAGTATTTTGTGCTTCTAGTGCTTCCCTTAAACTTCGCGTATCTACTTTAGTTAATAGTACCCGATGAGGGGTTTTAGCAGGCGTAACAGCTTCTTTAACTGTTTCAATAAGAACAGTTAAATCCATTGGTGCTGGGGGTGTAGGCAAAACTAAATAGTCTGCACTTTTTACTACTGCTGCTAATGCATCAGACTGCAACGCTGGAGGAGTATCAACTACTACTAAATCGTACCCTTTTATTTTACGCAAACTATCTAATAGTTGAGGATTTATCTCTGAGGATAAATCAAATCCCATATCTTTTTTACCCTGTCCAAACCACCAACTAGAAGAACCTTGAGGGTCTGCATCTACAAGCAACACTTTCTTTTTTTCAGCGAAAGTTGCAGCTAAATTAATGGCGGTAGTTGTTTTACCAACTCCTCCCTTACCATTGAGAATTGCAATTACTTTAGGCACCGCGATAAGTTCCGAAGCTCTATGATGTGAATATATCGCGTTATGGGGTTAAGCGATACTTTCTAATGGGATAGTTCAAAAGTTTCAATGTTTCAATATATGGAGCGATCGCACTACAAGTAAAGGGATACAAAATTAATAATTTAAATAAAAAATTGTCACAATAAAAAAGCAATTATTTAGATTTTGATAGATTTGATCATGACAGACAAGGTTTTCCCTGATGGTCCAGATCCGGCTAAGACATCTATTTTTCTAAGACGCTTGAAGTTTATCTTTCAGCCAATAAAGTATGTAGAAGATTTTACCAAGACTTACGGTGAGACTTTTACGATTTGGAATAAAAAACGTCAGTTTGCTGGAGTTTACGTTAGTCACCCACAAGCACTAGAACAGATTTTTACGGCAGAACCAGAATGTTTCAAGGTGGGTGGTGGAAACAAAATTTTGCAATTTTTATTAGGCGATCGCTCTTTGATTCTTTTAGATGGAAAACCCCACCGTCGTCAACGTCAGTTGTTAGCACCTCCTTTCCATGGAGAACGAATGCGGGCTTATGGGGAAACTATCCATAAGATTGTAGAAGAAGTGATTGATGAATGGGAAGTTGGTAAACCTTTTATTATTCGGGAGTCGATGCAAGAAATTGCTTTACGTGCAATTTTACAAGTTGTGTTTGGTTTGGATCGAGGGGAAAGATTTGAGAAGTTACGAAAGTTATTGAATTCTGTTTTGGAGTCAATCAACTCACCTCTACTCTCTGCGGCTTTATTTTTTCGGGTGTTGCAAAAAGAACTTAATGGTTTAAGTCCTTGGGGACATATGAAGCGTCAATTGCAACAGGTAGATGAGTTAATTTATGCTTTAATTGCCGAAAGAAAAACAGAAACAAATCATCATCGTGAAGACATTCTCAGTTTAATGATGGCTGCACGAGATGAAAATGGTGAAGCAATGTCAGATGAAGAGTTACATGACGAGTTGATGACATTACTGGTAGCCGGACATGAAACTACTGCTTCTGTTTTAACTTGGGCTTTCTACTGGATTGATTATTTACCCGAGGTGAGGGAAAAATTACTTCGGGAATTTCATAGTCTAAATGGATATTTCGGTGGAGATGTAGAATTTACTGAAGTCGCCAAATTAACTTACTTAAGCGCAGTTTGCCAAGAAACATTAAGAATTTATCCTGTAGTAATGACTGGATTTGTACGAATATTAAATTCACCTATGGAAGTTATGGGTTATCAGTTACCTGCCCAAACTGCAATCATTCCTAGTATTTATATGGCACATCATCGGGAAGAGATATATCCTAACTCCAAGGAATTTCAACCAGAACGTTTTTTAGAAAGACAATTTTCTCCCTATGAGTTTCTACCTTTTGGGGGTGGAAATCGGCGCTGTATTGGTATGGCTTTTGCTCAATATGAGATGAAAATTGCTTTGTTTACTATTTTGTCAAAATATCAAGTATTAAGACCCAACAAAAAGCCAGTATATCCGGTACGTCGTGGCTTAACTGTTGCTGCACCTGCCCAAATGAAAATGATCGCAACACCCATCTAAGCATATGAATGTAGCATTATTTGGCTATATTGGGTGTTCCCATAGTTTTTAGGTGCTTTACGGAAAACTATTTTACTAATCATCGGGGCGCAAGGTTTGCGCCCCCATTAAACTTTAACCCAAACTGACGTCACTTACAGGACTTACGCAACAATGAAATTCCGTCATTGCGACCGTAGGAAAGCAATCGCAAAGCCTTGTTTTTCGTCACGAGTGCGTAAGTCCTAACTTATTTTGGTTTTTCAAAAATACAGCTGTACCTTTCGGAGGTAGGGCTATACGAACAAAGACCACGAAGGTGGGTGGGAAATTATCGTAGCCTGGAGCTACGATAATTGGGATGCTTACCGGCTGCTTTCCTCTGTCCCTCTCGCTGCCTTCTGTGGAAGGTGGTAGAACTGCCGGGATAATTTCCAGTTCCTAACTAGAAATAGTATGATATAGGGATTTGGATACTGAAGTTGACTGACACTACTAAATACTGCTAAACCTTTACCCGCTTTGCAGATGACTTATCAAGAAAAAGCAGGCTGATGACGAATTAAGTTGAAGAATTCTTCCCGGGTTTTGTGTTCTTCTTCAAACACTCCTAACATGGCGCTAGTAACTGTCCAAGAACCAGGTTTTTGCACACCTCTCATTGCCATACACATATGAGATGCTTCCATAACTATTGCAACTCCCCGGGGTTCTAGAATAGATTGAACAGCTTCAGCTACTTGACGAGTCAAACGTTCTTGTACTTGTAACCGACGAGAGTACATTTCAACTATACGAGCAAGTTTACTTAAACCTACTACTTTTTGATTTGGAATATAAGCCACATGGGCTTTACCCATAAATGGAAGCATATGATGTTCGCACAGGCTAAAAAAGTCAATGTCTCGTACCAACACCATTTCATTATGACCTTCGTTAAAGATCGCTCCATTCACAAGCTCTTCTAAAGACTGTTGATAACCGCTAGTCAAAAATCTCATGGCTTCTGCCACACGTTTTGGTGTTTTTAAGAGTCCTTCTCTCTCTGGATCTTCTCCGACACCTACTAATATATTCCGGACGGCATCTTTCATATTCTCAAGCTCTGTGTCAACAGAATGAAAAGAATTTGAATCTTGTTGATTATTTATTTCTCGATTTGGTCTGCTACTGATAGTATCTTGTAAATCTTGTATAAGAGGAGACTTGGAACCGTTAGAACCGTTGGAACGAGCAATAGTCATGATAATGATTTTGTTGAAAATATCTGCAATGAACAGAGTGAGTCAAAATTACCCAACAAGGGCGACTTTTTTAGCTTTTAGCCATTGGCTTTTAGCTTTTAGCTAATAGCTAATGCTTAAAACCTAAGAATATCCCAGCTTCCTGTGGTCAATATGCTTCACGTTACTTAAGATTAGGCTTAAATTATAAAACACCAGCACTAGGCATAAGTGTCAATTCATCAATCACCGCTTGCTCACTTAGCAATACAGCATGAAGAATTGACTGAGCAACATCTTCTGGAGTTAGCATTTTTGAACGATCGAAATCAGCATTAACAGTTGTTGTATCCCAAATTTCAGTGTTCACAGCACCGGGACAAATGACAGTAACTCTAATACCATTAGCCCTTTCTTCCTGTGCTAAGGATTGAGAAAGGGCTATGACACCAGCTTTGCTGACACAATATGCACCCCAATTAGCAAATCCTTGTTTACCTGCAATTGAAGCAATATTAATTATGGTAGAGGTGGAAGAACGGGCGCGCATTGTTGGTAATGCACCTATGATACACTGAAAAAGACTAGTAACATTTAAGTCTATTACTTGCTGCCAATCTGATAAAGGCGTTTCGCTCAAAGAGCCTGTATAGCCTATGCCAGCATTATTAACCAGAATATCAATGTCGCCAAAATCACTGATAATTTCCCTGATTTTAGATTCAACTTCAGATACATGGGATAAATCTACTGCATAAGTTTTTGCTTCTACTCCTGCTTCTATAGCAGCAGCAGCAACGCCTGCTAGCTTGTCAGCTTTGCGACTGACTAAAGCAACGTCAATTCCTGATGAAGCAAATGCTAAAGCAGTCGCTTTTCCAATACCACTACTAGCCCCAGTAATTAGGGCGCGTTTTTTTTCCTCAACAATCATGCTTTCTTCCAATATTTTTGTTGTTCAGATAGCATCAATACCCAATTCTTAGATTGATTTGGGTAATGATAGATTAAACGCTACTGAAAATCTGATTAATTCCTCTTAAATTAATTGCTATTTTAATTTGCCTATATGAGGCATCAACTACCAACTATGTTCTAGGACACGAAGAAGTTTTGATGGACAATCATCCGCCTTCCCCTAACTTGGGATATTCTTACTTTACTCCGGTCTTTCATCAAATGAGTTGATTAGTTTAGAATTTAAAAGCCTATGACACAACGATTGTTAAAAATCTTTACGTGCCATAGGCAATTATAGCATTGCTGCTTTCTTAATAAATATTTTCCGAAATTGTCTCTTAGAATTAGCAGTGTAAATTGGTAATTTATAATGGGTAACAGTTAATGGATATTCTCAGTGAAAATACCAATTTTACGGAATTTTTCGTAGCGCATTTGACGTCTTTCTTCAGGATTTAGACGGTTGAGTATTTCGAGATTTTCCAAAAGTGCGGATTTAAGAGCTTGAGCAGCTTCTAGGGGATTAGAATGAGCCCCACCGACTGGTTCTGTTAAAATTTGGTCAACAATGCCCAATTTTTTTAGGTCATGGGAAATAATTTTTAAGGCAACGGTTGCTTGGGGGGCTTTGCTGGAATCTTTCCACAGGATGGCAGCGCAGGCTTCTGGAGTCGCGACAGTGTAAACTGAATGTTCAAACATCATTAGTCTATCACCGACACCAATACCTAGGGCACCACCAGAACCGCCTTCTCCAATCACGGTACAGATGATTGGAACATCTAAGCGAAACATTTCTCTTAAATTGTAAGCGATCGCTTCCCCTTGCCCCTGTTGTTCGGCAATTACGGTAGGTAAAGCACCGGGAGTATCAATAAATGTAATAATGGGCATTGCAAATTTATTGGCGTGTTCCATGATTCGCATTGCTTTGCGGTATCCCCCCGGGGAAGCCATACCAAAGTTACGAGCAATATTATCTTTGGTATCCCGTCCTTTTTGATGACCTAACATGACCACAGGCTGTCCATCCAAACGTGCCAAACCACAAACTAAAGCTGGGTCGTCGTTTCCACCGCGATCGCCATGTAATTCCATCCATTCATCAGTAATAGATTGGATGTAATCTAATGTACTGGGACGACGGGGATGACGAGCTACCTGTAAGCGTTGAGACGGTGATAAACTACTGAAAATTTCTTCGCGTAATTGCATAGAACGTGATTCTAGTTGACGTATTTGAGTGGAAACGTCAACGCCATTTTCTTCTGCAAGTTCGCGAATTTGCTCGATTCGCTCCGCAAGTTCTGCTAGGGGTTTTTCAAAATCTAGCAGTAGCGGTTTCCGCTCAGTAGTAGCCATGTTGTAAATTATGATTATGAATTGCTGATTACCAAATTATTTTTCAGTTACCAGTTACCAGGATGACAGTTTTTGGGAAGCTGGGGGTTCTAGAAGATAATTGAGTTGGAGCCCACAGAGATTAAAATACCATTTGGGGAATTTTTCCCTAGGGATGCAATTAATGAATCGCTATTTAAAAGGATATTTTTGCATCTGTGCTGCTTTTAAGTTTCTCATTATCCCGATATTTCCCATCTTCCCTATCTTCTTATTCTAGCTTTTGGCTTCTGTATTTTTGAGAAAACAGACTATGCCAGTAATGGTCTAAACCCATGCTTAACCGATACTTTACCAATCTGCTCCATCTTCTCTACGGTAATCTGATTCCTTCCCCAAGAAAAGTTAGTATATAACTTCTCGAACTCTAATAACATAGATTCAGCAAAACAAGCAAATAATTGACGTGCCGGAACATCCATGTTGACAATATTCATAATTTGCCAGTCAATATCTAAAGAGTGTTCTACAATACCACCATTTAATACATAAATCCCGGGATGTTTTAGTTTGGTTCCTAGATTTTTGGGATAACCACCATCAATTAACAAACAAGGTTGTTTTAAAGATTTTGGGTCTATTTCTAAGCCTTTGGGCATACTCGCAACCCAGACAATAATATCTGCTTGAGGAAGTGCTGATTCTAAAGGTGTAATTTTTCCACGTTGTAAACTATTTTCTAATTCTTCTAAGCGATCACGGTTCCGAGCAATCAGCAAAAGTTCTTTAACGTCGGTTTTTGCCTCTAACCAACGACAAACTGCACTACCAATGTCTCCAGTAGCCCCACATACAGCAACCGTTGCTTTCGATAGCTCTATACCCAAAGGTTTTGAGGCTTCTTCTACCTGCCGACAAAGAATATAAGCTGTGTGAGTATTTCCGGTTGTGAAGCGTTCAAATTCAAGTTTGATATTCCGAACTTGTCTAAACTGCTCTAGTTTGAAGTTCTCAAAAATTATGGAGGAAAATCCTCCTAAAGCAGTAATATTGATACCATGCTTTTGAGCATGAGCCATTGCATTTAGAATTTTTCGAGTTGCTGCCTTCATTCGACGACTAGCTAACATTTCTGGTAAAAAGCAAGACTCTACATAGCGCCCTTCTATTTTCTGTCCTGTAATGCTAGTAACGGTAATGTTGTCAACTATCTGGGGGGGAGCGCTACACCAAAAATCAAGTCCTTGGTCAGCATACTCTGGGTAGCCTAAGTCTTGGGCGACTCTGCGCGCGTGTTCCAAACTGGTAAGATGTCCGATTAGACCAAACATGAACTAATATTATTTTTTTTGAAGCTTATGCCTAGTAAAGGCTGGAGTTGAGAAGGTAACAATTTTAGGTTTTGTGTGGTGAGTGCCAAGTAAAATAATTTCAACAGCAAGAATAAATCATAATCATAGCTAATTTCGATTTCTTGCTATAAACACATATTTTAAATGTCATGTCAAATGCTATTTCAAATGCTATACATTGGGAAAAATAATTTTTCTGAACAATAATTAGCTGAGCTATCTCTTTGTTTCACAGCCTTATATAGAAGTTAGGAAAATAGGGGAAAAGAAAAATTGTTAAATCTTTCCCCCATAAAAAGCATTGACATGAAAATAAGAGATAATTATTTGACTTGACACTGTTCATTTAGACTGCTTTCAATCCGTAGGCAGATAAACGCATGATTTCGCGAGTACTGAAACCAATGTTACTTAAAGCTTCGCCGTATTGAATCATAAAGTCTTCTACCAAAGCATCTTTTTCCATTGCTAATACTTGAGCATCGTCAGCTACATCATTTAGCATTTTCCAGACTAGGGGTAGATTTTGGCGATTAGCGACTTCTAGCTCATCTTTAGATTCTTCAAAGTGTGCTTGCAGCCACACTTCTCCAAAATTTAGATGACTATATTCATCTTTAATTACGTTTTCCGTGATTTTACGGGCAAAGGGATCCGCTACCGGAATATAAATGTTGTAAGCTGCGATCGCAAAACATTCAATAATCAAAGACTGAATTAACAAGCAACTCACAATCTTATTTTCGGCTGCGGCAGTCTGGAAGTTTTTATGCAAGGGAGCAAAAAACTTTTGGGCGAAATCCATGTCAGGAGTCACTTTCAGGTTACGTCCGCAAGCTTCAAAACCTTTCTTATGACGGTTTTCCATTTTGGATAGACGTAACAAATCTTCCTGGTCTTCTGGCAACAGTTCAGCCAATTTTATGTAATTTTCGTAGGCTTCTTTCTCGCCTTCAATCACAATCGCATTAATACGACTGTAAGCATCCTTATACTTATCGCTTTCAAAATCGAGTTCAGATGGGGCTACAAGCTGCTGCATAGTTACAATTCACTCCTGAATATAAAAGGATATAGTAGGAAAATTGAATACTCCTTACAGAAAGAGTAGGAAAGATCGTTGTGTTTTAATTTAACTTAACAAGTCACTATGTTATAGATTAACGGTTGGAGGGGTCGATGCTCTAGTAGTGAAAACCAAAAATATTAACTCACCACCAATGTCAAAAAACAATCAACATCTCCATAATCCCAGTTTTTTAAGTCTAGCAGTATTGTCACTGGGGTCATTTATTGTTTTACTACCCTTGATAATCGTCTTTTTGACTTCTTTAGCAACTCCTGGAACAACACCACAACTTTTACCAATAAATGGGTGGTCTTTAGCTAATTACCGGGAAGCTTGGGAAAGAGGAAAATTTCTTTTAGCTTTTTGGAACTCTACCTTAGTTGCATTATCCGTAACTGCTTTACAAATTGTCACCTCTGCTTTTGCTGGTTATGCTCTAGCAAGATTAAAATTTTTAGGTAGAGAAGCTATATTGTTAGTAATATTAGCAACATTGGTTATTCCCTTCCAGTTATTAGTTATTCCTATATTTTTAATACTTAAATGGGGACATTTTATTAACACATACTGGGCATTAATATTACCAACGGCAGCTAATGGCTTCGGAATATTTTTGATGCGACAATTTTTCCAAACTATTCCTATAGAGTTAGAAGAAGCAGCAGCTATTGATGGTGCTAATAGGCTGCAAATTTTATTACAGATAATGCTACCTTTAACCCGTCCGGCTCTTGCTACCTTATTTTTATTCACCTTCATTGGTGAATGGAATGATTTATTTAAGCCTTTGGTGTTTACCACTCGTCCAGAGTTAAGGACAGTACAACTGGCTTTATCAGAATTTCAAGAGCAGTTTACTAGTAACTGGCAATTACTTATGGCAGCAGTGACAATTGCTACAGTTCCAGTGGTTTTACTATTTCTAATTGGTCAACGTCAGTTTATCCGAGGAATAGCAACTACGGGGATTAAGAATTGAAGAATTGACACTCGGTTCGGCGATAATACTTGCTCAACCAGGCTTGAGCCTGCGCTGAGTAGAGGTTTCATCTCCCCAATATTTAATGCTTAACATTAACTTTTGGTAATTCCACAACTTCCGATTTATTCCCTTTGCGACTAAAAAATCTAAAGTAAACCGAATTAAAAAATTCTTTTATAGGTATAAGTACATAAGTCAAAGGATTAATTGTCACAATAATATTGCGAAAATCCCGTTTTGCCAAAGCTACAATTTGCTTCGCGATCGCGTCGCTTGACATTACACCAATGGGGTTAAGATTGCTTTTAAAGGGTCCTAAGATTAACTTCCTGACTACACAGGGGGCATCTAAACGACGTAATGTCACTAAATCCCCTAAAGTACGCTTTGAAAGTTCATACAAAGGACTTACAGCAGGTAGAACTTCTGCTTCGGAAGTATTTACCCATACTTCTTTAGTGGCAATATCTTTGTTGGTACGAACGGTACTTAAAAATAATTCCATTAACCGCCAGCTAGAAAAGGTGTTTACTTCGTATGATTTAGATATACCTTCCGGCGTGCGATCGCTATGAACATTGATACCGTGGTTGAGGATAAGAATATCTATTTTATAAAATAATTCCAGTAATTCTACTTCTTCCCCAACTTGCCAAGTAATAGTTTTAACAGATATCTCTTCACCATTGATTATTAAATTTATGGGATCGGGTTTAGAAGTCAGAGCTGTAATTCTTGCTCCTGCTAAATGCAATTCTTTCAATAAAGAACCTCCCAGAGTTCCGGAAGCTCCTGTGACAGCAATTTTTTTCCCTTTCAAAGATAGCGCTGTACCCATAAATTTATCTACGAAAGTAAAAGTACCGCAATAATATGCTTTATCATCATCAAAATGATGTCGCCAATGATAAGGACGATTAACCAGCCAGCGTGCAGGTGATTCTGTAAAAGCACCAGGCATATGGGTTAAATCGGTAGCATCTTTTGCCCACTCACTACCACTACCACGAGCAATACAACTAATTAAAAACAATAAAGTATAAGCTGTCCCAAGTAAAGATGCCCAATGATACGCAGGTGCAAACAGAAAGCAAAAATACCAGAGTCCTAAAGTCATGACCAGCATCACTAAGCATTCTGGTAAATCATTGTGCCACTGAGCTTTACAATAGATTTCATCGCTAACAACACTTAAGTCTTGACGGAAAACCCGATGATGCCACACGTGTTGTTTATACAATGGCTGCCATACATGGGCTAAAAAATGATACAAATCTCGTATCAATTCTGCCCATATAATAGAACAAATCCCCCAAGCCGCAGTCGCTAAATAAAAAGAAAACATTGGCTTCTCCACACCTGCTTAAAATATGATTGAAACAATTACTATTCAACTTCAGGTTAAACTACTCGCATAACCTGATTATTAACTCGTCTTTATTAAGAAATATAAATATTATATTTGTCAATGAGCAGATGATCCAAAGTTACGGAATGGGCGTTGGTGACAAGTTAACTTTATAAAGTATTTGTCAAAAAACTTTCCTGACTAAAAAAATGCTTGCCTAGGACTTACCCATACAAGTTTATCCGAAGAAGATGTATTACCGGGGTTTGTTTTGGATTTATCAATTGTGTGGGAGCATTGACCAACTGATAACTAACTCGTTTCCTGAATTTGCAAGCGTATAACTTTATCTCCGACGCTACCTAGTTGTAATTCCATAACTTCGCTACCTAATGGTTCTACACATTCAAGTAAGAAACGTAGTTGTGGCGTACTTGCCCCAGTATCAACGTATAATCGATCTGATAAGTTACCAATTTTTTTCCAAGTCATATACAGCTTGGCAATCATTTGCTCTAATTGTGACGCTTGGTTAACTAAATCAGCAGCAATGCTCAAACATCCTATTCTTTGTGCTTCTTCCAAAGCAGTTTCAATATCTACTTCGTTAACATTTAATGCTTGGACTTGAGCAGCAGATTTTAGATATTTGGCTAAACTTCTTGCTTCCGATGTGATTTGTTTTAAGTTATCCAAATCTGGATTGATAGAAATTTCCTCTTTAATCACATTTTGGTGAATTACTGGTAATTTTTCCATCTCTTTTACCAGGGGTGCAATATATCTTGCAGGAAGAACATTTTCTGCTGCTTTTTGCTTGACTGGTTCTGGTAATAGATCGGAAGACATTGCTGTCCATTCTTCTGAAAGCTGCTTGACTTCTCGACGGGTAATTTTGTCTCCTTTTTGGGCTGCTTCGCTGACCATTTGCTGTACTTCTGGTGAAGCTTTTGCGGTTTCTACAAATGCTCGCTTACTAAAATTATTGATTGACTGTTCCTCTAATTTACCCTCCTCTAAGAGAGTATCTGCACTATTTGCTAGTTGAATCATGCTATAGGCTTGACTTTTACTGATTTCTCGTTCTTTCAACCATTGCAAGAAACCAGTACCTCTACCATCACCGCCGATTTTTTCGCGATCGCGCACTGCTCTTAGTATTCTTCCTCGCCAAATATCAGTTTGTAAATCAAATTTGTCACAAATTTGCCATGCTACATCTACTTGGCTAAGAAAATCTGATTCTGGTATTTTATCATCTTCGGGATCGGGTAATTCAAAATTCAAATCTCCTGGCTGTTGTAGGGCTTGAGCCAGTTCATCAATATTATCATTCACGGCAAATTGGAGGTTATAGTCTGAGCAGTCGGCTTATTATTGCACAATCTGGGGACGGTAATTTACTACAATCGTTTTAAATAGTGATAAGGATCTGATATTCCTCCATCTAGATTATCCTCAGTACCCTTGAGTAAATATTCATATCGATTAACTGGGATGCCCGCTTTCGCTGATATCATGACCGCTACATGATGATATTCTATAGTGCCAAAAAAATCTTTTAACTCTTGGTCAGATAATGGTTTTGGAGTCCAGTATTCATGACAGTTTTTTTGTTCTTCATAGTAGTGTCCTGAATCTGCTTTTAAATACTTATCAACAAATACTCCATAAAGAATATATTCAGAAAGATAAGGTGAATTTACAACAGTTTCAATCCATCCTTTCCCAGAGATACTTTCAATTGCTTGGTATAACTTAAAAACGTTATCCCGTTTCCAGGTTATCACATTACCGATGTATCCTGGAGCTAGTTTAATATCAGTATTTATATTGAGTAACTTATTTGCTTCTGCGTGTCCTCGTAGATGAGTTGCTTCATTAAAGGGTGGTTCTCGAAAAAGTCTGAGCTTGTTACCAATAAATAAACGTTTCTCGTCAAAAATACGTACAAAAAATGTATCTGAGTCTACAAAAATGAGAACATCACTATCAATATATTGCGCGATCGCTAACTTTGCAATTTGTTGAATAATCCAATTACGAAGCACAACGTTCTTTAAACTGAACCAGCCATTTTGAACTACAGGTATGCGTCGAATCCACCAAGGAAGTATTGACTCTACTGCAATAATTTCTGTCCTTTTTCTTTGTAATTGTTGAAAAAGTGACAAGTCTCTACTATCTACAATTACATAATGTTTAATATTGGCAGAAACATATTTTTCGATACTCCAACATAGTAAGCGACATCTCTCAAAATCTGGAGCATAGCTAAGGGTAATGATCGCAAAATCATTTTTTTGCATTGAGTCTAATTAATCTTTAGTAAAATTATTTATTAGATATAGCGATCGCAAATAATATGAGAGAAGTGCTTTAGATATTGTAAAGCTTGAGTTTTGCACTTTTTTTCATAATCATCTGAAATTATGTATATCTAATTCCCGAGAATTTTTATTATAATATTTTATTTATAAAAAAAAATACAAATCTGAATCTAGCGTGAGTTCAAGATAAGTTTAAACTTTTATAAAATAGTTATGTGATAGAAGTTTAAAGGTAGGATGTTTTTTATTTTCCCTGAATTAACCACTTCATTAAGGAATTTTCAACCCCTTTGTTAAGGAAGAAAAGGGGGGAAACCTATGATATTTTGGTAACGATATTTCAAAAATTCTTTTAACCAGAATTATGGTTATTAATAACATCTACAGGACTTGCGCATTGACAGGTAAAATCAAATATGAGGTATGGACTTCAGGGATTTAACCTTGATTCTCTGATACTTTTTAGACAAACACTATTTATACAAGGATGATTTATCAAAGTCTAAAACAATGCCAAAACGTTAATACATAAGACAACAAATTTGTATAGTAGGTAAGTCCTAATCTATTGGGTGCATCCCAGTTTTTATTTTTTAATGAGATGATAACCGTCATTGCGTTGATGAAGTCTTCCCAAAGGTTGGAGTAATGATGTTAGTTATAAATTTTGCGATCGCTTTGCTCTACTCGCAATAACATTCAAAAAATTAGGATGCTCCCTAATCTATTTAAAGATATCTTA
>JBCCDM010000015.1:0-28430 GCA_039030795.1 Cyanobacteria bacterium P01_A01_bin.84
CTGCTTATTGAGAATGCGAATCTCATATAAGGTAAGTAAATAACATAGCTATTTACTTATATAAGTCTCCTTTTACTCTTATTACAGAAAAAATACTCAGTGGAAACACCACTGTGACAGTTGGGGTGCGGAATGTGGGTTAAATATCTTCAAATCTATAGTTGACTTTGGTAAATGGAAATATTCAAGCGATCGCGCGACCAAAACTCAAATACGTCATTCAAGCGATCGCACAAACAAAACCCAAATACACACTATTTAAGTGATCGCGCGACCAAAACTCAAATACATCATTCAAGCGATTGCACCACCAAAACCAGTATGTGGAAATATTAAGCGCATCGCTAGCAGTTAGACAAAGAAAGCACTGTCGGTTAACTGTCTGGATTGTTTACTGCATCCAAAAACTCTTCATAAGTTGGCTGCTGGTCGAGTTTTTTTAGTACAACAATAAGCTGCTAACAATGTTTCAAAATAAATTGAATCAAATTCTTTTCCTCTATCTACAACTATAGTTGCAGGAAAACGTCCATAGCGACGAACGCATTCTCTTATCACCATCATGCAGCTACGATAAGAAGGTGGGTCAAATGTTAAGAAATGGCTAATATTCTTCTTGAATAAGCGTCTATAAGAAGTGTCAGCCAAGCAGGGTAAGCGCATCTTAAAATGTATATGAAAATACAGATTATTTAGCAAAAAGATGGGTACAATAACAGATTTGAGTATGAAACTGATGAAGTAGTACGCTGATAATCAAAGCCTCTATTTTTGATCAGGTATAATCTCGAGTCAAATCTTGATAACTGTTACAAATAAACTTTATTCACAAATAAATACTGAAAATGATCCATCAAATAATAAAATGGTATAAAGCAGGATCCTTGGATTGACACGGTTAATTATATAGAATTAGCAGTATTTAATAGTAATCAATCAAAGATGAAAAATTCAGTGTGTAATCTCTATGAACCTTGATTTTATACTTGAGACTGTTGAACACAAGCTAATTGATAGGCAAATCCACCCCCTTAATTCCACAGAAGTTCTTATTCTTCATGGCGTTTGGGAGTATAAAACTTACAACCAAATTGCGATTAAGGCAGGTTATAGTCCTGGCTATTTTACTAATGTCGTTGCTCCGGAGTTGTACCAACGACTTTCCAAATTACTTGGTCAGCGCGTAACCAAGAAAAACTGTCGGATGCTGTTGGAATCTTATGCCACCACCCAAGTAAATCCACAGACAAAGCGGGATAAGCAATTTAGTATGGAATTTACCCCCAAAACTAACCAGAATACTCCGCTTTCCTACCCTAGTGGTTCAGTCCCTCTCAACTCTCCCTTTTATCTCAAACGCAATTCTATTGAGGAGCAAGTTTATCAAGAAATCAGCAAACCAGGAGCGCTAATAAGGATTAAAGCTCCCAGAGAAATGGGAAAAACCTCTCTACTTAATCGGATTGTTGACCATGCCAAGTCCCTGGGTTATCAGACTGTCAGCTTGAATCTAGAACAAGTTGAACGGGAAACTTTGAGTGATTTAAATCAATTTCTACGCTGGCTATGTGCCAATATTGCTCATCAACTTCAGTTTAAACCAATGCTTGATGAGTATTGGGATGAAGACTTGGGTAGCAAAATTAGTTCTACCATCTACTTCCAAGACTATCTACTAGAATTAATTGAATCTCCTCTCGTCTTAGCATTAGATGAGATGAACCATATTTTTGAGCATCCTAAAGTTGCGAAAGATTTTTTACCTTTGTTGCGTTCTTGGTACGAAGAGGCTAAAAGACTACCTATCTGGCAAAAGCTTCGCTTGCTCGTTGTTCACTCTACAGAGATTTACGTACCTCTCGACATCGACCAGTCTCCTTTCAACATAGGGCTGCCGATTCAATTGGACACCTTCAGTGCTGCCCAAGTGCAATTATTGGCTCAACACTACGGACTCCACTGGGTTCTGGAGAAAGAAGTCAGACAATTAATGGTAATGGTTGGAGGACATCCAGCACTAGTAAATCTAGCACTTTACCATCTTAGTCAAAAGGGAATAAATCTGTGCCAATTCCTAGAAACTGCTACAAGTGCTACGGGAATTTATTCTTATCACTTGCAGCGTCATTGGGCAACATTGAAAACACAGCCTGAATTAGCACTAGCTTTTAATACCGTTCTAAATGCTACTGAACCTATTCGTTTAGATCCTATTGTGGTTCATAAGTTAATTTCTATGGGACTGATTAAACTTTTAGATAATCAAGCGATTGTAAGTTGTGAATTATATCGACAGTTTTTTACGAAAAAGGAATTACAAGACTTGATTGATACATCATCTCCTACGTAGCTTAGTCGTTACAACATTTTATTTTTTTAATACTTAGCTTGCGATCGCACCATTGTCCACCGTAGATACTCTCGCATATTTCTCTGAATATCTTTTTTATTAGTTTTTCTATGAGTTTTAGTACAAATTATATGAGATTGAGAAACACACGGGCGGGAGATAATATCAAGTATCACAAATCAATACAATATTCTTTTCCAATAAATTTGTAGCCATTAACTTTGATTTTTATAAATAAGTAATTAAAATAATGCTCCAAAAACCACAGTTTAAACCTTGCTACTCTGTTGAAAGTATAGATACCGATAAACTATTCTTCCTCTCTGAGAGAGAAACTGCTTGGTTGAGCGATCGCCTTTGTTGTGATTTAGCTGCTTTAATTGATGGCGATCGCAGTAATGACGAAATTATTGACGCACTTCAGCAATTATTACTGTCAGACGAAAAAACCTTTCAGAAAACTAAAACGTTTTTTCAAAAAGTTCTTAATGTAAGTGTCCAAGCCCAATATGCTTTACTGCAAATGGAGCAAAAGGGCTATCTTGTTCAACAGGATAACTCTCTTCCATCACAATTAGAAATCTTCTGCCATCACCTCAATATTAGTCCTACGGTAGCTCATCAACGATTGCAATCGACTACAGTAGCGGTGAAAAGTATCGGTTCGGTTACTGCTGAAGATTTCATTGCTGTGCTTGAATCTATGCAAATTCAAGTAGCTGAAGTTGGGGATTTAACAGTAGTTTTAACCGACGACTACCTCAATCCCGAACTATCGGAGTTTAATCAGCAAGCACTAAAAACGCAATCCCCTTGGATGTTGGTAAAACCATTGGGAACCATAATTTGGATTGCACCTTTATTTAATCCCAAGAAAACTGGTTGCTGGGATTGTTTAGCTAAGCGTTTGCGAGATAATAGACCAGTTGAAGCGTTTATTCAAAGAAAGAAGGATATTTCTAGCAATTTGACTCCTCCCTTTGGATTTTTGCCATCTACGATACAAACTGCATTGGGAATAGCAGCCACGGAGGTATTTAAGTGGGTTGTGCAAGGGGAGAATAAACGCTTAGAAAATAATCTGATTACTTACGATACTATTAACCTGCAAACTCAAAATCATCGAGTTACTAAACGTCCTCAATGTTATAGTTGCGGACAGATGACAGATATATATTCTAATGGTGCAATTAAAAATCCTGTACCCGTTGTTTTAGGAAAGTGTGAGAAAACCTTTACAGTAGATGGAGGACACCGTTCTTGTTCGCCACAAGAAACTCTAAGAAAATACAAACATCATATTAGTCCTATTACTGGTATTGTCCGAGAATTAAATAAAATTCCAGGCAATGGATTAACTCATAACTACATTGCTAAACATCATTTTCTCAGTGTTTTCGACGATTTAGCTAGCTTGCGTCAAAATTTGGGAGGAAGAAGCGCGGGTAAAGGTAGAACTGACTCTCAAGCTATGGCTAGCGGTTTCTGCGAAGCTATCGAGCGATATTCTGGGGTATTTCAAGGGGATGAGATTAAGCAAAAAGCTAGTTACCAACAAATGGGAGACAAAGCCATTCATCCTAATGTTTGCATGAACTTCAGTCAAAAGCAATATCAGGATAGGGAAAAATGGAATATTGAATGTCAAGGCTGGTTTCAAAAAGTCCCCGAACCTTTTGATGAAGAAAGAGTTATTGACTGGACTCCCATTTGGAGTTTAACTCACCAGGAATTTAAGTATCTGCCTTCCTCTTACTGTTATTATGGCTATCAACCGAACTATAAACCCGATTGTTGGGCTGACTCCAATGGATGTGCTGCAGGTAACACTATTGAAGAAGCTATTCTGCAAGGATTTATGGAATTAGTAGAGCGGGATGCTGTTGCTTTGTGGTGGTACAATCGGCGGCAATTGCCCGAAGTTGATTTAGATAGTTTTGATGAACCTTATTTTCAAGAGCTGAAGCAATATTATCAAACTATTAATCGCGAAATTTGGATTTTAGATATTACCAGCGATTTGAATATTCCAGTTTTTGCAGCCATTAGTAAAAGGAGCGATAATCCCGTAGAAGATATTGTTTTGGGTTATGGCGCTCACTTCGATGCCAAGATTGCTATTAGTCGAGCTTTGACGGAAGTTAACCAAATTTTACCCAATGTTTTATTTGCTTCTTCTGATGGAAGTACGAACTATCCACCATCTGCTGATATCTTAGCTGTAGACTGGTGGAAAACTGCAACTATAGCTCTTCATACTTATTTAGTACCAGATGAGAGAACTAAAGTTAAAGTTAGTAGCGATTACCCACAAATAGCAAATAAAGATTTACTTGAAGATGTCAAGCTTTGTCAAAAAATCGTTGAGAAAAACGGCATGGAAATGCTGGTGTTAGATCAAACTCGTGCAGATATCGGGTTAAGAGTTGCGAAAGTAATTGTTCCCCGAATGCGTCATATGTGGAAGAGGTTAGCACCTGGAAGACTTTATCAAGTTCCGGTGAAAATGGGTTGGTTGGAGAAAGCTCTTACAGAAGAGCAGCTTAATTCTTTTCCGATGTGGATGTGAGTGGAAAAATGGCACAAAAATCAAAAAAGTAAGCTTTGTGGTCGAAAATTAACTATAATCGGTTTTTTTTTCAACCGAACTCCCATAGACTCTTTCTTCTATACTCATACCAATTTTCATGAGTTTTTCTATGAGTTTTATGAGGTAAGTAGGTCTTTAAACAAACTATAAAATAATATATAGACTACTATTACCAATTTTTTAATACATCCTGCCTAAAGGTGCATAAGTTTTTTCTGCGTACATTTATATAAATATTACAAGGCAAGCTCAAGAATACTTGACTTTCATTACGTCAAAATCTCTAAGTAACATAATCATGATTTTGTCAATTATTAATTAGACATCTCCAGAAAAGATGTAGAGACGTTCCATGGAACGTCTCTACAGGGGTCACAAGACGCACATATTTCATTTTTGGAGATGTCTATTATGTTATGGAATAAATAGAGACTGAGTATTGTAGTACTTTCGGTGCAATTCTTATAAACATATCCTCTGAAAATTCATACTTATGTCAGTTGGAGAAAACTTTTATGACTCGTAATTTATACGCACTACTAGTTGGTATTGATGAATATCCTGAACCTGTCAATTCTCTTGCGGGTTGTGTGAACGATATTAAAGCCATAAAGGAATATTTGCACAAACAACTTGCTAATAGCTATAAACTTGGCATCAAAACTCTCTTCAACCGAGAAGCGACTCGTGAAAATATTATTCAAGGTTTTCGCAAGTATTTATCTCAAGCAAACAGTAACGATGTAGTTCTCTTTTACTACAGCGGACATGGCGCTCAAGAGCAAGCACCTAAGGAATTTTGGCATTTAGAACCTGATAGATTAGACGAAACTTTGGTATGTTACAACAGTCGTTCTGAAGGTGGTTGGGATTTAGCAGATAAAGAATTGGCAAAACTTATAGCTGAAGTCTCGGAAAATAACCCTCATATTTTAGTTGTTCTCGATTGCTGTCATTCTGGTTCTGGTACTAAAGATCCAGTAATAGCAACGGGAGAACGTCGCGCACCTGTGGACAAACGAGAACGACCATTGGATAGCTTTATATTTTCCTTGTCAGAATTAAAACAACTTGTAAATTCTGATAATTTAGAAGATGATTCAGAACATCCCACTGGCTGGAATTTACCTAAAGGTCGTCACATTCTTTTAGGTGCTTGTCGAGATACTGAAAAAGCGAAGGAATACATAATTAATGGTGAAAAGCGCGGTGCTTTCTCCTATTCTCTACTGAATACGTTGCAAAACACAAACGGAAAATTGACCTATCGAGACTTGTTTGAAAGGTCAAATTCATTATTCCGCAATCAATTTAAAGGTCAAAGCAGTCAGTCTCCACAATTTGAAGTTACCCATCTAGGGGATGAACTACAATATTTCCTCGATGGTGCAATTGCTAAACGCATTCCTTACTTTCTTGTCAAACATCATAAAAAGTTAGGTTGGGTGATTGACGGGGGTGCTATACATGGAGTTCAACCACCTTCTGGTAATGAAACAACTGTTTTAGCAGTTTTCCCCTTTGATAGCAGTAGTGAAGATTTGCGTCAGTCATCGAAGTCTATTGGTGAAGCCGAAGTTACCCAGGTATTACCGCATCAAAGCGTGGTGAAAATTAATTGTCAAGATTTAGATAATAAAGACTTCTTTAAAGCTATTATTACCAGTTTGCCTCTACCACCAGTAGGAGTTTATATTGATGGAGAAAAAACTGGGGCAGATTTAGTCAGACAAGCAATGCAATCTTTCGGTGGGAATAATAAATCTTCCGCTTATGTCAGAGAGCAAAAACAAAATAATTCACAGTTAAAACTGCTGTGTCACAACCATAAATATCAAATTTTCCGTTCGTCAGATAACCGTTCTATAGTGCCAGAAATTAACGATTATACTGATGACAATGCATACCAGGTAATTGAGTATTTAGAACATATTGCACGTTGGATTAGTGTTAATAGCTTGAAAAATTATAAAGCCAGTCAGATTCAAACTGGTGATGTAGAAATGAAGCTTCTATTTGCCGATGACAATGTAGATCAATCCTCGCAGATACGCTTGGAATACAAAAAGCAAGATGGTAAATGGCAAGCTCCTGCTTTTCGGCTCAAATTGACAAATAAAAGCGAGAAAACACTATACTGTGCTTTGCTCAATTTAACAGACCGTTTTGCTGTTAGTGCCCCATTTTTTACAACGGGTAGCGTGCGCTTAGAACCAAAACAAGAAGCTTTTGCTTTAGATGGAGAATTTCTAGAATTAGAAGTACCAGATGAATTATATCAGCGAAATATTAATGAATGCTTTGATATTATCAAGTTAATTGTTAGTACTGCTGAGTTTGATGCCAGATTAATTACTCAGGAAAAACTTGACGAACCTCAACCAAATACCCGAAATTTACCATCCCCATGTCAAAGCACTCTCGAACGCTTAATGAATCGAGTTCAATGTCGTGATATTCAACCCACGAGTCAGGGAAAAATAAACGATTGGTATACAGAACAAATAGAAATTGTTACCATCCGTTTCTAATTAAAATATAGTTAAAAACTCAAATCATCAAATTATAAATCTCATAATTTAGCAAATTTTTTTGGCGTTGCTCTCATTAACTTAACTATTTTTTTGAGTAAATGAATCATTGTAGAGGGGAGCATCCTAATTTTTTGAATTTATCAAAATCCAAGTTGTTATTGCAAATATAGCGGAGCGGTTGAATTGTAAGTTGAATCGTAATCGCAGCATTTATACTTTGCAATTGCTTCTCCTATCGGAGACGTTACACGAACACTTTATTACATTGCGATGATGCGATCGCACCCGCCGGCTAGCGATCGCAATGACAAAAACTATTTTTCATACTATGGGACGCTTCTTTCAACATATTGCATAGGATATTTTCAACATGACTACTTCCAAACATGAATTCCAACGTAGTTTTGCAGTGATTATTGGTATTGATGAATATGATGACCCTGGCATTAGCAATTTAGAAACAGCAGTTGCAGATGCACAGAAACTTGCCGAAATTATTGGGACAAGACATAAAGAATTGAAAGAGAAGTATCAAGAAGAAAACACATACAAGGTAAAGTCGCTAATTAATCCGACAAAAGGTCAGTTAGAAGAATTACTTGATGACTTCAAAGAAGGCAAAATATCTATAGATAACGAAAAAAAAGAAATAACCAAAAATGACCGCTTGCTATTCTATTTTGCTGGACATGGAAAAGCCTTAGATGCTTTGGATAACCAAGATGGACCAGTTGGTTACTTTATTCCCAAAGATGCCAAAGAAGACAATACAAGCAGCTATTTGGCAATGCAAGACTTATATGATGCGCTTATCGAACTTGAATGTCGGCATATGTTAGCGATTTTAGATTGCTGCTATGCTGCTGCCTTTAATTGGGCAGTACGAGATGTTAAGAGTCCAGTAAAACTTTATAAGGAACGTTACGACCGTTTCATTGAAGATCGAGCATGGCAAGTTATTACTTCAGCGGCTCATAACCAAGAAGCTTGGGATTCTCCTAAAGCAAGAGGAAAAATACGATACGGGGAAAAGCTTCACTCTCCCTTTGCTGCTGCACTTTTTACAGCCTTATCATGGGAACCTGACCAAACAAAATCTGAGGAATCTAACCAACAAAATCCAGATGCGAATAAAGATTATATTATTACTGCAAGCGAACTTTATTTGCATCTACAAGAAACAGTTTCATCTTACACAGATCAAAATTTTAAACGACAAACTCCTGGCTATTGTCCATTAAAAAAACATCAAGCTGGTGAATTTATCTTTCTGTTAAAAGGTTTTGACCGAGATAATTTAGATGATGCTCCACCATTAAATCTAGAAAATAATCCCTATCGAGGATTGTCTTCCTATGAATACAATAAAAGGGATCGGGATTTATTCTTTGGAAGAGAAGAATTAATTACAAAGCTTAAGGAGAAAATAAATTTTGAAGGAAGAAATCCTGAAAAAGAAGTTGCTGAAAATGCTCAAATAATAAAATCAGAACAGGTTCCCAGCGAAAATAACCAATCTAGCTCGATTGGTAACGGATTAACGCTAGTATTAGGAGCTTCTGGAACTGGTAAATCTAGTTTAGTTAAAGCTGGACTTTTACCTCGTTTAGAAGAAGAAGGAAGGTTTACAATTATTACTCCTATGCGACCGGAAGAAAATCCAGTCCAGTCTTTAGCGAAAGTTTTCTTACCAATTATTAATACAGAAGCGGAGAAAGAACTAGAAATAACCCAGGAATTGGAAGATGATACATATGCGGTACAAGATATTATTAATACAGTAGATACTGCGAATAAAAACAATAATGATAAAAGCAGAAATAATAAACTTTTAAAAGCTATTGACCAGTTGAAACTTACGAAAGAACAACAGAAATATTTGGAGGATTATAGCGATAGCGAATCTATTGATAATGACAAACAAGAAAAAATTAAGCAATGGTTAAATAAGTATGAAGAAAGAACTCAATTGCATACTGTACGACCTAGAAAAAATCCAATCCAATATTTAGCAAAAGTTTTCTCAGAAATTGTTAATAGAAACGCGAATAAAAAACTAAAATTAACTCAGGAATTAGAAGATGAAAAAGATGCTGTGAAAAATATTATTAACACAGTAGATATTACTCATAATAATTCCAATACTAAACTTTTACAGGCTGTTGAGCAATTAAAACTTACGGAACAACAAGAGAAAGACTTAAAGAATGAATATAGCAATAGCGAATCGATTGATGCCGATAGGCAAGAAAAAATTAAGCAATGGTTAGACAATTATGATAAAAGAGAAAAATTACATCAAGAAAATCAAAAAAAATTAGAAGATTTAATCGAAAAATTACAGAATAAGAAAAACGGTATAAGTGGTTTTTCAAAGCTAATTAAAGAATGGGGTGAAAAAAATAAGGATAAAAAACTTTTACTTGTAATTGACCAGTTTGAAGAACTAATCACTTTAAGTAAAGGTAATAATAATAAAGAGAAAGATAAAGAACAGCAACAATTTGAATTACTTCTCAAAGATGTAATTGAAAAATGTTCAGATATATTTCATGTAATCATAATTTTGCGGATTGATTTTGAGCCTCAGTTACAAAATTCTCCACTATATAAATTTTTTAAAGAGAACAAATTCCGCTTTGTAATTGAACCAATAACTCAAGATGAAATACGAAAAATCATCAAAGAACCAGCAGAAAAAAAAGCAATATTTTTTGAACCTCCAGAGTTAGTAGAACGGCTGATTAATGAAGTAGTACAAATGCCTGGAGCATTACCTTTACTTTCTTTTACCCTCAATGAATTGTACTTAAAATTTGTTGATAATAAAAAAGACAACCGGGTAATATCAGAAAAAGATTACGAAGATATCGGTGGTGTTGTTGGTTCACTCACTAGCAGCGCGAACAAAATATACGATGAGTTAGTGAAAAAAGATACTCATTATAAGAAAACAATACGTAAAGTAATGTTGCGAATGGTTGCTGTAAGTGGAAATGAATTAGCTCGTCGCAGAGCATTTCTATCTGAGTTTGAATATGAAGAGAACAAAGAAAGCGAGCGAGTTCAAAAAGTGCTTGAAAAGTTTGTTGAAGCACGATTGCTGGTTAAAGGAAAAAACTCCGAGGATAAACCCTACATTGAACCCGCTCATGATTGCTTAGTAACGGGATGGGATAAGTTAATACAGTGGAAAAATGAGAAATTAGATACTTTAATTCTGCAACAACGCCTAAAACCAGCCATAGATGATTGGCAAAAGATTAAAAACGAAGAGGAGAAAAATCAACTTATCTTGCTCAAGTCACTGTCACAAACTGAGTTTTACATCATTGACAGAATACAATCAGGAAAACTTAAAAGACAATATAAAATAAAGCCGTCTTTAATAAAAAAAGCCCTCGAATCGAGTGTAAAAAACTCAGAATCAAATACAGGTACTGAAATTACAACTCACAATGGTC
The DNA here is from genome assembly GCA_039030795.1 of Cyanobacteria bacterium P01_A01_bin.84. Taxonomy (GTDB): domain Bacteria; phylum Cyanobacteriota; class Cyanobacteriia; order Cyanobacteriales; family Nostocaceae; genus JBCCDM01. Next base: position 10,939 of record JBCCDM010000015.1, read on the forward strand.
AAAACGGTAAAAAAACAAATACTAAATCTGGACAGTACCTTTGGCATAACAATCCACGTCTGTCACAGTTAAGTGAAATGCTCGTTTCTGAAGACAAGTGGTTGAGCAAAGATGAAGATAGATTTGTACGGCACAGTATTGTTAAGCAAGGTAGGAATAACTTTTGGAAAATAAATCTTGTTGGATGTATCGCATTCATTATGTTTGCATTCGGTGTTTCGGCTCTGCTTGGGCAGCGAGAGGCTAAGATTGGTGAAATTCGTGCTTTGAGAGAATCCGCTGAAGCTGACTTGAAATCAAATAATGATTTGGAGGCAACACTTAATATTTTACGAGCCAAAAAAGGACTTGAAGAACTTGGCTCTTCACCTTTGGAAATATTAACTTTTGGATTTTTACCAGGCACAACAGAAGAAAGAGAAATTCAAGCAGCATTACACCAGGTTTATTATGAGACTAAAGAAAGTAACCGTATCTCCCTCAATCACGGCAGTGTTTATAGAGTAGCCTTAAGTCCAGATAATAAAAAGTTAGCAACAGTTGGATTAAGAGGTACACTCACCTTATGGGATACATCCGACCCATCTGATATCAAATTGCAAAAGCAATTTAAAACAGAGCAAACTTATGTTCGGGCTGTGGTATTTCATCCCACTGATAGCAACATTTTTGCAACTGCTGGATTAAGGGGCGATATTAAGTTATGGAAAATTGACTTTAAGGGTGATTTCATTGATTGGAAAACCGAAGACAATCAATTAAAACCTGCACAATTAAGTACAGACAGTAATATTATTAATAGCATTGCATTTATTAATGATGATAAAATTGCCACAGTTGAACGGAACATCAATGATTATTCTAGAGTTATTATAAGAATTCGTGATACTTCATCAGGCGATGCAGATGATGAACTTACTCTTGAAACAACTAGAAGAATATTTATATCTTTGGTTACTTTCAAAGACAAGAAATTGCTGGCGATCGCCCGAGGGGATAATAAAGTTATATTGTGTCCTATTCAGTTGCAAGAGACATCTGCTCAATTGTGTGACGAAAAGGAACTAGAAGAAAACACGCATTCCATAGATAACAAAACTATTAGGAGTGTCGCTTCCGACCAAAACGGCAATTTAGCAATTACAGATGAAGACGGTAAAATAAAAATTTACTCAATTGAGGAGAAAAATAGCAAAATTTCTTTGGATACACTTAAACCTAAAGAAATTCCATCCTCAGAAGGGACTATACGTCATGTGGCATTAAATAAAGATTTTTTGGCAACAATTGGCAATAACTTTCAACTGGTTTTACGAAACCGCCTTGATAACAATAAAGAAATAGACACTCCAAAACTACCAGTAGAGATATCTCGTAACAATAGTGTTGCCTTAAGTCCTGATGGTTCATTATTGGCAACTGCGGGTGAAGATGGATATGTTCGGTTATGGGGTTCCTCAGGTAAACTTGAAAGACAAATTCGGACACATTATGGAAATGTTCGTAGTGTAACCTTTATTCCCGAACAGACGCAAAAGCAACTTCCAGACCAGAATAAAACCCTAATTCTAACTGGTGGGGATGACAATAAAGTTAAACTATGGGATACCTCTAGTGGAAAAAGGCTCGATCAAACCCCTCGCCAGTCATCTGATATCATCAGCGTAGTTTTTATTCCCAATCAACCTGAACAATTTGCTACTTTTGCAAAGGACGGAAATTATAAGATATGGGAAATCTCCCTTGACGAAAAATCAAACTATAAGATTGAAGAATCACGTATTCCTTATACCACAACAAAACTAAAAGACTACAAAAGCGCAGCGTTCACTCCAAAAGGAAATGAAGTATTTACGCTAGGAGAAAATGGCAAAATAAAAATATGGGACAACCCACAAAAATCCATTGATTTACTGAAAAATTTTAAACCTGTTATAAATAGCTTCACACTTACTCCTGATGGTCAGCAGGTAGTAATTGGCGATAAAGAGGGTATAGTTTGGCTGTGGAATGGGAAGGGGCAACCAAGGCGCTTTTTGTCAACTCAACAAGGAAGTATTGATGCTTTGGCAATGACTCCTGACGAGAAACTAGTTACAGTTGGTGAAGACGGTACCCTAAGAATATGGGACATTAGCAAGAAACAAGTACAACTTCCACAAATACAGAAAGTAGAGACACTTGCATTTAATTCCGACAGCACTAAACTAGTGACTGTTGAAAACGATAAAGTCAAATTATGGGATACCTTTGGCAACCTGCTCAAGCATATCCCTAGCCAACCAATTGATAATGCTCGTAGCTTGGCTTTTAGCTCTGATGGTAAATTTCTAGCAGTTGCTGGGAAAGACGATAAAGACGATACAGTCAAACTACTTGATACGAATGGTAATAAATTGGATCAAATACAAATACCGCAGGGTGTTATTAATAATCTAAGCTTTGATAATGACGACAATCTGTTAGTGATTACAGAAGAGAAAAAGACTATTGTCTACAAGATAAAAATTAACGCTGACACAAGCAATGACAGTAATGCTTCAAATCCTAAACTCCTCCTTGAAAAGAAGCCAGTTGTTTCTGGTACGAAAGTGGCGTTGAGTAAAAACAGCAACACTGTGGCATATGTTGAGAAAAAAGATAATAGCAAAGTTATTTTGAAAAATTCTAGTGAAAAAGAATTTCTAACGCAGCAGGGTGGTATTACTAGTCTTGCTCTGAGTGATGATGGCGAGCTCTTGGCTACTGCTGGAGAGGACGGTACGCTCCTACTAGAGAATACTAAAAGTGGAAGTAGAGAATTTGACAAAATTCCAGCGTTACAAGGTGAAATTACGAATGTAATATTTAGTCCTGACAGCAATCTAATAGCAACAATTGGAACTAAAGAAGAAAGCAAGGACAAGAAGGAAAAGACAGTAAAACTGTGGCAAATTACGGGAGAAAAAAATAAACTACGTCCCTTTAAAACTTTTAAAAATGTGTCAAATTTAGCCTTCAGTCCTGATAACAAGCTATTAGCAACTGTTGGTACAGATAAGAAAATTGAACTCTTTAAACTTGGAACTGAAGATTTGTTAGCAAAAGTTTGTAGTTCTGTAAGAAACTATCTGCAAAATAGCAAAGGACTTGAATCTAGCGACAGAAACCTATGTGATTATGTTGATGAAGAAAACGGCACTAGCGATATACTGACAACACAAAATACCACTGACGGCACTAACCCAACGCCGACTCCTAGAAGTTCCACTGATAAAACCAGCTATGGTGATAAAATTCTTGTAGAAGGGCTGACAAATTCTGATAGGAAGTTAGCAAAGCAAGCTTTCATTGATGGTAATTTCGACAAAGCTAAAAATTACTTACAAGCTTCTCTAAACAAAAATCCCAACGATCCAGAAGCTTTAATTTACTTAAATAACGCCAAAATTGCTACTCAAGTATCCCATACAATTGCCGTACCCGTTCCAATTACAAATAATCCTGACAGTGCGTTAGAAATATTACGCGGTGTTGCTCAAGCTCAAGATGAAATTAATAACAACGGTGGCATTAATGGTGTAGGTTTAAGAATATTAATTGCTGATGATGAAAATAACCCACAATTCGGCGAAGAAATAGCGCAACAATTAGTTAAAAAATCAGAAGTATTAGGTATAGTGGGACACCATGCAAGCGGTGTTGCTCTCAAAGCAGGTAAGATTTACAATAATCAAAATCTACCAGCTATTTTACCGGTTAGTACTTCTGTGGAACTGTCAAAACTGCTTGGTAAATCAATTTTTCGCACTGTTCCCAGTGACAATCAATCAGCGAAAAAACTTGCTGATTATATGCTTAATGAGATAAACAAGCAGAAAGCTGTAGTTGTTTACAATTCTCAAAGTAACTACAGTGAATCTTTGAAATCAGTATTTGAACAAGCAGTTACATCACAAAGGATAGTCGATACTATTGATTTATCTCAAGATGATGTCAAAATCGATTCAATCAATAACAAAGCAGACGTTATAGTACTACTACCCGATACTGAAAAGTTAGAACCAGCTCTTGAAGTGGTTAAGGCTAATGAAGGAAATTTACCTGTTTTAGCGGGAGATGATGTTTACAGTTCCAAAACATTGGAACTAGGACAGCAAAATGCTGAGAATATGGTAGTTGCCGTTCCTTGGGATATTGATGCTAATCCGAACTTAGAATTTACCCGTCAATCCCAGAAGCTTTGGCGTGCAGATATAAATTGGCGTACTGCGATGTCTTATGATGCTACTAGAGTTTTAGTTGCAGCAATCGAGCAAAACTCAACCCGTGAGGGAGTAGCTAAAGCGCTGCGTTCAAATAGTTTTCAGATAGATAACGGCAAATTGGCTAATGGTAATATTAGATTTGATGAAAATGGCGATCGCGCTCAACCTAATATTCAATTCGTGAAAGTAAAGAGCGATTCAAAATCTCAACACGGTTATGATTTCAAGCCGATTCCATAACCATTGCAAACTAATAGTTTTCTGATTGACATTTGGTTTTTACCTTTTTCAGCAATTCATTTCACATCTTACCCGAAGTTCAGTGTAGGTAGTTCACGAAGAATTAGTAAGTGAACACAAATACTTACTGTCACTGCGAGTGAAGCGTTAGCAGGATGAACACTAACGTTCCACTTACAATAACAATGTGTAATTAATTATGTTTAACTACTTACAGCGCGATGCCTGGTATATGAGGTACATCCTCCCTGCTCCCTGCCTTACAACGACATGACCTGTACCTCACTTAGATGAAATCGGCTGTATGTGGATGCCACCTTTTCTCTACTTAATAAAATTGTTGTTTGTGAGTTTTTATATGAGTTTTTTATGAGTTTTAGAAACCTCAAATAAAGTAACATCAAATATGATTCGAGAAAAGAAGAGAGATTTATCGTTACCGAAATCTGAGAAAATGGTGGAACCCGGCAAATCAATTGAAGATTATGCTAAACGGATATTCAATTATTGATGCTGATTCCCACGTGATTGAACCGTACCATATGTGGGCTGAGTATCTCGAACCAGAATTTTCTAAGTTTGCTCCTTCAGCAGATATGAAAATTAATGGGGAAGAGATTGTCGCAAAGCTCCCTGGGCAAATACGCGAATTGGCAAATAAGCAAATGATGGCAGCTCACCCCAATGCTTATTTAAACCACTACAATGTCGAATCTCACGTTCAAGAGATGGTGTTGATGGGAGTCGATATAGCATTTCTTTATCCAACTTATGGATTGTGGATTTGGGCTATAGATTCCATGCAACCGGAAGTTGCTGGAGCTTTTACCCGTGCCTATAACAATTGGTTAAAGGACTTTTGCAGTTACGCTCCTGATAGGTTAAATGGGGTAGGAGCAATTAACCTCCACGCACCGGAGGGAATGGTATCTGAGTTGCATAGAATAGTCGATTTTGGCTGGAAAGCGGTGTTTTTGCGCCCTAATCCCGTTAAAGGAAGATTATTAAGCGACTCAGCTTACGAACCTTTTTGGACGGAATGCGAGCGGTTAGGAATAGCGGTAGGGATTCATGAAGGGACTCACTGTCGCTTACCAACTACTGGTACCCAAAGGTTTAATACACGTTTTGCTACTCATGCTTGTTCTCATCCTATGGAACAAATGATGGCTTTATTAGCCTTGATTGAAGGAGGGGTATTAGAACGTCATCCGCAACTGAGGGTGGCTTTTCTAGAATCCGGTTGTGGCTGGTTACCTTACTGGCTATGGCGACTGGATGAAGAATACGAAAATTTACATTCTGAGGAGCAAATTAATCATAATGTGAGAATGAAGCCCTCAGAGTATTTTCGTCGTCAGTGCTTTATTGGTATGGAACCTTCAGAGCCTTATTTAGCTGAAGTGATTCAATATATTGGTGCTGACAATTTAATCTTTGGTTCCGACTATCCCCATATGGATCATAATCCAAAGGTTGTTAAGAAGTTGCTAGAGCTTGAAGAAAGATTATCTAAAGAAACTTTGCGAAAGATTGTTTGGGATAATCCTCGTCGTTTTTACAATTTGTTTTGAATTACACAATTATATAAAGGGAGAAAAGCACAATGTCGGAAAAACTAACCCAACCACCTGGTGGTGGAGATCCGCTGTTCCCAAAACAATGGTATCAATCAGATACCTATTACCAGATATTATTTGTAGAACCTGCTACTAAAGACATAAACAAAAGAAAAGGTCAAAATATACGTACTAGTATATTAGCGAAAAAAAGAGGTTCGGGAAATACTGGCAACCCTGAACCAGATAGTTACGATGATTTTGAACTTGATCGCGAGACAATAGAAAAACTGGAAGATTATCCTACAAAGGAAGATGATAAGAATAAACTATCTTCGTATTTCCCCTTTCCAGGAGTTGTTTTTCCAGAAGGTTTTATGAAAACCTTATCCAAGGATTCTAAGTCAACTCAACTCTTTCAAACAGAGCTAGGTAATTTTTATCCATCAATTCGCATTATCTTACAAAGTCGTAAGCTATCTCAATTAATTGCTAGAACTTGGTGGACTTATTTAGAAGCGAAAAAAACTGACTTGTGGGAAAAGTTTACTGCTGGTGAGTGGGACGATATTCCTTCTCAGATTTTAGATGGTCTTATAGCCAGAGAAATTTTTCTTTTAGCTGGAGGATCTCCTCCTGACAATCCTAATCCTGACGATCAAAATATTTACAACCGATTAAAATCTCAAGGTTTAACTGATAAAGGAGCAAGATTTCTAATTTTGCCTAGCAGTAAGGCTTGGCAAGGAATTACTTTGTCTCTCTTATCATCAGGACAGGCATTTTATAAAAAAGGAGACAAATACCATCAAATTGCTGAATCCGTCTTAAGTACAGGTGAAATAGTCTTTAACTACAGCTTAGAATCAGATTGGAGTATATTTCAAGGACAATTCAAAGAATTAATTATCAGTCAGGAATCGCCTTGGATGGTATACCAAGTTGTTATGCCTTATCCTCCCATTCCTTCTTCAGAACAGCTAGATATAAATAATATCAAAACATGGGCAGAGGCAGAAGAGGAAGATGGAGAGTTTCCTTTTTATAAGAAGGAAGACGAAACTTATGTATTGGATGTGGATTATTTCAGGTGTCCCTATCCTTATATTCCGTTAAGTACAAGTTAAATTATATTTTTTTATTCAAACTAATTTTGAGATAAGACTTACGCAAAATTTGCTATAACCTATCCTACTATTCTAAAAAAAATTATTTGCTTGAGCAAATTTATTCAGAAAAGCTTTCTTTTTAGTTATTAAACGACCAAAGCTTTTGAGCAAAAATATAATTAGTGGGATAGTTTTTAAAAAGCTTTACTTGTAAGTGTAGCGACTTTTATAAGAGTGATACCAAGAAGGTCAATAATTCGTAGAGTATGTATAAATTTCATGAATAGAAAAATAGATTTGTAGAATGTAGCCACAATAATGAAATTTTGTAGCACTTATAGAAGAGAAATCTTAGGTTTTTATTGAACTCCTTATGAATCAACACCCAAACTACCAGATTATTCAAAAAATCTATGAAAGTGCTAATTCATTAGTTTATCGGGGGCTTTTTAAGCCCAATAATCAACCTATCATCCTAAAGATTCTTAAAGAAAACTACCCTAGTCCCTCAGAATTAACTCGATACAAGCAGGAATATGAAATTACTCGTTCTTTGAATGCTGATGGAGTTATTAAAGCATATGACTTGCAGCGACATAAAAATAGTTTAGTGATGTTCTTAGAAGACTTTGGTGGTGAATCTCTAAAATTATTAATGCACGATCAGCGCCAATTTACTCTCAAGGAATTTCTTTCTATTGCCATTAAAATTACAGAAAGTTTGGCTGCTATTCACGCTGCCAATATTATTCACAAAGATATTAATTCCTCTAATATAATTTATAATCCCAAAACAAAACAACTCAAAATCATCGATTTTGGTATTTCTACCCGCTTATCTAGGGAAATACAGACAGTTGGCAGTATCGAGCGATTAGAAGGAACTTTAGCATATATTGCTCCAGAGCAAACTGGAAGAATGAATCGAGGGATGGATTACCGCAGCGATTTTTATTCCTTGGGTGCTACCTTCTACGAATTGCTGACTAATCAACTGCCTTTTGCAAACACTGACCCTTTAGAGTTAGTTCATTGTCATATTGCTCAACAACCTGTTCCCCCAGATGAACTTGTAGAAAGGTTAAATTTAATCTCAGAATCAATACCTAAAACGATTTCAGACATCGTGATGAAATTGTTGGCAAAAACCCCAGAAGAACGATACCAAAGTGCTTGGGGAATAAAAGCCGATCTGGAAACCTGTCTCGAACAGTTAGAGAATTTAGGACAAATTTACCAGTTTTCTTTAGCAACTCAAGATATTGGCGATCGCTTTCATATTCCCGAAAAACTTTATGGTAGAAATAAAGAAATTACTCAACTACTAAGTACTTTTGAGCGAGTCAGTCAGGGCAATACCGAGATAATGCTAGTTTCTGGTTATTCAGGAATTGGTAAATCTGCGTTAGTTAATGAAGTTCATAAACTGATATTACGCCAAAAAGGATACTTTATTCGTGGTAAATTTGACCAATTGCAGCGAGATATTCCCTACGGGGCAATTACTAAAGCTTTTCAAGACCTAATACGACAGTTACTTACCGAGTCAGAAGCAGCGCTAAAAAATTGGAAACGGGAACTTTTAAAAGCCTTGGAGCCTAATGCACAGGTTATCGTTGATGTGATTCCAGAATTGGAGCAGATTATTGGTAAACAACAGCCAGTGGAGCAATTAGGAGCAACTGAAGCTCAAAATAGATTTAACCTATTCTTCCAAAGATTTATTAGCGTTTTCACGAAAAAAGAACACCCCTTAGTTATCTTTCTCGACGATTTACAGTGGGCAGATTTAGCTTCTTTGAAATTAATTGAGCTATTAATAACTGATGTTGACAGCCAATATTTATTGATCATTGAAGCTTACCGAGATAATGAAGTTGATGCGACTCATCCTTTGATACAAACATTAGAGCAAATTGAAAAAGAAGGTACTAGTCTTAATAATATCTTGTTGCAACCATTGGGAGTTAAAGACATCAACCAATTAGTTGCCGATACTTTAAATTGCTCCCCAGAAAAGTCAATATCTCTATCACAGTTAGTCACTTATAAAACTCAAGGAAACCCTTTTTTCTTAACTCAATTACTTCAATATCTGTACAAAGAAAAGCTTTTATCATTTGACCATAATAAAAATCATTGGCAGTGGAATATTGAGGAAATTGAAAGAGTCGGAATAACTGATAATGTAGTTGAATTAACTATCGGTAAGATTACCAAACTGGATGAAAAAACTCAAAATATTTTGCAATTAGCAGCCTGTATTGGTAACCAATTTAATTTAGAAATTCTCTCCGTTGTCAATGATAAACTTCTAATAACTACAGCTAGAGAACTTCAACCAGCATTAGAAGAGGGTTTGATTTTACCCCTGAGTAATGACTATAAAATACCTCTACTGTGGAATCAGGAAGAAATTTCAAAAGAGACTTCAGAAATTTCGGATGCTTTTATTCCCAAAATTCTTTCAAATATCACCTATAAATTTTTGCACGATAGAGTTCAGCAAGCAGCCTATGCTTTAATCTCAGAAGAAGAGAAAAAAGCAGTTCATCTACAAATAGGTCGTCTCCTACTGGAAAATACTCAAGAAAATAAATTAGAGGAAAATATTTTTGATATTGTAAACCAACTGAACGAAGGAACTGAATTAATTACTGAGCAAACAGAAAGAAATCAGTTAGCTCAATTAAATCTTCGAGCAGGTAAAAAAGCCAAGGAATCAACAGCTTATCAACTAGCTTTGAGATATTTAGAAACTGGGTTGAAGCTATCATCTTTAAAAAGTTGGGAATATGAATATCAATTCACTTTAGAAATCCACGAAGAAGCTGTAGAATTACTCTATTTGAATAACCAGTTCGAGCAAGTCCAAGAATTATCGAAAATTATTCTAAAAAGAACTCAGAGTAAACTAGATAAAGTTAAAACTTATGAATTCAAAATTGTATCTTATTATGCTCAACTTCAGCAAGATAAATCAATACAAATTGCCTTAGAATTTTTAGCAGAACTTGGAATATACCTGCCTCTGAGTTTAGATGATATAGAAAACCAAATTAAGAAAGAAGAAGAAGAACTTAAAGTAAGTTTGACAAAAAAATCTATTGAAGATTTAGCCAAGCTTCCTAATATGTCTGCACCAGATAAGCTTGCAGCTATATCAGTATTGCAGCAGATTACTACTTCTATCTCAACTACAAATTTTCCCTTATTTATTCTAATTATACTAATCCAAATTAATCTTTCTATAAAATACGGTAATCCTCCGCAAGCTCCCAGTATTTATAGCTATTATGGAATGTTTTTATGTGGAGATAAACATAATCTTATTTCAGGATATAAATTTGGTAAAATTGCTATTAACTTACAGAATAAATCCAAACTATCAAAATTAGAATCATTAATAATTCATCTATATTATGGAATGTCTTGGCATTGGAAAGAATTTTTAAGAGATAAAATTGTAGAAGAACAATTGGTACATAGTATTCAAAAAGGGATAGATACAGGAAGTAATGAATATGTTTGTTATGTCATCATCACCTATTGTTTGCTAAAATTTTTTCAAGGCGAACCTTTACATGAGATTAATGCAAATTATCAAAAATATATTCAATTACTAAAAAAAATAAAACAAGATTATTCGATTAATTATATAAAAATATGTAACTCTATTTCTGTTAATTTGCTAAATAACAACAATTACTGCCTCATTGGTAATAATATTCAAGAAGAAAAAAAATATTTAGAAACTTTTATAATAACCAATAACGAATGGCTACTATTTATTTTTTACTTTGCCAAAACATTTTTATGCTTTTTCGCAAAAGATTATCAAAAGAGTATATATTTTAGTAATGAAGCAAACAAATATATTAATGCTTGTGCTGCATATTTACCTACTCCACAATACAACTTCTATTCTTCGCTTTCTTTCCTAGCTCATCATCATAATTACACTCTTGAACAACAAGAAAAAATATTAGAACAAGTAGAAAAAAATCAGCAAGATATGAAGCTATGGGCTAGTAATTGTCCAGAAAACTTTCAAAATAAATATGATTTAGTTGAAGCAGAAAAAGCACGAGTCTTGGGACAAAATTGGCAAGCTCAAGAGTTTTACGAAAAAGCGATTCAAGGTGCTAAAAAATCAGAATTTATCCACGAAGAAGCCATAGCTTACGAACGTGCAGCAGAATTTTATCTTTCCTTAGATAGAATAGAAATAGGGCAACTATATATCAAAAATGCCCATCATTGTTACAGTCGCTGGGGTGCAAAAGCCAAGGTTCAATCTTTGGAAGCTGAATATCCACAGTTGTTTGTCGGAATAAGTAATAGAAAAGGAATTACCGAAGTCAATCCAACTGAATCTACTACTGGTACTGAAACAGAAATGTTGGACTTAACAAGTGTTATCAAATCATCACAAACATTAGCTAGCGAAATCCTCTTAGACAAGTTGCTGGCAAAGTTAATGAAAACTGCCATTGAAAATGGGGGGGCTCAAAAGGGTTTTCTAATTCTTAATCAAAATGAAAAATGGGCAATTGAAGCTGAAGGTAATATAAATTCTGATGATGTTAATATACTGCAATCAATTAATATTGATTCCGTAGATAATCGTCAAATACCAATTTTACCAGTTGGAATTATTAACTTTGTTATTCGTACTCAAGAAAATGTAGTTATTAATAATGCTACCGAAGAAGAACAATTTATCCGCGATTCCTACATAGTTGCCACACAACCAAAATCAATTCTCTGTACTCCCTTGTTAAATCAAGGCAAGCTAAGTGGTATCTTATATTTAGAAAATAATTTAACTACAGGTGCATTTACTGGCGATCGCATTGAAGTTTTAAAAATTCTTTCTGCTCAAGCTGCTATCTCGATTGAAAATGCCCGTCTCTACGGACAATTAGAAAACTATAATCGAGATTTAGAGTTGAAAGTAGAAGAACGTACTCATGAACTATCACAAACTCTAGAAGTTCTTAAAGCCACCCAAGCGGAATTAATCTTTGAAAACGAGTTACTCAAGAGTGCAGAACAACCTTCAAGCTTTGACTATCAAGTGGGGGGAAGTTTACCAATGGATGCTCCCACTTATGTAGTCCGCTCCGCAGACCGTTACCTCTACAAAGCCTTAAGACGTGGTGAGTTTTGTTACATTCTCAATCCCCGCCAGATGGGTAAGTCAAGCCTGATGGTACGCATGATAAACTACTTGAACAATCAAGGGTTTAGCTGCGGGGCTATTGATTTAACCCGTATTGGTAGCGAAAATATTACCCCTGACCAGTGGTATAGAGGTTTGACAGCAGAGCTATGGCGAAGTTTTAGTTTGTTAAGAAAAGTTAATCTTAAAACTTGGTGGCAAGAACGGGAAGACATTTCTCCAGTTCAAAGATTAAGTCAATTTATCGAAGAAGTTTTACTAGTTGAAATTGCTCAACAAGATGATAATTTACCAAAAAACTTAGTGATTTTTATCGATGAAATTGATAATATATTGGGCTTGAATTTTACGGTTAATGACTTTTTTGCTGTGATTCGTTCCTGCTATAACCAACGCAGCATTAATCCAGAGTATCGCCGTTTAACATGGGTTCTCTTCGGAGTCGCCACCCCTGGAAATTTAATTACTAACCATGAGAGAACGCCCTTTAATATAGGTCAGTCAATTCAGCTAGAAGGCTTTAGAGAGCATGAAGCACAACCTTTACTGCAAGGATTGGCTGAAAATGTGAGTAATCCTCAAACAGTTTTAAAAGAAGTTTTATCCTGGACAAATGGTCAGCCTTTCCTAACTCAAAAAATTTGTCAACTCATACGCAATTCTTCATCCCCCATCCCAAATAATAGAGAAGCTGAATCAATTGAAGATTTAGTGCGAACAAAGATAATAGAAAATTGGGAATCACAAGACCAACCAGAACATTTGAGAACGATAAGAGATAGACTTATCAAGAGCAAACAATCGGCTCGATTGCTAGAATTGTATCGACAAATTTTGCATCAAGAAGAGGTTGTTGCAGTTGATAGTTCAGAGGAAAGAGAATTACTTTTGTCAGGGTTGGTAGTCAAGCAAGAAGGAATTTTGAAGGTTCATAATCGTATTTATAAATCTATTTTTGTTTGATTGAGAAAAGTATTATTGATTTAGCTGAATTTTCTCTTGTCAGATGCGTAAATATCTCGCTTATTGAGCAATTTCAATTAATTTAGATAATGCTGAGTGGCACTGCTTTACAGTTGATTTCTCTTAAGCATAAGCGGGCAGAAAAATATCAATCCTCATAGGGAGGATAATATTGCATCAGTAATGTTATTTTTTATGAGTTTTTTTATGAGTTTTTCTTTGAGTTTTATGAGAACGACAGGTCAAGAAAAAACTAACATTATAGGGTAATTAACTTCGATTGCACTCATGAGACAAGTAATGTTTCAAGCTCACATTCGATACCCAAACTATTACAAAGGGTGAAAGTACTACAGCCTAGTTATTCAAGTATTTATTAAAAAAAGTACAAGCTCGTATATAAGACTTGTGCAGAAAATGAAAGCAATGCATCTCCTACGTCAAAATATCTTTACAAAACTAGTACAAAAGGACGATTAGACAGTTATGGCAAACATTATTGGTACAACAGGTAGAGATACTTTTTTTGGTACTCCCGGCAGCGATTTTATCCAAACCTTAGCTGATAACGATGTAGTATTTGCGATTGATGGTAATGACACTGTTGATGGTGGTAGTGGCGATGACAATCTATTCGGATCCAATGGTGATGATGTATTGCTAGGGAGAAGTGGAACAGACTTAATACTTGGTGGCTCAGGTAATGACTCCCTTCATGGAGGTGCCGATAACGATAATTTAATTGGTGAAGGAGACAATGATACTTTAATCGGTGGTAAAGGTAATGATAATCTCATCGGTGACAATCTAGATAACACGGGATTTGGTAATGACGTGATGTATGGAGGTGCCGGTAAAGATAATTTAGCTGGTGGACAGGGAAATGATATAGCTTTTGGTGAAGCTGGTAATGATTTAATAAATGGTGATAGCGGTGATGATAGAGTTAGTGGCGGTAATGGCAACGACTCAGTTTTTGGTGGTGCAGGAGATGATTTAGTCTACGGCGATCGCGGTGACGATTTAGTTATCGGTAGTTCTGGTAACGATAAGGTATTTGGTGGTAGGGGAAATGACACTTTATTTGGAATCACGCCTAATTTTCCCGTAGGATTGGGAAAAGGTGAAATAGACACTTTAACTGGTGGTAAAGGTAAGGATACATTTGTTTTGGCAGGTAAAGTAACAAATGCTTCCGAGGCTGTGTTTTACAACGACGGCGATACTAATAGCGCGGGGAAAAACGATTACGCTTTGATTGAAGACTTTAAAAACAACCAAGATATTATCCAACTGATTGGCAAAGCCAGCGATTATAGCCTTGGTAATGCTAATAGTGGATTACCATCGGGAACGGCTATATTTTTTAATGATGGTGCAAACCCAGAATTAATCGGTATTGTCGCGAATATTTCTGTGGATAATTTGAGCTTGGATAATACTAATCAGTTTAGTTTTGTTGGTTGATAAATCTTGCGTTGCTTGAAAAACAGATTGCACAGTGCTAAATAAGTCGGCAGAAATAAATATAACTATTTACGAGAGTGGATTGATGCTCAAACTCTCATTTCTATGAAGCTGGGTAAAAATGTACGGAGGTGCTGGTAAGGATAATTTAGCTGTTAGACAGGGAAATGATATAGCCTTTGGTGAAACTGGTAATGATTTATAAATGGTGATAGAGGTGATGATACAGTTAGTGGCGGTAATGGCAACGACTCAGTTTTTGGTGGTGCAGATACATTTATTTTGGCAGGTAAAATAACAAATTCTTCCGAGGTCGTGTTTACAACGATGGCGATATTATTAATAGCGCTGGAACAAATAATTACGCCTTGATTGAAGACTTTAAAAACAACCAAGATATTATCCAACTGATTGGCACTTCAACGGAACAATTTCGACTAGCTTAGTTGATGAAGGTGCTGTACTCGCTATAGGAAATCCTGTACTCCGCCTAGTAGAAAATAGAATATTAGAAGCCCATGTTGGCGTTCGGGTAACTACTTTTTGAGCAACACCTATGAATTCTCTGCCAGAAAAAAGTAATATGACAAATAGCTTATTACTATATATTCTCAGTCACAGAGCGCAATCTCAACCAGAAAACAGCGCTTATATATTTCTGCAAAATGGAGAAATCGAATCAGCTAGTCTTACCTATGGGGAATTAGAAGCACGAGCAAAAGCTATAGCTTCATGTCTTCAATCTTATAAGGGAGAACGCGCTTTATTGTTATATGCTCCTGGACTGGAGTTTATTAGTGCATTCTTTGGTTGCTTATATGCTGGAGCGATCGCGGTTCCGGTTTATCCCCCTAAACGCAATCAAAAGCTGTCTCGATTGCTTTCTATTGTTGATGATGCTCAACCTTTGTTAGCGCTGACAACTACATCAATCTTAGATGACATTAAAAAATTTGAAGATAGCGACAGACTAACTCAATTGAAGTGGATAGCTACAGATAATATTGAAGCTAATAATCAAGAATTTGTACCAAAATTAATAACACCAGAAAATTTAGCCTTTTTGCAATATACTTCCGGTTCAACAGGAAAACCAAAAGGGGTGATGGTTACTCATGGAAACATTATCCACAATCAGCAGATTATCTATCAAGCTTTTGGTCATAGTGATGCAAGTATTGGAGTTGGTTGGCTACCTTTATTCCACGATATGGGATTAATTGGTCATATTTTGCAACCAATGTACGCGGGATTTCCTAGTATTTTGATGTCCCCGTTGGCTTTTCTCCAAAAACCGATTCGTTGGTTAAAAGCAATTTCTAAATATAGAGCAACTACCAGTGGAGGACCAAATTTTGCTTACGATTTGTGCTTAAAGAAAATTCCACCAGAAGAATTAAGCAATCTCGATTTGAGTAGTTGGAATTTAGCTTATAGTGGTTCCGAACCAATACGAGCAGAAACTTTAGAGCAGTTTGGTAAAAAATTTGCTGGATGTGGTTTTGACTATAATGCTTTTTATCCCTGTTATGGACTGGCTGAGACTACCTTATTTGTTACGGGTGGTAATAAAAATCAAAAACCTATAATTCAAGGATTTAAGACTGGGGAGTTAAAGCAAAATTCGGTAGTAGAGAGTGAGAATTCAGAATCGGGAAGTCGAATGTTAGTTGGTGTTGGTTTTCCTTATGACGATACAAAAGTAATTATTGTCAATCCGGAGTTGCTAACTCGTTGTGAAGAAGGAAAAATTGGAGAGATTTGGGTATCTGGTGGAAGTGTTGCTTGTGGGTATTGGAATCGCTTAGAAGAAACAGGAGAAACCTTTCAAGCTTGTTTGAAAGATAGTCAAGAAAGTCCTTTTTTACGCACTGGGGATTTGGGATTTTTACATGAAGGAGAATTATTTATTAGCGGAAGATTGAAGGATGTAATTATTATTCGGGGACAAAATCATTATCCCCAAGATATCGAGTTAACCGTTGAGAAAGTTCACCCAGCATTAAGAACAAATTGTGGAGTAGCTTTTGCTGTTGAAGTAGAAGGTGAAGAAAAGCTGGTAGTAGTTCAAGAAATAGAACGTAGTTACTTACGACAACTAAATAAGGATGAAGTATTTACAGCAATTCAGAAGCAAGTTTCATTAGAACATGAATTACAAGTACATGCAATAGTTTTGATTAGAACGGGAAGTATTCCTAAAACTTCTAGCGGTAAAATTAAACGTCGTGCTTGTCGAGATGCTTTTCTAAAAAATAATCTTTCTGTTGTGGATTATAACATTGTAGAAGAAAAATCACTAGATTTTACAAACCAAGTATTAACCAAAGAAACAACCCAGAAAAAAGAGCAATTATCTTTAATTTTAGAACTATGTAAGCAAATTTCTCAATCTTTAAAAATACCATTATCCATAATTAAACCAGACCAATCCATTAATAATTTAGGTTTAGATTCGCTGCAAGCTATTGAAATAAAAAATTATATTGAAAATAACTTTGATGTAGTTATGTCAATGGAAAAGTTTTTTGAAGATATAACTATTGAACAATTAGCAACTGATATTATTAATTTGATGCAATCTCCTAAAAAGCCTGAAAATCAAGTTTCTCTTCAACAGAAAGAAAATGTTTTTCAAGATACAAGTCATAATCTCGCATCACAATCAAATCAGTCAAAAAATTTAAATCCTAGTATTCAAAATCAAACTATACCATTTAGC
>JBCCDM010000016.1:0-27941 GCA_039030795.1 Cyanobacteria bacterium P01_A01_bin.84
ATTTAAAATACTAAAATAATCCTATTTCTACACTGGTATTGACAAGAAAAGACTTTTACTCATTCTTGACTTTCTATTTTTTGTTTTTACTATTAAATACTTCAGTTGGGATTTCCTAAGATAGAAATTTTCCTGTAATTACTAAATAATCAGAAGAAAGACCCAATGAAATCAAACCTGCGATCGCTTGAGGAAAGCTTTTAGTTTGAAAATTATCAATCACATAATTTACATAAGTTGTAAACATCAATTTTTAAGTTTGCTCTTACACAAGCGATCGCTATTCGTCATACGGAAAATTTCTTCATATTGAGTTTACCCAAGCACAGCGAATACTTTATCAATTCATCAATAACTAATCAGAGTAAGTAAATCGGCGTAAATAAACTTAACTATGTAACAGAGTACAAAATAGTTTCAAATCCTATAGGATTGCTATATTTCACTACGTTTAATACTAAAATAAAAGCCGCTACGCACACGTCTAGGTAATGACATATCTTCCATAAATCACATTTGATTGACACTTATCAACATGGAGATTGATTCAAAACCCACTTGAACCACTGACCTAAAGAAGAAACTGCATTGAGACGATGTACTCCAATAGCGCGGTGTTTAGCTAAAGCATCAACTGTACGTAGGGCACAGTATTGTAAACCTAAAAAACTATCAACTGCGGCATAAGGTCCACCAAAAGTTATTGCCCCAGCAGCATACATTTTACCTTTACCATTACGCATTTCCACGAGTTCAAAATCATTGCCTACAGTTAATCTTCCCTGACCATTTATTGGTAAATTATAATGATTAACAAAGTCATTTAATAAAGGACTAGCTTCCACTTTGGCATCTAAACCGGTAGCATCAACAATAAAGTCTGCATCTAGGGTCGTTTGTCCAAAATCTTTAGTTTGAATATAGCTAATGGTGCGACCTCGGTCGTCCCTTTCTACTTTTTCTACATTACCAAACTCAATTCTGTACCAATCTTTCTGTAAAGCTTCTTCAGTAATATTTTTCCAGTCTGCCCTATCTGCGGTGGTAGTTCCTCCCCAAACTGTTAATAATTTTTGACGCTTCTCGTCATTGGCTTGTTCTAAAGTTACTCTCAAGTCTCCACCCCAACAGGCTTTGGGCCAATTGAAAGGCTGAAATTCGTAATGATGCTTCACAGAACGCTGCGATCGCTCGTATTTGTTACCTTCAGTTTTAGGCGATCGCATTAAATGTAAAACGGAAATTTGAGGATTTTTCTTTCTGGCTTCGTAAATTCGTTGGATAATTCTGGAAGCTACGATACCTCGTCCTCGAATTAAAACTTTACCGCCTTGTCTTTCTAATTTTTCATATACATGGTCATGTTCTTCATAAGCATTGACCACCGATTTAAAATCCCTGTACTTCTCTCTATATGCTTGTAAGTCAGGTAAAAATTTAATCGCAGGGTAGCCTGTGGCTAAATGTAAATAACGACAAACGATAAACGCATGCTCTCCTTGACCGCGAGAGTAAGCAACGCAGTATCTACCATCATCAGTTTTACGAATTGCCCGGACTCTACCATAGCGGTACATTTGCTGCCAACCAATACGTTTTGCCTCTCTCTCAATGGAGTCAAATACGTTAGCAGCCCGTGGTGTGTAAGTTTCTATAAATGTTGGTTCGGCAAAAACTTTCCATAAATAATTAAAAGAGTTATTTATTTTACCCTTAGTAAAATCGTGCCAAGCTTCTCTCAAAGCATAACTGGGCCAGCCCCAAATATTATCTGGACAAGAATCAGAGTTAGAACGCAATCTTTCATGCAAAGGAATTTGGGAATTGAGGCACAAACGCTTGTAACGAGCAAATGGTTGCTTATCTAAACCCAAGGCAACTATTTTTTCAGTCTTAATACCACATAAACGTAGTAAATCTACCCATACAAAGCTACCTAAACCCGCACCAACAGCTAAATAATCACACTCCGAAACAGGTAAACCTGTAGCATGAAGACCATTCGTGGGAAGATTTTGTTCATTAAATATTGGAGGTGGGAAAGTACTACCTAAAGGAGTTACCCGTTGGGGATGAGGTAAATTAGGATCGGGAAGATTGGTTGTAGGGTTAAATTGAATCGCAGAATCAATACCACCGGCACTAGGCAAAGGATTTGAGGTTGCTACATTTAAATTTTCAGGAGGAGTGGTAGTAGCATTTGTATCATTAGCAAAAGTAACAGTAATAAAATAAGGTCCTATTTGCAGAATATCCCCACTATTAAGTACTCCCCGATTCACGCGATCGCTGTTAATGTAAATACCGTTAACGCTACCCTGATCGGTTATTATAACTTGATTTTGTTCTAACTCAATTAAGGCATGAAAACGAGATATTTCATTATGATCCAGCAGCATTCTCGCAACTCGCTGTCCCTGGTGCTGAACAGGCATTAAAGCAAACTCTCGCCCAAAACTAATGGGTAGGGAAAGACTAGGTTCCCGTCTTTCTCCTGTTACAGGATCTTCCCAACTCAAGTGAATTTGTAAACTTTCTGCCATTTCTATATTAATTTTTTAATGTTAATTGTAATTTTTTAGGACTTACACATCTATATAACTGACGCATTGACAGGTCTAACCAAACATGGAGTAGGGATTTTAGGAATTAAACTTTGATTTTCCGATACTTTTTAGGCAACGTTATTTATCAAAGGATGATCGATCCAGTTTGAAACTATGCCGAAACTTAATATATAAGGCAATAAATTTTTATAGCGCATCAGTCCTAACGGGACTTGGACAGAAAATAAGGAGGAAAAAGTCTCAAATACACTCATAGCAAGGAATATACGTCAAAGACTTAAAAATCTCTCAAACCTATATATATCAAGAAAACAACTAATTCGAGGTAAAAATATTGCCGTATATAATTTTGAGGCTTTTTTACCCAAAAAAATGTCTAAGTCCCCCTAATTAATATGAAAAACCAAACATGAGCTATGGATTTCAGGGATTAAACCTTAATTTTCCAATACTTTTTAGGCAATGCTATTTACCAAAGGATGATCGATAAGGGTCTGAAACAACGTCAAAACGTTAACACACAAGATAATAAAGTTGTACAGTGCGTAAGTTCTATTTTTAGATTTTTATGTTGTTAGTGAAAGGTAAAAAGCTGTTTTGAAAGGGATTGTATATGATTTATCATCCCCAAAAAACCCATTACCCATTACCAACCTATTGATTTTTCGGTGCAACCAAAACACTAACTGCCGCTGCTAAAGAAGTACCACACCAAGGACAACCAACTTGTAAATGTTCGATGGAAGAGACTCTAGTACAGTTGGGACATTGTAAACCATAACTGGGATTTTGTACCTCTTCATTTTCATGACGTTGATGATGAGCAATAGGTTTTTGCTGCGGCGATTGTGGGACAATAGGCTGCGATGAGGGTTTTAGAGAATTACCTGTTGGAGATGGAGGTGCAATCACCGTTGGTGGTAAGTGGCTGTTAGTTGGGGGTATAGAAACTTCACTTACCTGTAAAAATTGCTGTCCCAGATGAATTTTACTACCGCGAAATAAAGGTAACTCACCTTTAACTAATTGTTGACCATCAACTAATGGTGGATTTTGCGATCGCAAGTTACGTAGTAAAAACTGTCGCTGTTGGGAGTCAAAAAATATTTCTATGTGTAAACCAGATACCGTCGGATTGGTCAAAACAATATCGCATCGTAATGGATCCCGACCGAGGCGTACAGTACCATAGTTTTTACTTGGTTGCTGGTCGTAAATTGTCTGACGTTTTTGCTTTCCTTCATCATCCCAATGTAAAGTTAATGAGTTCATTTTCCCAACTGTTTAAATCTCCTACCAACAACTTCAGTCTTTTTCTGTGCGATTCCTAACACGAATAACCATCAAGAATCAACTATTTCTCGGAAACTACGAAGAAATAAATTTAATGATTAATTTTTTTGGAAATTTGTAATACTTCAAGCAAAATTTCAAACAAAAGTTTAAGCAAAAATTCCAAGATTAAGTTATGAGCAATAATCCATTATCTGTTAAAATATTCACCTATAAGGATGCTAACCTATCAGCAATTCTGGTGGTTTCAGGTAAGCGATATTTTGTCGTACATTGCAATACATAGTGAATCGCTGTACTTAAACCGATCAGATGACCAGTAGAAATGTACAACGGCTTTACTCCTGTACGAGTTCGTAAGACTGCACCAATTGTTTCTCCTTTATCTATAAGCGGTGTCCAACTCCCCTTTTGTTCGGGTAATTTTTCATGTTCACCAATAAATAAAGATTTTGCTACACCAATAGTAGGAATATTTACAATTAAACCTAGGTGACAAGCAAGTCCAAACCTACGAGGATGTGCTATTCCCTGACCATCACAAAGAATAATATCCGGTAAGATAGTCAGCTTTTCAAAAGCATCCAATACAGCAGGAATTTCTCGAAATGACAAAAAACCGGGAATATAAGGAAATGTAGTTGAGCGTTTGACTATACTTTGTTCCTGTAACTGTAAGTCAGGAAAACTTAAAACAGCAACAGCCGCACGACTAACACTATCATTCTCCTCGAAACCGACATCTACGCCAGCAACGTACTTTACAGGTTGACTAATTTTATCTTCTGCAATCACCTCTGGTTGTAGCTTTTCCTGAATTGCGATCGCTTCAGCGATATTATGTGGGTATATCGCTTCATCTAAAGTTAAGTTACCAGGAAGACCTAGATCAAAATTCATTAAGTATCAGTTAAATAATTTATTTTAACTAATGCAATAATTACTAAGCATTTATTTTACAGCGATAAAGTAATTTCTTCTCTTCTTTTCATTTACAAGAATTAGGGTATGGAGCCGCTAAATCTTATTTATCCAAGACCTACACAACAGTAAAAGAATTCCGTCTTAAGCGACTCGAATCTAGGGTTCCCTCAAAGAATTGTCGTTCGCTAAAAGTGTTTAGTAAGAAAAACTAGCAATCTCGAAGCCTTATTTTTGTCTTTCCCAGGAAACGTTACGGTTACTCTCAAGAGTGCGTAAGTTTTATTACCAGTACCCTGTGGGGGTGATTTTAGTAAAAAAGCAAAGTACTGTATGAGTAAAAAATATTGAGAACAGTGATATTTAAATATCAACGATAACTGAAATTATTAAGTTTTATTAAATATGTTCCATGAAATACTAGTTAACCGTTATCAAATTAAAAAAAAACTGAGCCAAAGAAATGGACGGCAAACTTTACTAGCTTTAGACTTAAATACTCAGAATTTAGTCATTATTAAACTTTTATCGTTTGGGAATAACTTTGAATGGGACGACTTAAAGTTATTTGAAAGGGAAGCAAAAACACTTAAAAATCTAAAACATCAAGCGATTCCTAAGTATTTAGACTATTTTGAAATCAATACAAACAATGTAAAAGGATTTGCTTTAGTACAGACTTATATTAAAGCAAAAAATTTAGAAGAATATATAAAATCTGGTCGTCATTTTACGGAAAAAGAAATAAAAGATATTTCGCGACAAGTATTAGAAATTTTAATTTATATTCATCAGCAAAATCCATCTGTTATTCATCGCGATATAAAGCCCAGTAATATTCTACTAGGGGATAGAACTGGTAACAGTGTAGGGAAAATATATTTAATTGACTTTGGTTCGGTACAAACTACTACTGCAACGGAAATTGGAACCAGAACAGTAGTCGGAACCTACGGATATATGCCCCAAGAGCAGTTTGGCGATCGTACAGTTCCTGCTTCTGATATTTACAGCTTGGGTGCAACTTTGATTTATTTAATCACAGGAATCCACCCAGCAGACTTGCCTCAAAAAGACTTTCGTATCCAATTTGCTCCCATAAATACTTTGAGTCCTCAATTTATTCAGTGGTTACATTGGGTAACTGAACCGAAAGTAGAGGAAAGATTAGATTCGGCACAGAAGACATTAGAAGTTTTAGAAGCTCGAAAAATAAATATCAGAAAAGAAAAGATACCAACTTTTTTAACTTACAAACCAGTTAGTAGCAAAATAAAAATTAGTAAAAGCCAAGATTATTTAGAAATTTTAGTTCCACCAAAAGATTTATCTCCATCAATTATTTTTTCATCTCTAGGTATCATGATTTGGAACCTGTTGATTTGCTTCTGGTCTGCTTGCGTTATTTATTTCACGACATTTCCAATAAATCTAATTTTTATTTTGGTAAGTATTTTATTTGTAAGTTTTGGAGCTTTCACTATATATAAATTGATTTTTACTTTATTCGGTTATTTCCAATTAAGTTTAGAAAATCAAGAATTTGCGATCGCAGAAGGTTTATTTGGAATAACTTTGGATACCAAGCAATTACATTCGATAAATATAATTAAAAAATATAAACTATTTGGATTAAGCTTTACCACATTCGCGAAGCAACTGAATACAGGTATTACTAAATTGTCCTATGTCCCTAAATATAGACTAAAAACATCCAAGGATACTATTAACAATCATTTTCGTGAGTTAGATGAGATGTCATCTGAACTGATGATTCGGTCGGGACTTGGTGTATATCGTTTAATGAATACGGATAAATATTCTTTAGGAGCTATATCAAAATCAGAAATAGAATGGTTAACTTATGAACTAAGTAATTGGTTGGGTATACCAATTACACGAGAGAAGGAACAGCGATTATCATAAAATTAATCATACAGAACCCTAACAGGAAAAAGCTTATGTTCGGTTTAGGATGGGCAGAAGTTGTGGTAATAGCTTTAGTCGCAGTTTTTATATTTGGTCCAAAAAAAATTCCCGAGCTAGGTAGTACTCTTGGAAAAACAATTAGGGGGTTTAAAGAAGGAATTCAAAATTCTTCTAAGGATATAGATTACGAAACAGATAAAGAAGAAATTTGACGTTCTCCGTATTCTAAGAAGGGACGGAGTTTGACCTTGAATTTGGTAAATCACCTAAATAAATAAACAATCACCAGTCAATAGTCAATAGTAATAGGGCTAGTGATTAGTGACTAGTGATTAATGATTAGTTAATTACAAAGTGACATCCTCAACTAAAGCAGTTAGAGTGAATTGGCTACAGATGTAACTCCTTGAGGAAAATCTGTGGTAATATCAGTACCGCTTTTCTGATATAGCTCTTCTTTAACTGCGCCACACGCCTTGATTAACTTAATCGCACGTTGGACGCTTTCGGGAAGAACTACTACCAAGCTATTTTCAGATGCAATATTCAATGCTTTTTTAATTGCTTCTGTTTCATCAAGAATTAACTCATAATCGCGGTCAATATTGACTTCTTCAATACCTTGAGCAATTAAATCAGCGGCAGAACCACGGGTACGTCCCCTAGTCTCATCATCTTCTTTGACAATTATCCGGTCGAATATTTCTGCTGCTAGTTTACCTAACATGATGAAATCTTCGTCACGGCGATCGCCTGGTCCACCAACTACACCAATACGCATTCCTGATGTCCAGTTGCGCACAAAGCCACCTAAAGCTTGATAGCTATGGGGGTTGTGGGCATAGTCTACCAAAGCATGATAACTACCTAAGTTAAATAGGTTCATCCGTCCTGGTGTTTGGTTTACTGAGGCACGGAAGGTATTTAAACCGGCTTGAATTTTTTCTATGGAGACATTTTGAACAAATGCTGCCAGAGAAGCTGCCAAAGCATTAGCAATCATGAATGGTGCTTTCCCACCCATGGTCAAAGGAATATTTTCTGCCCTTTCAATCCGGTGAGTCCAATCTCCTTTCAAAATTGATAAGCAACCATCTTCATATACTGCTGCTATTCCCCCTTTACGGATGTGTTCCCGGACTAACTCCGAGTTGGGGTTCATAGTAAAGTAGGCAATATTAGCTTTGGTTCTTTGTGCCATAGCTGCAACTCTACTATCGTCAGCATTGAGGACAGCATAACCATCAGGGAATACGGCTTCTGCAATCACACTTTTTAGATGTGCTAATTGATCGACAGTATCAATGTCACCGAGACCTAAGTGGTCGGCAGCTACATTTAATACGATACCTACGTTAGCTGAATCAAACGCAACTCCTGCACGTAGAACTCCGCCCCTTGCTGTTTCTAATACAGCAATTTCAACTGTAGGGTCTTGCAATATTAATTGAGCGCTTTGAGGTCCAGTATTATCCCCAGCTTCAACTAAGTAATCGCCAATATAAGTACCATCTGTGGTGGTATAACCAACCACTTGATTTGTCTGTCTGAATATATGTGCTAGTAATCTAGTAGTAGTGGTTTTACCATTAGTGCCAGTAACACTTAATACTGGTACACGACTAGATTTTTCCGAAGGGAATAGCATATCCATGACCTTAGCTGCAACGTTACGGGGTACGCCTTTGCTAGGAGCAACATGCATCCGAAAACCTGGGGCAGCATTAACCTCAACAACAACACCATCTACTTCCCGTAAAGGACGGCTAATATCAGAGGTGACAATATCAATTCCGGCTATATCTAAGCCGACAATCTTAACTATTCTTTGGGCTAACCAGACATTTTCTGGATGAATTTCGTCAGTACGGTCTACCGCACTACCACCGGTACTTAGATTTGCAGTAGCCCTCAGATAGCAAATTTCACCATCAGAAAGTATACTATTGAGACTTAGACCTTGCCTTTCTAATAGCTGATAGCTTGTGCGGTCTAACTCTATGCGGGTGAGCAAATTATCGTGTCCGTCGCCGCGATTGGGGTCTTTATTAGTTTCCTCTATGAGCTCGGAAATTGTTGATCTGCCATCTCCAACAACGTGGGCTGGGACTCTTTCGGCAACTGCCACGACCTTACCGTCAACGACGAGTACTCGATGATCCCGTCCGACATGATAGCGTTCAACGATTACCGAGCGAGACACTTGTTTTGCCCCATCATAAGCCGTCTCGGCTTCATTCCAAGTTTTGATGTCTATTGTTATTCCCCGTCCGTGGTTGCCATCAAGAGGCTTAATGACTATAGGATAGCCACCGACGTGTTCTATAGCATCTTCTAAATCATCAAGGAAATTAATCACAGTCCCTCTGGGGACTAGAACTCCGGAATTTGCCAATATTTGCTTAGTAGCTTCCTTGTCACAGGCAAGCTCTACACCCAATATACCGGTATTATCGGTCATGGTTGCCTGCATTCGCTTTTGATTGACACCATAACCGAGCTGAATCAGAAAGCGCGCCCCTAAGGGCATCCAGGGGATATTTCTTTTTTCAGCTTCCTTAACTATCGCTTCAGTCGAAGGACCTAAAGCAGCATCGCGCCAATAGTCTTTCAGGTCTTGTAAATCTTGTTCGAGTTCTGCTTTTGGATAACGTCCCCTATCAATAATACTTTGACAAAGACGTACAGCAGCTCTACCTGCATAGCGACCTGCTTCTTCATTTAAATATTCAAATACAACCTGATAAATTCCAGGAGTAGAAGTTTCGCGGGTACGACCGAAGCCAGCACGCATTCCTGCTAATTCCTGAAGTTCTAAGGCTACGTGTTCTACCACATGACCCATCATAGTGCCTTCTCGCACCCGCATTAGAAAACCACCACGACAACCAGGCGAACAATAATGACCCTCCAGACTTGGCAGTGCCTCAACCAATCCTTCGTGAAAATCGGGTATTTGGTTCGTTGGCGTCTCGGCAATACTTTCTAAATCGAGGCGCATGACGATGAGTTTGTGGCGTCGAATGCTCCAATAGTTTGGACCGCGTAAAGTCTGGATTTTGAGGATTCTCATGGGATAGGTAGATGGAGATTCGGAACCAATATTCTAGTTTCTTACTGAAATTGACCGCTTAACTGTTCGTGACAAACAGTTTTTTCTTCATCAATCGTATTATTCTCACTTTTCTATATTTTGATAGAGAAAAGCGGTCAATTCAGTGTAACTCCAGATACGATACTCCGTCAGCTGGGTATTCGGTAAATTGCTGGTAAAACAGTACGTTGATATAAATGAAAGCGATCGCCATGAGTAAGTAAGTGCAATCGTAAATTATGAAGATTTAGGGGATCGCTAGCCCCTACATGAGGTTCGTTAGTATGAGTCATTTCGGTGGGATCGATAATAGTAACTCCTCCTTTACCCATAACATGAAGCCAACCATCTTTTTCAAACATGGCACAAGTATCTTCATCAATACCAATACCAATTCGGTCTGGATGAGATGCGATCGCACTCATTAATCTCACCATGCGATTGCGGTTATGAAAGTGTTGATCGACAATTACTTCTGGAATAATTCCTAAGCCAGTTGCCATATCTACTAACGAACGATTAGGGGATTCGCCACTACCACCACCAGCAATCATATGATGACCCATCACCGCAGCACCTGCGCTAGTACCTGCAAGTGTCAGTTGTCCAGACCGGACTCTTTGTCGGATAATATCCATCGCGCAGGTATCTGCTAATACCCCGCACAAACGCAATTGATCGCCTCCGGTTAAAAATACTCCGGTGCAAGCTTCAAGGGATTCTTTGATGTAAGATGATTCGCAATGGTCTCGTTCTCGAATGTCTAAAATATCAATCTTTTTCGCGCCCATGTCCTCAAAAATGCGGACATAGCGACCGCCGATAATACTTGGCTCGCGCGAAGCAGAAGGGATAATAGTAATATATGCATCGCTGGCTCCAGCACGATTAAAAAAAGTCCTTAGAATTTCGCGTCCATGGACTTTATCTTCTGCACCTCCGATAACCAGGATAGCGGTTTTAGTAGCTTGGGGTGTCCTCATTTCCAGCCATTTAGCCTTTAATTGCCGCATTGTGCTTCTCCATGTCAACAACTTTCCAACATCCAAAATTAAATTTGATTTTGGACTTTGCCCAAAGCAAGAGCATACTATCTGAGTTTAAAGTCAGTTTCCGCTTTTAATATCCTTTAGGGTTTTGTCGAGTCAGCCCCCTGCAAAGGTTTCTAACCTGCCTAATATTTCAGACTGGTTAATTTACTCCTGTTTTGGGTTACAAGTTTACATAAATGCTTTCTTCTTAGGCTGACTCGACGCATCCTGGAAGTTGTTAACCCAGTCAGATTAATAATTTAAATCTAGATGTGACAATATTTAAACATAAATTAAGTGACTACAAAAAACTTTGTTCGTACAAAAAATCAAATATTTCTCTTGTTTTGAAAGACTCGTTGAGAAGCTAGTATGTTTTTTAAATAACCATTCACCGCTTCTGAGGCTAAAATTCCAATTTAAGATTAGTGTCCTTCAATACGAAATACTGTGCGCTTTGATATAGTTACGCTATTTCCTGACTGTTTTACATCTGTTCTCGGTTCTGGACTTTTAGGTAAAGCCTTAGCAAAAAAAATTGCTCAGGTCAATCTAGTTAATCCCAGAGACTTTACGACTGACAAACATAGAAAAGTTGATGACGAGCCCTATGGTGGTGGTGTGGGAATGCTCATGAAGCCAGAACCTATTTTTGCTGCTGTAGAATCCCTACCAATTTTGCGATCGCGGGAAATTATTTTGATGAGTCCCCAAGGACAAACTATCAATCAACCACTTTTACGAGAACTAGCAGCTAATTATAATCAGCTGGTCGTAATTTGCGGTCACTATGAGGGGGTAGACGAAAGAGTGCTTAATTTAGTCACCCGGGAAGTATCTTTAGGTGACTTCGTTCTTACTGGTGGAGAAATCCCTTCTATGGCGTTAATTAATGGTGTAGTGCGATTATTACCAGGAACTGTAGGAAAAGCAGAATCTCTCAAGTCAGAAAGCTTTGAAGAAAGTTTATTGGACTATCCCCAATATACTCGTCCTTCAAAGTTTCGCGATTGGAAGGTACCTTCTGTACTGTTGAGTGGAAATCATGCTGCGATCGCAAATTGGCGCTATCAACAACAAATTGAAAGAACAAAAAAACGTCGTCCTGATATATACCAAACTTGGGAAGAAGAAAACAAGAAACAACAAATGATTCAGAAAAAATCAACAGACCCGAAGCAGGAGGAGAATAAGAATAAAGAAACTAGGAGAATAGGAAATGGGGAGTAAAGGAATTAATAGCACACCGATCGCCAATTATTAATTACCAGTCATCAAAAACATGAACATTCGTATCGGTAACGGTTATGACATTCACAAATTGGTCAGCGATCGCCCATTAATTTTAGGTGGGGTAAATATTCCTCACTCTTTGGGTTTACTAGGACATAGTGATGCTGATGTATTAACCCATGCGATTATGGACGCTATGCTTGGTGCTTTGGCTTTGGGAGATATTGGACATTATTTTCCACCCAATGAACCTAAATGGGCTGGTGCTGATAGTTTAGTTTTATTAAAACAAGTGAATGGATTGATTCAAGAAAAGGGTTGGGAAATCGGCAATATTGATGCTGTAGTTGTGGCAGAAAAACCCAAATTAAAACCTCATCTTGATGGAATGCGGCAAAATTTAGCAAATGTGTTAAATTTACAACCTACTGAAATAGGTGTAAAAGCCACTACTAATGAGAAATTAGGTCCTGTTGGTCGTCAAGAAGGAATTTGTGCTTATGCTGTTGTTTTATTAAATATAGCCAACTAATAAGGGGGGAATTATTATAATTATTCCCCTTTTTTCAAATAGTATTTAAGGGTAAAAAAGTTTACGTTGATAATACCAGACCGGGAAAAAGAGTAGGATGAATAGATTTCTGTAAAGACAGTTCATAATAACTTTTTCACTGAGAGATGTGTTGCAATAATTTATGGAATTGGTATTACTAGTATTCGACCAAAAGAATTTTGCTATGTAAAAAATTGATATAATCCTTTTCATTAAAGAGTTTCAGAAATAAAATACCCGGCAAATTTGGCTTGGTGGAGTACTCGTAACTTGGTTCTAAAATTATTTTAATAGCGTTATTTCATATGCCGATGTATCTAAACTAAAAAATAAACTAAACAATAAACTACAAAATCTATTTTCTCTACTTAACACATTTTTTGAAAACTTCAATAATGAGAATATCTACCAAATTTCCTAGATTTAGGAGCTTGCGTTTACCAGTCATTTTAGCTGTAATAGCAGCATTAACAGTAGCTGCTTGTAATCCAGAAAATTTTCGTACCCAAGCTACACAAGTACCGGAATTAGTCCTGAGTATTTTAAGTGATGTTAAAACTTTTAATTATGCTCTTTCTCAAGAGAGACCAACTATATTTCCTTTAACTTTTGAAGGATTAGTTACTGAAGACTACACTGAAGGTACCGGAGAAATTAAGGGTGCTTTAGCAAAATCCTGGGAAATTTCTGAGGATAAGAAACAAATTGTATTTACCATGCGAGATAATTTGAAATGGTCTGATGGTAAACCTCTAACTGTAGATGATGTAGTTTTTACATTTAATGATATTTATCTGAATAAAGATATCCCCACCGATGCAAAAGATGTTCTCAGAGTTGGAGAGAGTAAAGCTTTACCTAGGGTAGAAAAAATTGATGCTAAACGAGTAGAATTCTCTACACCAGAACCTTTTTCTCCTTTTCTACGTACTGTAGGGATGCCAATCTTACCTGCTCATATACTTAAGGAATCGGTAGAAAAAAAGGATAAAGACGGAAAACCAAAATTTCTTACCACTTGGGGGGTTGATACTCCTCCCGAACAAATTATCGTCAACGGTCCTTATAAACTTGAGCGTTACGTTACTAGTCAAAGAGTTATATTTCGTCGTAACCCTTATTATTGGCGTTGGGATAATGGAGAAAGCTCGAAAGATTATGTAGAACGGATTGTCTGGCAGATTGTTGAAAATACAGACACAGCTTTATTACAATTTCGTTCCGGTAGTCTAGATTCTGTAGGAGTTTCACCAGAATATTTTTCTTTGCTGAAGCGACAGGAAAAACGCGGTAATTATAAGATTCAGAATGGGGGTCCTAATTCCGGACAAACTTTTGTCTTTTTCAATCTCAATCAAGGTAAGAGAAATGGTAAACCTCTGATAAATCCAATTAAGTCTCGCTGGTTTAATACAGTAGAATTTCGCCAAGCAGTAGCTCATGCTATAGATCGGGAAAGAATAATTAGTAATACTTACCGTGGGTTAGGTAATCTGCAAAATTCCCCCATTTCTGTACAAAGTCCTTATTATCTTTCTCCAGAAGAAGGACTGAAAGTTTATGATTACAATCTTGATAAAGCCAGACAACTCCTAACAAAAGCTGGATTTAAATACAATTCCCGAGGTCAGTTACTAGATGCTGATGGAAATCGAGTCCGCTTTACTTTGCTAACTAATTCAGGAAATAAAATCCGGGAAGCAATGGGAGCGCAAATTAAGCAAGATTTGAGCAAAATCGGAATAGCAGTAGATTTCACACCCATGGATTGGGGTGCTTTTACAGATAAGTTAAGCAATAACTTAGATTGGGAAGCTAGTTTGCTTGGATTTACTGGTGGTGTGGAACCAAATAATGGTGCTAATCTTTGGGATCCTGACGGGGGACTACATATGTTCAACCAAAAACCTCAAGTGGGTCAAAAGTCGATTACAGGAAGAAAAGTTGCTCCTTGGGAAGCGGAAATTGGAAAGTTATATATTAAAGCAGCACAAGAGTTTGACGAAGCTAAACGTAAAGAGATTTACGCTCAAACTCAACAGATTACTCAAGAAAATTTACCACTAATTTATCTGGTAAATCCTTATTCAATGGTCGCTGTGAGGAATCACATTAAAGGGGTAAATCATTCCGCTTTGGGAGGAACTTTTTGGAATATTCATGAAATCAGAATTGAGAAGTGATCGAGTTGGGTAATTGGTAATTGGTGATGGGCAATAGGGGGATTTTCTCAACTGCTAAAAGTTCAGGACTAAAAGCTAAGAGCTAAAAACTAACAGCTAATTAATAAAAAATGTAGAGACCTAGTACTCGTGAAAGCCAAAATTGCCGGGTAAGGGCAAGCAGGGGAAGCAGAGGAAGCGGAGGGAGCAGGGGGAGAAGAAACTTTTTCTTTTCACAACAACCCGCAAAGTTCGCCTGGCAAACTACTAGTATTCTTGGGTCTCTACAATATTTTTGGGTTTCATAGGAAATGAATGATTATGAGTGACGAACAAACTTTGCGATCGCTTCTTAATGATGTGGCTGATGGTAAAGTATCTGCTGAGGTCGCACTATCTGAGTTAAAAGATTTAACTTATGAGGCTGTAGATGATTTTGCCAAAATTGATCATCATCGTGCCCTCAGAACTGGTTTTCCGGAAGTAATTTGGGGACCTGGTAAAACTCCCGAACAGATAATCAAAATTATGGAAACTATGGTTAAGCGTAGTTCGGTAGTAATGGCGACGCGTATAACTCCGCAAGTATACGCACAATTACAGCCTAGAGTTCGTAATTTAAAGTACTATGAGTCTGCTAAAATTTGTGCCCTCACTCCCAACCATATTAAACTTAAACATTCAGGAACCATTGGTATTTTATCTGCTGGTACTGCCGATTTACCTGTGGCAGAAGAAGCCGCAGTCACAGCAGAACTTTCTGGTTTCCAAGTCCAACGTCTTTGGGATGTTGGCGTTGCTGGCATTCACCGTTTATTAAATAATCGTCAAGTTATAAATTCTGCTTCTGTATTAATAGTTGTAGCGGGTATGGAAGGTGCTTTGCCTAGTGTTGTAGCAGGTTTAGCTGATTGTCCGGTAATCGCTGTTCCTACAAGTATTGGTTATGGAGCTAGCTTTAATGGCTTAGCACCCCTACTAACCATGCTAAATTCTTGCGCAGCAGGTATAGGAGTTGTAAATATTGATAACGGCTTTGGTGCAGCAGTACTAGCTGGACAAATTTTGCGTACTGCCGAAAAATTGCGGTTGGCATCTCCAGACTCTCAAGGTTAAGACAATGATGCAAACCTTCCATTCCTATGAAGCCATGAAAATTTGGATATCCATAGCTGCATTTGCTTTAAGTTTACTACTAACTCTTGCCATTTCATCAGACGAAACTGTAAATGCTCAAAGTGTTGTAAAAAGCAATATAGAGTCAGAATCTCTAATTGAAAGTATTGAAGCCACACCAACAGAGAACTTGATAGAAGGCGAGCAAGATATCTTGTTAAACATCTTTGATGATTTTACTAACGAAGCCCCAGAATTAAGCTTTGATTGAACAAAAAATTGAAAAGCTTTTGAGAATTCTATCAGGGTTTGATAACGGTTGTCATATAGTTTTTTTCAGGTTATGACAGTTAAGTCAAATATGCTACATCTATTTATCGCTTATTTGATGGAGATGAATGTAGCAATTTATTCAATTTAAAAATTAGCATTTTTTATTAGAAGTTATGGAAATATACGGCGATTTGATATCAAATTTAAATGTGATGGGAAATTTAGTAGCAGATTTTCCTATACACTGGACAATTATTTTGGCTCAAAATGTTAAAGACCCCGACCTCCTTGGTCAAATACAAAGAGCTTTCACTGTTTTTATACAGTCTGGTCAAGCGTGGGCACTTTTGATTGGCGTAGCTATTGGTTATATGCTACGCAATATTACTAGTTTTGGCTAATAGATAAGTTGCATAATTGTCAGCATTACTGATGCTATCCAAGGACTATTTACTGATAACGTGAATATAAATATTACATACATACTAACTGTCCCATAGCCCCTATCCCCATCTAGACCTACGAGGGATTAAAATTAAGAACTTGGAACTCACGATTTCTTTTTCTTTCCCTTGATATTTATGACTAATCAGAAGACTTGGAGTCAGCGATTTGAATCAGCTTTGCATCCAGCGATCGCTCGTTTTAATGCCAGTATTAATTTTGACATCGAATTAATTGAGTATGACCTAAATGGTTCCAGAGCCCATGCTAAAATGCTAGGTCATACTGGTATAATTCCTACAGAAGAAGCAGATAAACTAATTACGGGCTTAGAACAGATTCGTCAGGAATATGAACAAGGCAATTTCAATCCGGGGATTGAAGCTGAAGACGTACATTTTGCTGTAGAAAGACGTTTAGTGGAAATAGTGGGGGATATTGGTAAAAAACTTCACACTGCACGTTCTCGTAATGACCAGGTTGGTACCGATATTAGACTTTATTTACGGGAGCAAATAAAGCAAATTCGTTCTCAATTACGGGAGTTTCAAAAGGTTCTCTTAGATATAGCCGATGAAAATGTTGAAACTTTGATTCCTGGTTATACTCATCTACAACGGGCTCAGCCAATTAGTTTAGCTCATCATCTTTTAGCTTACTTTTATATGTCCCAACGCGATTGGGAACGATTGGGAGATGTATATAAACGGGTAAATGTTTCTCCTCTTGGTTGTGGAGCTTTGGCTGGAACGACTTTTTCTATTGATAGGCATTATAGCGCTGAATTATTAGGATTTGACGATCTTTATGCTAATAGCCTCGATGGAGTAAGCGATCGCGATTTTGTAATTGAGTTTCTTAGCGCTGGAAGCTTAATTATGGTTCATCTTTCTCGTCTATCAGAAGAGATAATTTTATGGGCTTCAGAGGAATTTCGATTTATTACTCTTAAAGATAGCTGTGCTACAGGTTCTAGTATTATGCCTCAGAAAAAAAATCCTGATGTACCAGAACTTATAAGAGGTAAAACAGGACGGGTCTTTGGTCATCTGCAAGCAATGCTAGTTATCATGAAGGGATTACCCTTAGCATATAACAAAGACTTGCAGGAAGACAAAGAAGGTTTGTTTGATAGCGTTAATACAGTCCAAGCTTGCCTAGAGGCAATGAAAATTCTGTTTCAAGAAGGATTAGAGTTTCGCAAGAAACGCTTAAATGAAGCTGTAGGTGAAGACTTTTCTAATGCAACCGATGTCGCAGACTATTTAGCAGCCCGTGGTGTTCCGTTTCGGGAAGCATATAATCTAGTCGGAAAAGTTGTAAAAACTAGTATTGCTGCACGAAAACTTCTCAAAGACCTGACTTTAGAAGAATGGAAGCAGTTACATCCAGCATTTGCAGAAGATATTTATGAAGCTATATCTCCTCGTCAAGTAGTTGCTGCTCGCAACAGTTATGGGGGTACTGGATTTGCTCAATTAGAAGAATCTTTAAAAACAGCACGTACTCTTGTTAAGTTTGAGTCCTGTATTTAGCTTTCTCTGCTTTCATCTCACTGCTTCACTACCTTTAAGGGGTGAGATGAAAGCAGGGTGGGGCTCTATGCGGGGTCTATGTTAAAATCAGATATGTAGGTGTAATCGAATTAAATACCACAAATGCAGTCTACAAGATAAAAACAACTACTTTTGTTTCTACAAGTCCCGCTTAGCGTAGGGCTTTAAAGTTTCTCCGTAGGAAATACTGTGCGAGTAAGTTTATGTATTCACAGAGGATTTACTGAAAAACCAATACTGACTCCTAGAGAAGTATTAATAAGTCACAAAATCTATTGAATTGAGATTGATTGAGATGGAGAGTGATATTGAGATTTAAGTCGGGCTTGCTCCCATTCATTCAAAATTCGTTATTGCATAAAGCCTAACGACATAGCTACCCTTAAGATTGAAAATATTCCTCTGGGGTATGGAGAGGAGCGGTCGATTTTCATAAGCTCTATCGAACACGCGGAAGCGTTTACTAAAGAAATAAAATTAAAGGCGTTCTTAGTTGAACGCCTTTACACTTAGCAAATGATTCGACAAATTAGTCAGTATCAACCGCTGTTGTACTTGTGGAATCTGCTGCTCCTTCATCCTCTTCTTCAGTCTTTTGCGTCGTTTGTTGTTGATATCTTCTGTTATAACGACCTGTAGTAGTCCGTTTACGAAACTTACGGGCATATGCCTGGTTTCGTAGCGCCTTTTCTTTCTTAGGGTTACGGCGCTTTGCCATACTCACCTCGCAAATAAACAACAAATAAGCTTTTCCTAACATACCAAACAGGGTTCATCGGCTATTAGCATTGCTAACTCTAGTTTGGCTTTAGTTTAGCTAAAAAATACATATTTTGAACAATTACATATTTTATCATACCTTGATAATTAAATCAAACTATTTGTAAAATAGTGTATCTAGGACTTAACTTTACTCTTAACCGACAATTGAGAAGAATTTAGTGCATAAAACCTTACGAAGAGTGAGAAAAGATAAGACTGAATTTCATTGAATTATTAAAAGCAATTTTAACGCGATCGCCAAAACTTGTCTTCAAAAGACGAAACTTGAATCAAATAGTTTCAATCAAAATCAAATCTTATGAAGTGGTAAACCAATTATATTAGAGTATACTTGGATACACTACATTTGACTTCACTAGATGCTAAAATTAGTGTAATTCTATAAAGTTCTTAGAATTAAATTTTTTGCTAAAACTTATATTATTAATAGCTATATTATTGTTGAAAATATTATAGGTTAGCGGCAAAATTGTCATTATTAATTATGTGTGATATTTAAAATTGAAAGTTTCTGCTTTATTCTCTGAAACTGTACTGTCTACCCGTGGCTTATGGCGTTTTGGACAAACTGTGATTGGCATAATTTTTCGGCATCCAGTTCCAGGTACAAGTATTATTCCTATTTTACCTAATGGTCAGATTGTCTTAATTCGGCGTCGAGATAATGGTTGTTGGGCACTACCAGGAGGAATGGTTGATTGGGGAGAAGATATTCCTAGTACTGTTAGTCGAGAATTAGAAGAAGAGACGGGATTGGAATTAGTCAAGTTACGACGTTTAGTTGGAGTTTATTCTGCACCAGATAGAGATCCAAGAATTCACTCTATTTGTGTTGTAGTTGAGGCAGATGTAAAAGGCGAAATGGCTATTCAAGATCCGTTAGAAGTATTAGAAGTAAAAGCTTTTTCTTTAGATTCATTACCGGCAGAAAAAATGTCTCACGATCATTCTAAACAGTTGCAAGACTATATAAAAGGCTTGACAACTGTAGCATAATCAAGTAAAAATTATTTTCATTTTGCTTTCTTATATTTCAGATTGCATCTTTAAGGAGATTAGTTGTTCGACTTTTTACTAAAATATTGATAATTAAATTAACAGTTAATGGTTGTAGTGTATTAAACAATAAATACTTCCATTCCTTAAATCTCTTTAGAAACTGCTTAATCTTAATTTTTAATTTAAAATGAACTATTTATTTCGTAACTCTCGTATAAAACTTTCTCAAGGTTTATTATTTTGGCGTGAAATAGGTGAAGGAACTTCTGTAATTTTTTTACATGGTGCTTGGAGCGATAGTAGTCAGTGGGTATCGCTGATGGAAAACTTGGCTAGAAATATGCAATGTATAGCTCCAGATTTATTAGGATTTGGCGAATCTGAGTATCCTGATATTCACTATTGTATTGATTTGCAATTAGAATGTTTAGAAGAATTTCTACAAGCCTTGAAGTTGGATAAAATTTTATTTGTCGGAGACTCTTTAGGAGCTTGGATTGCTTCTAGTTACGCTTGTAAACATCCTGAAAAAGTTTCCGGTTTGGTATTATTATCACCATTCGGGGTAGAAACAGAAAATTGGGAAAAGTATTGTCAACAAATGCAGCGTTTACTTGAACGTTCTCCATTAGCGTTTGGTTTAATGCAAATTTTTAGACCTGTACTAAAATTATTTGGTAATGAGGTAAATATCGAAGCAGACTTGAAGCAAAAACAAGTTATGGAAGAATATCCGGTAGCAACACAGATGCTTTTTAAACGTCCAATACCGGAAATTCTGGCAGACACTCTCAACGAACGTTTACCTTTTTTAGATGTACCAGTTTTGGTTTTACAAGGTGCTGAAGATGAAGTCAATGCAATAGATAGGAGTCAAACTTTTTATCAACTTACTCCTAGAGGTTCTTTAAAAATGATTGCTCATGCTGAAAGTGACTTACCATCATCTTGTACAGGTTTAGTTGCCGAAGAAGTGCGAGAGTTCATTGTGCAACAGAATTTGCAACATACTCCAGTATCGGAATATTAAGTTCACATAACAGATATTTAAGAGAAAAGACGTAGAGACATTAAATTTAACGTCTCTATAAGGCTTCTAGATCCTACATTGAATTTCTGCCAGATTGCCAAGATCTATAACACAATACCGTTGCCGTTAAGCCTGCAAATTAGACATAGCCTAAGTTGGGGAGTCACTAAATTGTGAAGGTGAATCCTTCGGATGGGCTACGCGAGTCCCCCATTGTAGTAAGTGACGTTTGAGGAATGTAGACCCGGAGCGACTTCTGGGATTGTTACCCAACATTATCAATGTTTGTTGGGTTTCCCTATCTCTCAACCTAACCTACATTTTTCTTAACTGAATCGTATTGATCTATAACATCAATTATTCCTTTTTTATTTGTTCGAGTTCGTTTATACCCCAAAAAATTAGATTTGCTTCCACAACTATATTTCTAAAAATTTCGGGTTCATAAGACTTAAAATATTCTGCAAGTAAACCGCGATCGCCTCCCGTCAAAACAATTTTACTTTCAGAAAATAACTCCCACCAATTTTGAATAAATTCCTTAATTCCAGCCAAAATCGAATAAGTCACACCACTTTGTATCGCTTCTTTAGTGTGTAAAGCATATCTTGAAGGTAAGGTTTTTGGTAATTCTACTTCTGGTAATTGTCCTGTTTTTTGGCTAAGTGTCGCTAGCTGTAATGCTAAACCCGGTAATATTGCTCCTCCTACCAAATTAGAATTACTATCGGCACCAGTAAATGTCAACGCTGTACCTGCATCAATTATTAGTGCCGAACTACTCCATTTTTTAACAGCTCCATATACAGCAAGAGCGCGGTCAATTCCTAGTGATACGTAAGTATTTCTGAGAGGAATTTCTTTTAAGGTAATTATTTTAACACGATGATAAGCTTGCCATAGTTCTGTTTGGCTAGGGACAACTGAAGCAAGAACTAGAGGAATGGGAAATGAGGAGAACGGGGAAATGAAGAAATCAGGTGTAATTTCTTGAGGAAAATCTTCTATTGTTTTACAATTTGCCAAATCCTCAATTACCGATTTAGATACATGATTGCTATCCCAAGCGAACATAAGTTGTTTATCTCTCATACATGCCCAATGTAGTCGAGAATTACCAATCATTAAAGCTAACCAATAAGTCTTAATATTTGGAGTCTGCGAAAAATGATTTGAGTTTTGAGGATTAGGCATAAGACAATTTATTTAACTCTATACCAAGCCGGAAAAAGAATATAATATTTTGAATACCGTAATCGTTTTGGTTGCTATCTCTACTTGTCCTGAATTTTCTTCCCCTTCTTTCCCCTATTCCCAGAATCAGCAAGAAGTATACGCAATTCTTTTTCTGCTTTCATAGCACGTTGTTTCCAATTATCTCGCGAGCGAGATAAATCTCTAACTTTGATTTCTAGGGCTCTGAGCTTTTGTTGTCTTTCAAGGGCTGTTTCTTTCCAATTCTCTCGGCTTTTTTTAAATAAACGAATTAATCGACTAGGTGAACTTTTGAATTCTTTCATCTTTTCTTCTGGTACCGAGACATATATTCTGTATGAAGAAATATCACCTCGAAACATCCAAAGTCAACATATGAGGAGATTTTAAAAATTGAAATTCCTAGGAGACCGCTAATATACTTTAAGGGTAAAAAACTTGCAGCTTCAATATTAGGTGCAAATTATTTTTTCCATACAATATAGTACTACTGGTATATATTAGGACATCTGAATACTTCTTATCTGGAGGTAAGAGGGACTCCACATGATTTTTCGTCAATCCAAATTAAGGTCAAGACTGATTTTAGACCTAAAAGTAATTTAAGTCATAACTTAATAACATTCCAGCTAAAAGCTTTTTTAAGAAGGGAACTGCTTTTTCAAAGCTTCCAAAGATGCCCAGCGACTATCAATAAGATCATCTGATTTCTTTACTGGCTCAATTCCTGGGCATTTATTGTCGCATAATTGACGTTGGGGAATAGCTAGACACATTTGTTCGTATATCCATTCACTAGGATAAAAATGACCAGTTGGAGATAGGGACTCTACTAAGTCCTCCATAGCTACCTCTCGTTCTAAAGGTAGTTCTTCTGAATCATTGGCTTTTTCTTCTAACCAAATTATTTCTGATGTATCAATTGCTATACGACTATTGTACTGTTGCAAGCAGCGATCGCAAGTGAGGGTAACAATAGATTCTGCTTTTAAATAGACTTGCAGATAATTACCACAGTGTTGTAGGCGAATATTACCGCGAACAGGTGTTAATGTTTCTAAACCGGGCAGAAATTCTTTAATCTGAAGCTCCTCTGTCCGCTCCGGCGCTTTTGTTAGCTGCGGAATGTAAATAGCGTCCATAGGATGTATGAGGCGTTATTAAGTAAAATTTGTATGTATATTTATTGATTGTAAATTAGTTTTACTTCTAAATGAGATCCAATTTTCTAAGGTCATTGATGAAAAAATCCCCCTTTTGGTAAGGGAGATTCCAAAATCTAGCAAATTATGGATAATCGCAGGATTTTGGTATATGAGCTAGATTTGTTCAGCAGGACGAACAACAAGATGACGGTGTGGTTCTCTACCTCGACTGAAGGTTTCTAAATCAGAATATCTTTCTAGATAGGTGTGGATTTGTCTTCTATCTGCAGAACTTAAGGATCTAATCTCTACTTCTTCACCAGAAGAACGAACTCGATCGGCAGCATCTTCAGCAACGGAAAAAATTTGTTCCTGTTTACCAATACGGTAGCTATTCAATTCAACTGTGTATGAGGCTTGTTCCTCTGGCAGTTGATTTATGTTAAGTACCGAATTAGCTAAATATTGAATAGCATCTAGGACTTTGCCGTCAGTTCCAATGTATATTT
This sequence comes from Cyanobacteria bacterium P01_A01_bin.84, assembly GCA_039030795.1. Classification (GTDB taxonomy): domain Bacteria; phylum Cyanobacteriota; class Cyanobacteriia; order Cyanobacteriales; family Nostocaceae; genus JBCCDM01. The sequence goes on from JBCCDM010000016.1 coordinate 23,854, forward strand.
CAATTTCTTCGGGTGTCAGTTTTGTTTCATCAATAGTTAACCAGTAGCCTTCTATTGATGAGTGACCGTTTCTTTCGATAATGTTTTTATCTTCTTGGGCTATAACTTTAGTGGAAGTTCCAGTAAGTGTTAGTAGCTCTTCTAACCACTCTTTACCTCTGGAAACTGGATTATCTCTCATAATTAGCCTGCGGCTTTCTTCTTGGAACTTTTTGGTTCAAAAGGTAGTGCTTTTTCGGAGACATCTTCTGATTCTTTAGCTTGGATATCTACAATTTTCTGCAATTCTTCAGGCAGAGGTTCCCGGGAGAGAATATAGGTTTGCAGTGTTTGGAAGATATTTCCGATTACCATGTACATTAGTACCCCAGCTGGTAAGGGGAAGAATAGAAACATTCCAGAGAAAATAACAGGAGTAATTTTACCGATTGTTTCTTGTTGGGGATTGGCACTGGCGGTATTTTGTCCTGACAACAGTTGACTGACATAAAGACTGATACCAAAGAAGATAACCATGGCAACAATATCCCAATGTACGTTGCCATCATCATCAAATGCTCCGACTCTACCCAAGGCATTAATGAATAAAAACCCTTGATCGGCTGCGAGTCCAGGAACTATACCTTGAATAGTTACATCCCCAGGTTGAAGTGCTTCTATGGTTCCATCTTCATTAATTTTTACCCTTTCTTCACCTTTTGTAACTTTGAATTGGGGAGTTAATTTGGTTTCGGGATGCTCTGCAACAATTTCCTTAAATGGCTTACCTTCTGGGGTTTGATATTCTATACGAGTTTTTTCCCCTACAGCCAACTTATTACCACTTGGTAATATAGCTGCGACTTTCAGGTGTTCTCCATCTGCGACATAAACATTTTGAGCTTTAGTCTCAAAAACCTGGGGAACAATTCTTTCTATCTGTTCTGTGGGTACAATTTGCAGATTGACATTGTAAGTAACTCCAGCAAATGGCGATCCCCGTAAAGTTGCAAACAAAGCAAGTAGAACTGGCATTTGCAGTAATACGGGCAAACATCCTCCTAAAGGATTACCCAGCTCTTTTTGGGTGCTGAGCATCTCTTCTTGCTGTTTTTGTGGATCGTCTTTATAACGCTCCTTAATTTCTGCCATCCGTTTCTGCATTAGGGGCTGCACAATACGCATTCGCCGCATATTTTTTATGGAGCCTGCACTGAGGGGATAAAGTGCAAAACGAATAATTAAAGTCAATGCGACAATTGCCAGCCCATAGCTGGGCACAATATTATAGAAAAAATCTATAATGGGCAACATTACATTATTCGAGAGAAACCCGATACCAAAATCCATTATCCTGAATTCAACCTGAGGTACTGTAATTTAACTGGATCTAATTTACCTAAAACGTCTTATATATGCGACTGGATTTGACTACGGATAGCCGCACATTTTCTAAGAGATTCTTCGTTAAGACTCACAATTGCAATCTTTTGACGAATCTAAGTCTTATGGGCATTTATTAGAGGCAATGCCGTAAATTTAGGGAATACACACCAATACAAAGAAACCAGAATTCAAGAATAAAGTAAAGTACTAAATATTGTTTTTCATTTCTGATTTTATAATGGGAGTAATTCAGCTTCAATTCGGCATCAATTAACCATTATCCTTTTCAAAATTAGTTCTGGGTAACAACAAAATTGGGATTTTTTGCTGCTACTTTCTCTACCATGTAATCATAAACTTGGCGAAAATTGGGTATTGCCCGCACTTCTAAACGACTACCATTTTTGAGAGTTATGACCATATCTCCCCATAAACCAATACCACGAGGTACTTTGTTGATTTTAGCTATTTCTGAGTAAATTACATCAGAGCGATCGCGTCCCATCCAACCACCAATCACAGAAATTCTACGGTCAGTAATACGAAATCGCAGCCATAAAGCTCTAACAATTGCAGCAACAGTTAGCGGTATACCTCTTACCGTAAACCCAATTAATATATTTAATATCAAATCCCCGATGTGAGGACCACCTTCAAAATAAACTTCTTCACGAATGCCCATTTAATTTTAATACCTCGATTTGTGCCAACAACTGCTTTAATTCTTGCAGAAATTGTTGGCTTGCGCACTCACATTCTACTGCGGTGGGCTTAATAATCACTACCAAACGCCATCCTGGGGATAATAAGGGCAATAGCTGGTAAAAAGCAGCGCTAATTTGCCGTTTGAGTCGATTACGGACTACTGCCCTTTTGCTTACCTTTGTACTAACACTAATACCTAAACGAATCGGTACTATTAAGGGTATGTCACCAATATGCTGACGCTGTTCGTGGTTCGGGAGACTAGATTTTGTGAAACTATTCAAACCACCTACATTCAAGCCGGAAATAGTAGGTCGTAAAGCTCTTAAAGTCATATAAGAACCATGACGACGCAACCCTCTCCGGAATACTGCTTGAAAATCTCTACGAGATTTTAGACGATGTTTTTTGGGCAAAGCCACAATATTAATTCACCGTTTATCCTAAGACGTTAAACGCTCAAACGTGCCCGTCCTTTTTTTCTTCTGGCTCTAATGACATTTTTGCCATTAGGAGTGCGCATTCTAGCTCGAAATCCAGAGGTTCTTTTTCTTTTACGGCAAGTACCGCCTAAAGTCCTTTTCATGCTCTAAGTCCTGTTAATAAATCGACAAGGGGGATAATTTCCTTGCATCACAGTCTATTAATATATCAATTTAACAACTAAATCGTACAACAAGTTGTTTGAAGATTCTGGGGCAAAATTTGCAAAAAGTCGGTAGGATTGCCTACCGACTCAATATTTTAACTATAAAACGGTGCGGGAACACCAATCTAGTTAATACTCTTTTAGTCAATACTAATTATCCATGTACCACACATACGAGGTAGAGGCACATCACCAGGAGACTGAGTTAAGCATCTAAAATAATACATTCCACCAAAACTAGGATTTCGGACGTTGGAGAGGCTGATTTCGACTTTCTTTCCTGCTGGTATTATCTCTTGGGGATAAATTTCTAAAAGACTACCTTCTTTATCCCATTTCACCTCGGATACTTTTACTTTCTTCCCTTGGACTTTGATTTCTACTTCATCGGTATCAAACTCACCTTCATAGTAATCAGGGTAAGTAATAACAAACTTTTGGACTGCGGTTGTGAGTTTTTTCTGGGGAATTCTTAAACGGTAACGATCCCAGTCATTAGTGTTCCCACCAAAATCTAAACGATAAGGTAATTCACTGCCACTTTTTACACCACTAAAAATTGTTATCCCGTTCTGTGCCCAAGTAACACTTGGCAAACTACCTAGCAAACAACTAGTTATTATCAGGCTTGATAGAAAACGTCGCATGGTTAAGCTCCTGTGGCAAAGTTAAGTCTGTAGAGTTAAGTCTGTAGTTTGAATAACATAAGTCAAGACTTGTAACTAAAACTTTACTACTGACTTATGATAAATAGACGCAGCTTTGTGACAAAAAGTGTCTAAAATCTTAAAATTTTATATTTATTTGTAATGTACTTATATGACATGGCAATAATTCAAATTTCAAAATTCAAATCTCAAAATGCCGCTATACAAAATCAAGCCAAGGAGGCAATACAAGACTTTGGGCTAAATAAACTAGCCCTTTTGGGTGACAATATTAGGACTTACGCAAGAACAATTTGTCCAAAGCGATGTTCACTACGTGTATGGTTAGCAATCTCAAGAACTATGCCTTAGCTAGCGCTTTTGCTGCGCAAAGACGGAGTCTGCTCGACAAAGCTTATACGTCGCAAACGGAAAGTCTTAACGGACATACTATGCATTCACGCAGTGTAGCGCTAGCTAACGTCTCGGACGGAATCACGTTGCTTTTGCGTAAGTCCTGAATATAACAAGTTATTAACTGAGGATAACCGAAATAAAAGTTTTAACTTGGTACAAATATACCCAAAAAAATACCCAGAAAATATATTTTATTTAGTTGTAATCTTGTTATCATTTTTTATTCAAGGGAAGAATTAAATAATTCTCTACCTCTGTAATTATTTGTGTTAGATGAATAATTGTTTTTTGCTAAAAAATATACG
>JBCCDM010000017.1:0-27747 GCA_039030795.1 Cyanobacteria bacterium P01_A01_bin.84
GGATTAAGTACCGTAGGGCATACGGGATCTAAAGCTTGGGGAGACGAAACCGCTATTTTGGTTGATGAGAATCTATCAGGGTAAGTTTTTTCTGTGAACCAAGAATCCCCGTCCTTCTAGGACGGTGGAGTGTCAAAACCAATACTAGGTTTCTGTTCGCCTGTGACGGGTTTTTCTGCTAGTTACGCGTCAATAGCTACGCGTAAATCGGCACCCGTTACAGCTTTGTCATTACTGGGACGACTATCATCTAATTGTCCGCGATATACTAATTTACCATTCGCATCAAAAAGGAAGAAATCAGGAGTACAAGCTGCTGTATAAGCTTTGGCTACTTCTTGAGTTTCGTCATAACATAGAGGAAAATTAAAGCCTAAATCTTGGGACATTTGCTTGAGTCGATCTGGTGCATCATCAGGATAATTTTCCACGTCATTGGAACTGATTGCTACAATTCCCAAATCTTTCGGAGAATAATCATTACCTAATTTAGCTAACTCTGTCTGTATGTGTTTGACAAAAGGACAATGACGACAGATAAACATCACCAGCAAACCTTTTTTACTCGCGAAGCTAGCTATAGAAATATTATCCCCTGACATAACATCTGGTAAGTCAAAATCTGGCGCTTGAGTGCCCAGAGAAAGCATGGTAGAAGCAGTTAAAGCCATAGTAAACAATCCAATATTCTAAGTGTGAAATAATAATTAATTACATATATTGTTTATGTTAAGATAAGCTTTGTCTTTGAGCCAAAAATCCCCCACATTCTATGGGTGGGTAATGTCAATATCTTCCAATAATATTTTTCCGTCGGAAAGAACTAATAAATAAATCTCCACTAATCAAAATCTGTGGACTGGGTTGGATTACGATAATGTTCAAACATTCGAGCTATCTGAGACGGTACAACACGAGTCAGGGACAGCTTTGGAATTTCCAGTTCTCTGAAAAAGGCAACATCTTCAGTTTCAAGGCTGAGAGTCGGTTTTCCACCAATCAATTCACATTGAAAAAATAGCTTATACACATGGTGAGGGAATAGTGGATGACCGTGACGACTATGATTTCTATCGTAGACGGCGAGTAGCTTGACAACTTGTGTGTTATACCCAGATTCTTCATATACCTCCCGGACAAGTGCCTCACTCGGTGATTCCCCTATATCTGCCCATCCCCCTGGTAATGTCCAGCAGCTATCCTCTTTCTCTTGAACCAAGAGAATTTTATCTGAGTGAAATACAGCAGCGCGCACATCTACTTTTGGTGTAGCATATCCTACCTGGCTATTGAATAAATCAAGGATGTAACTGGGTTCAACATTAGAATGTTCCGCCATGATTTGGGCTGCAATCTGCCGCAATTGTTGGTAACGCTCAAGGTCATATTCATTTTTACTGTATGTTAGTCCATTTTGAGCAATTGCCTGTAGTTTTTGTCCCCAATCTAACCACTTGTGATTCATTGTAGCTCCCCACCTTCTTTGGAGATTGTTTGATTCGTAAGTTGGCTCATAATCCGGAAATGTTGATTGGTATCTAAATAACACTAGTTGATGTTATACTAATGCGTCTCTCTAAGAAAATAAATAAGTGATTGAGGATTGACAAAATTTTTTCAGCAGCCTTTCGCTACAAAGCCTGTGTTCTCAGGTATATTAATCGAATAGCTGTGTGAAAATAGCTGTTCAAATTTATATTTGAAGGCTGGGAAAAGAAGAGAGGAGTAAAGGAAAAAGATATGTAATTAAATTAATTTTGTCTACTTACTTATAAATCGTTTAATTAACTTGCTAAAAGGTCTCACGCTTCCATCATTGATTACCAATTACCAAAAAAAGGTTTAATAGTAAATTGTGGATGTATAGAAATTTTTTAAGATAGATATGACTAGGTATTGGCGAGTTGTTATTGCAGTAGCTGTAGCTTTAGCGATTTTTTTTCACCCCCTTTCAGCAGAAGCAGTAAAAAAGAGCGTTGCTGGTAAAAAAAGAGCGCTGACAAAAGATTTTTCTAATCAAACCTTAATTGCAAGAGAGTTTACCAAATTAAATTTAGAAGATACTGATTTTAGTAACTCCGATCTGAGGGGAAGTGTTTTCAATGGTTCCGCACTAATTAACTCTGATATGCATGGTATGGATTTTAGTAACGGTATCGCTTACTTAGTTGATTTCCAAGGAGCAGATTTAAGGGATGCTAATTTGACGGATGCGATGATGCTCTACTCTACTTTTGATGGTGTGAATATAGATGGTGCTGACTTTACAAATTCAGTTATAGATGGGGTACAGCAAAAAAAATTATGCGCGATCGCAACTGGTGTCAATTCTAAAACTGGGGTGTCTACTCGTGAGTCTCTAGAGTGCAAATAAGTATTTTCTTGTAATTATTTTTGTAAAAAGGAAGCTTTTGATATAGCCCATAAGTTTAGTAGAGATATTTAATATTTATCTCTACTTTTTTATTTATCTAAAAATTTATAGTCAAGTTAATAGTTCCCTTGTTATGGCAATCTTGCTTAACTATTATGTGCTTGTTTTATACAGGATTGATTTTGCTGGAATTTTTTGTTAATGACTTGGAAATAGGTTAATAATATGATTGCATCACTGGGGGATGGTAAACTTATCTGTGTTGTGCTAGTACCCGAAAAACTCTCAGGTGTAGGAATCGGCTCTTTGCAACTAGGAAATTATCGTCTGCTTCCTGGTAAAAATTGGGTTCCCGAAGATATTAGAACTTATCCACGCTATCAAAATTATATTAAAGCTGGTGTGTTAATTGAAAAATGATATTTTATTGTTTCGTGGTAGTCGGTAATTGGTAATTAGACAGCTTTTCTAGACCGGTTGCTATTTTTTTATCAACTTTCTTAGTAATTATCTAACGCCCATCTCCAGAACCGTGTAAAGTTCCTTTAGCTTTACGATTAGATAATTTGTCAATATTGGCTGCTAATATTTCATCAAGGCTTAAACCCACTTCCTTAGCTAAAACAGCCACATACCAAGCTACGTCACCTAGCTCTAACTTAATCTTCTGACGTAATTCTTCATCAATCGTAGAATTTTTGTCTCTGATTGCTCTTTTAATTAATTCAGCCACTTCACCAGTCTCACCAGCTAAACCAATACAAGGATATACCCAGTTATCTCCTTTCTGGGGATATATACCAAATTCAAAAGCCTTTTCCTGATATTCGTCAGCATTCATTTGGATAAGTAGATTTTTTAAGTATTAGAGACATTTTACTACGAAGTTAATGTTCCGAGAGCTAAAGCTCTCGGAGAGAAGAGCTACATACGACGCGATCGCTCGTTCTCCATTAACAAAAAAGCAATTAAATTATTTAATACTATATTCTTGCAAAATTTCTAAAGAAACATACTCCAAAGCAGCTTCATGAGTTGCAGCCAAATCCACAGGAGGTGCAGCACCTGCACTAATTGCTTCTTTCCAACGAGATGCACACAGACACCATTTGTCACCAGGTTTTAGACCGGGAAAATTATAAGCTGGTACGGGAGTACTTAAGTCATTACCTTTGGATTTAGTATAAGTAAGAAATTTTTCAGTTACTTGAGCGCAAACCACATGAGTACCTAAATCACTCGATCCTGTTTCACAGCTACCGTCACGATAAAATCCTGTCATGGGGGAAGTACAGCAAACTTGGAGTTTTTGACCTAGTACATTTTTTGTATCTGTCATGATTGCTAATAGAAATAATTATGTATGGTTTGACACTCCTCGCGCCTTTAGGCGCGAGGATTCTTGGTTCACAGAGTTTCCGTAACTCAACAGGACGTATCCAATTGAGCAAGAGAGAATCTCTCCCCAAGCGTATGAGTTCCGCTATGCCCTAGCGTACTTAAACCCAATTGCAAGATGTTTCGTGCAGCATTAATATCTCTGTCTTCAACATATCCACAAGTGCAAATATGAGTTCTGGTAGACAAAGACTTTTGAACAATATTTCCGCAATTAGAGCATTTTTGAGAAGTATTGTGTGGCGGTACTGCGACAGTAACTTTGCCATACTTGTAGCCAAAATACTCTAACCATCTACGAAAAATTGACCATCCTACATCACTAATACTTTTGGAAAGATGATGATTTTTGACTAACCCTTTTACATTTAAGTCTTCATAAGCTACCAAATCGTTGGATTGGATTAAACGGAGTGCAACTCTCTTTGCAAACTCTTCTCGCTGCCTACTTATTCTCAAATGTTTCCGAGCATATCGTAATCTTGCCTTAATATAGTTATGGGTTTGTGTTGAGTTTTTGCGGAATTTTTTAGACTTGTTCCGGTTAGCCCGATTCAGTTGTCTTTCTGCTTTTCGGTAGAATTTAGGGTTTTCTTCTATATCTCCATTACTTTGAGCTAAAAAATATTTGATACCTAAATCCAAACCTACTACCTTATGAGAAGGAGAAATCTTTAGTGCATTATCTCGCTTGTCTAAAGCCAGACAAAACTGTGTATAAAAACCGTCTGCTCGTCTAACAATTCGCACTCGCTTGATTTGTTCAGGTTGAAAATAGTTTAAATCTCTTGAACCAATTAACTTGAGCTTACCAATACCTTTCTTATCAGTAAACTCAACATGCTTTCGGTTCTGGGAAAGTTTCCATCCTGATACCTTGTACTCTACTGAGCGAGTATTTTTTTTAAACTGGGGATAACCCTCTCTTGGTGCGCGTTCCTTAGGTGATTGAAAATCACCAGGGTCGCACCGCTTCTTCCCAGGCTTATTATTCTTGCAATTATCGAAAAATCTATTAATTGCTCTGAGAATTCTCTCTATCCCAACCTGGCACGCATGAGAGTTTAAGGATTTAACAAAATCAAACTCTTCTCTAAGCTTAGTGTTATATCGAAATAGTTCAGTTTTCCCAACACCACGATTCTCTATCCAAAATCTTAAAGCTTTGTTTCTGACAAATTGAACTGTCTTTATCGCTTCTTCGATTGCTTGGATTTGGTATGGTTTTGGATTAACTTTAAACTCTAAGACAAACACTTTGCTACCGCAATACTTGGTAGCATTATACTATAAATAATTAAAGTCGTGCTAAAAGCACGAGGCTTGAGACCCAATTCTCTGGTCAATCTGGTTTAGCCCACATTGGTTTGAGAGATGTTCTACAGATAGCATCATTTAAAGCTATGTACGCGATCGCATTCTAAATTTTTCCATAACTTTTTGGTTTCCCCCTCAGCATTGACCACTTGAACACCAATTTGTTTAACGGCACCAAAGTCAATCAAAATTACCTTATTATCCTGTTTGCGTCTAATTAACCTGGCTGTTGCTATAAAAGTCATTCGAGAAAAACAAATCTCTGAAAATTGTAACGAAATTTACAAAAAATCACCCATTCTAAAAAATTCAAGCTAGCTTAAACATATAGACATCCGCATCCGGTTCGCGACACCACCGTGATGAGGAGAGATAAATTATAGTTTTATTTATGGTTTCAACTTATGGTTTCCACACCCTTATTACCCTTAGAAACACCAACACCTGCACATATATGTCCCTTCGATCAAGCTTGTAGCTATCTAGATGCAGCAGCTAAAGAATTAAAATTAGACCAAGGTTTATTAGCAGTTCTTAGTAACCCTAAGAAAGTAGTCACAGTATCTGTTCCTATTAAACGAGATAACGGTGAAGTAGAAGTCTTCGCAGGACATCGAGTACAACATTCTGATATTTTAGGTCCATATAAAGGCGGTATTCGTTTCCATCCTGCGGTCAGTTTAAGGGAAGTTTCAGCCCTAGCAATGTTGATGACCTGGAAATGTGCGCTGTTAGGAATTCCTTATGGTGGTGCCAAGGGTGGTATTGCGATTAACCCTAAAAGTTATAGTCCTGGGGAGTTAGAGCGGATATCCCGACGCTATATTAGTGAGTTAATCAAAGACATTGGACCTGCGGTGGATATTCCTGCACCAGATATGGGAACTTCTGCACGGGAAATGGCGTGGATGATGGATACTTATTCTGTGAATATAGGTCATTCTGTCCCTGGAGTGGTGACTGGGAAACCTTTATCTGTGGGTGGTTCTTTAGGACGAGAAATGGCGACCGGACGGGGTGTGATGATTGCAATTCGGGAAGCTTTAGCTGATAGAGGTGAGACTCTTGCTGGTACCAAAGTTGCTATTCAAGGTTTTGGTAATGTTGGCAGTGCCGCTGCTTTTTTGTTATATGAAGCTGGTGCGAAAATTATTGCAGTTTCCACAGGGGCTGGAGGAGTATATTCGGAAATTGGTTTAGATATTCCAGCACTGAAGACTTATGCAGCAGAAAATCATCGGAAAGTAACAGGTTTCCCAGAAGCTGTACCTATTAGTAATGAGGAGTTATTAACTTTACCTTGTGATGTGTTGATTCCCGCAGCCTTAGAAAACCAAATTACAAAAGATAATGTCAATCAGGTCAAAGCAAAAATTATTGCTGAAGCTGCAAATGGACCAATCACACTTAAGGCTAATTTATCTTTAGAAGGACGAGGTGTGAGTGTATTACCGGATATATTAGCCAATGCAGGGGGAGTTGTGGTGAGTTATTTAGAGTGGGTACAGGGTTTATCCTATTTATTCTGGGATGAAACACGAGTAAATCAAGAAATGGAAAAATTGATGGTACAGGCTTATCGTAATGTAATTGAGCAATCGAAAGTCAGACAGATACCCTTAAGATTAGCAGCTTATGTTTTAGGGGTTGGTAGAGTTGCTCAAGCGTTAACTGATAGGGGTTTATATCCTTAAATGAAAAGGGAATTTAGGTTTTTTTATCTTTCTTTACTGAGCAATTATGTCTAAGTTTGTACGTTACTATGCAGGTGTAAAGATACTGGATTTTAGTTTCTTCTCTTATAGCTTGCTATGGAATTAGATTTACAAAATTTATACATTAACAAAGCTGATTTAAAAAACATTGTAAATATAAGCGATCGCGATTTGAGTGCGTACCATAAATTAAAAGCTCCCCGTTCAGCACTTTTACTGCAAATCCTTTTGCATGCAGAACAAATTTTGTTGCTGGGATGGGGATTAATTCCTTTGAGTTATTTGGCAAAGTGGAAGTGGTTGAGAAAGCGTCAAACGTATCTGTTGGAAGAAGTTGATAGATATAACCAGATTATAAAAACTTTAGAAATTAATGAGCAGTTGGTTGCCGCTGGGAATCAAGATTTAAGTTTAGGTGATAAAGAAAAATTTATTCAAGTACTAATGACAACGAGAAATAATTTAATTAGTGCCCTCAAAACTGAGAAAATATTAAGGAATAATCGCGCTGTTATCTCTCGAAATCGAGAATTTTTGGCTAGTAATTTAACTGCTTTACAAGTGTTACAAACTACTGAAGAAGCTAGAGAATATACTAATTTACTTAGGGATGCTTTACATACTGCTCAAGAAGTAGAAGAGGAATTGAAGAAATTAGAGGGATGAGTCAAAAGTCAAAAGTTAACTGACACATTTCATAACCTTTACATAGCAAAGCTGTTAGCTAGATTCAGAAAAATGTGCGTTTACCCTGAGACACTCCCTCTCTCTCCGGTTAGCTTCATTCGTTGCAAGGTGGAGTTGAATGAATACCGGAGTACCGGAATGATCTACTCTGCCTGTGATATTCCTAGGCACCTCGATACTCGCTACCACTGGCTTGAAAGCCCTTTTCTTGACGAATTATCTTACCGTCATCTTTATTACTTGTGACTAAACTAACTTCACCAAAAGGAATAAATCTAACGTAGTAAACTAATTTACCCTGAAATGTCATATAACCTTGCCATTTAGTCTCTGTATCCAGTTTTGGTATTTTCGCGATAGGTACTTGAAGTAATTCTGTCTCCTCAGCTTTATTGTCATAAACGTTTATATAAACTTCTTCGTCTCCTTGATAGATTCTGACTGTTTTGCTTTGGGTTGCAAATCGTAAACGAGTAGATGCATCAGAAGGATTTTTGTAAGTTACTTCAATCACATCATTCCGTACCCAACCAATATCATTTTGGGCAGAACCAAATCTAATTTTATACCAAGTATATTTCTCACCAGATGGTTGGGTTTCTTCAATAACCGTTACAACATCGCCTTTTTTACCCTGACGAATGACTTTGTTATTCAAGGATGGTCCAGAACGAATATTAATTAAACTAGCACTATCATTATTGGTTTTGAGTACGCCTTCTCTTATCGCTGTAGCATTAACTTGTTCGCTCATAATATACTCCCTGTATGTTTTAATTAGCTTTCAGATTTTGGCTTTCGGCTTTTGAAACTAAAAGCTTTGAAATGAGTTAGCGCCTAGTGTATTTACTAACAGGGCGTCAACATCTACAGATATTATTTGCTACAAAGCTTGAACGTGCCACTTTAGTAATATTCTGAAATAAATATTCTGAAATACTATGACCTAGACAAGGTGTTTACTAGAGAAGCGATCGCTGTATCCTAACCTTTTTTCAACGATCGGTAATATCAGTTTTAATAGAATTTGGATAAAAAACAGTGAAACAGGAGAAAATGAAACTGTGCAGCCAGATTTACTGGGCTTAGAAATATCTAGAGGAGAACTGAGGCATTTAACGGGGTTAGATCCTGACGATGTTTTCCGTCCTTCGGTGATGAGAGATAAAAGTAAACGATTGGGCTTTTTTGCCAATGAAATGCTTGTAGCCTTAGCATTAACTCCAATTATTGTGGGAGGTATTTATTCATTCTTGATATTACCAACTATTGGTTCTTCTATTCCTTTAGCATTATTTTTATTAATTTGCGTTCCGGTAATGGTAATTGCTGGACGTTGGTTATGGCGTTTGAAATCTGGTGCTAAAACTTTAGCTAGTCTTCTAGATGAAATTGACGAGTATCATGCTGTGATTCAAGCTATTGATATCAATGACCAATTAACAAGTTCAGGTAATTCCCAAACTAATATTAATGATAGAGAAAAAGTAATCTCAGCTTTAGAATTGATTCGAGAAGATTTGGTTCGCGCTCTTAAAACTGAACGGATTTTACGGGATAATAAAAAGTTACTTGCTGGTAATCAAGAGTTACTAATTAATAATTTAGCAAATGTGCAAGCTTTGGAAGTTAGTACTCAAGCTGGAGAATATGCCCAACTTTTAAATCAATCATTGCAGATTGCTCTTGATGTACAAGCTCAACTCAAACAAATACATGGGACGACCCAACAGTAATTGTTGATGGGTGTCTTCAACTTATATTTGTGGAAATATTTCTAGAAATATTTATGGAGAAGACAGGGGACAGAAGAAAAATTTACCAAAAGAAACTTGAAGAAACTTGCAACAGACTCTGAGTGTGGGTTTTGTCACGCTAAACCCCTAAGTAACTGAAAACTGATAAGTAATAACTGATAATTAATATGACTTCTGTACCAAAAATTATTGTCTTGGATGACGATCCCACCGGTTCCCAAACAGTCCATAGTTGCTTACTGTTAATGCGGTGGAATGTTGAGACTTTACGTAAAGGACTGCAAGATGAGGTGCCAATTTTTTTTATATTAACTAATACCAGGTCATTGACTCCGGAAGTTGCGGCGATGGTGACTAAGAATGTTTGCCAAAATCTGAAACAGGCTTTAGCTGCTGAGAATATTGAAGATTTTTTAGTGGTCAGTCGTTCTGATTCGACTTTACGGGGACATTATCCAATAGAAACTGATGCGATCGCTCAAGAGTTGGGTGGATTTGATGCTCATTTTCTCGTACCGGCATTTTTTGAGGGTGGACGTATAACTAAAGACAGCATTCACTATTTAATGATTGATGGGGTTTTGACTCCTGTAGACCAAACCGAATTTGCCCGCGATTCTGTATTTGCCTACCATCATAGCTATTTACCGAAATATGTAGAGGAAAAAACTAAAGGGCGTATAAATGCAGATAAGGTAGAAAGATTTTTACTTACAGATATCCGTAGTGGTAGTCGGGAAAGATTACAGAGTTTGACTGATAACCAGTGTGGTGTAGTAGATGGAGAAGAGCAAGCCGATTTAAATAGGTTTGCTGAGGATATATTGGCAGTAGCAGGAGCAGGGAAAAGATTTTTATTTCGGAGTGCAGCCAGTTTATTGACAGCTTTAGCAGCTTTACCACCCCAACCTGTGGCAGCAGAAGATATGTCAAAATATACCAGAAATGGTAAACCAGGTGTGGTGTTAGTTGGGTCTCATGTTAAAAAGACTACTCAGCAATTAGAAGTATTATTAAAAACTCCGGGTGTAGAAGGAATTGAAGTAAATGTATCCAGGTTAATTAACGATAGTAATGACGTATCTGCTACACTGCTAACCGAGATTCTTGAAAAAGTAAAAGCGGTATATGAAAGTGGTAAAACGCCAGTTATTTATACAAGCCGTCAAGAGCTTTCATTTAAGGATGTACAGACTAGGTTAGAGTTTGGAACTCAGGTTTCTAACTTACTAATGGATATTTTACGAGGGTTGCCATCCGATATAGGATTTCTAGTTAGTAAAGGCGGTATTACCTCCAATGATGTTTTGAGTAATGGTCTAGCTTTAACTTGGGTGCGTTTGCTCGGTCAAGTTTTACCTGGTTGTTCGATTGTGATTACTACAAAGGAACATCCTAAGTTTCCTAACTTACCAGTGGTATTATTTCCTGGTAATGTGGGTGATGCTGATGGGTTAAAGACTGTATATCAAAGATTAAGTAAAAATAGCGGGTAATATTTCGCTAAAACTTTTGCTAATCCTATGACTTAAAATATTTATCAACCTCTTGGTTTATTGCCAAAATAGTCTATTACTGACATAATCGCCCTTATCAATTCCCCTTGTTGTGGCTGGTATTGCAATTGCATGACGAATGATTCTGCTAATCCTGATATTAAGTTACAATCTGCATCTGCGAATGCGGAAAAAACTGAAGTAGAAAAAAAAACTGCTCTTGAGAAAAAAGAACCTGACGCAGTTGATAATGTTGATAATAAAAATCGAAAATCTAAGCAAACTTCTAATGACGATAAGTTAGAAGAGATAGATATTGTAGGCGATCGCCCACAAAAGAAGATTCAAAAAAATATTCAAGTACAGTTCAAAAGCGAAAATGGTAGATTGCTGCTCATTTTACCAACAGAAGCTCAATTGAATCCTCAAGAGGCTGGCTGGAGTGATATCTGGCAGCAAATAAAAATACGATTAAATGCCAGCGATCGCTTACTTGATGGCAGAGCTGATTTACATTTGGTCGCCAGCGATCGCTTACTTGATGGACGGCAATTGCAGCAATTAGCATCAGTGTTGCGGGAGTCAAATATTCATCTAGTATCAGTTTCCACCAGTCGTCGGCAAACAGCGATCGCGGCAGTTTCGGCAGGATATTCTGTAGAACAAATTAAAGCTAAGAGTCTTTTCAATTCGCAACAAGAAACAGCAACCACAACCGTAGATGCTCTATATTTAGAAACAACGGTACGTTCTGGAGTAGATATTCGTCACTCCGGAAGCGTCACCATATTAGGTGATGTTAATCCTGGCGGTAGCGTCATTGCTGATGGAGATATTCTTGTGTGGGGACGTTTGCGAGGAGTAGCTCATGCTGGTGCCAATGGGAACCGTCAGTGTTTAATTATGGCACTGCAAATGGAACCAACTCAACTACGCATTGCTGATGCTGTAGCTAGAGCACCAGAGAAATCTTTAACAGAATTTTACCCAGAGGTAGCTTATGTAACTCCTGAAGGGATTAGGATATCCAAAGCTAAAGATTTTTCCCGGACCCCAGTCCAACAACCCGAACGAGATGTGAGTCCAGAATTAAACTTCCCTGAAGCACAACTGCTTTCCCAACATATGAAAGAGGAAAAAGAAATAGATTAATTTTTTATTTTCTATTTGTTTCAGTTCTTTGGGCTGTTATTTTAGCTCTTAGCTCTTAGTCGTTAGCCCTTAGGGAAGAAACGATTTTAGCTAAAATCCAAAAGCCAAAAATTAAAAGCTAAAAACTAAAAGCTACAAGAAAGCTAATAATCCATATTAAACGTAAATCCTGAATTCTTTTTTTCTATTGTTTTCGATTTATTTGCGAGCGTGCTTATATCATGACCCGTGTTATTGTAATTACTTCTGGTAAAGGTGGGGTGGGTAAAACCACCACAACAGCCAATCTAGGTATGGCTTTAGCTAAACTAGGGCGGCAAGTTGCTTTAGTTGATGCTGATTTTGGTCTAAGAAACTTAGATTTACTCTTGGGACTAGAAAACCGCATTGTTTACACTGCGGTGGAAGTATTAGCTAGGGAATGTCGTTTAGAACAAGCTTTAGTTAAAGACAAACGGCAGCCCAACTTAGTTTTGCTCCCAGCAGCCCAAAATCGTACCAAAGATGCCGTATCGCCAGACCAAATGAAGTTATTGATTAACGCCTTGGCTCAACGATATCAGTATGTCATATTAGACAGCCCAGCCGGAATCGAAAACGGATTTAAAAACGCGATCGCTCCAGCCAAAGAAGGATTAATTGTGACTACCCCTGAAATTGCTGCCGTGCGTGATGCTGACCGTGTGGTAGGGTTACTAGAAGCACAAGGAATCAAGCGCATTCACTTAATCGTGAACCGCATCAGACCCGCAATGGTACAAGCCAATGATATGATGTCAGTGCAGGATGTTCAGGAGCTTTTAGCTATTCCGTTAATTGGGATAATTCCTGATGATGAACGTGTAATAGTTTCTACCAACCGTGGTGAACCGTTAGTTTTATCACAAGACAGTCCTTCTTTAGCAACTTTGGCTTTTGAAAATATTGCCCGTAGACTAGAAGGAGAAACGGTTGACTTTATTGATATTAATGCCCCCAATCAAAATATTTTCACTCGTTTGAAAAAGTTGTTGTGGACAAAGATTTAAGAATGAAATCTAAGATGAATCTCAGATAAATCTAATACAACTCCCTAATACAACTTGACAATTTATACACTTGCTTGTGCCTGGGGCACGATTTAGGTTGCAATGATACTCCAGCTTCTAGAAAAACTTTTTTTTCGCGGTACCGATAACAGTCGTAATGATGTTAAGCGTCGCCTTCAGTTGGTGATCGCACACGATAGGGCTGATTTAAGCCCTCAGATGATTGAGAAAATGCGGCAGGAAATTCTGGAAATAGTTTGTCGCTATGTGGAAGTTGAGTCGGATGGCTTAGAGTTCACTTTAGAAAGCAATCAGCGTACTACTGCTTTAATTGCCAATGTCCCGATTAAACGGGTAAAAGATGAATCTGAATCTAAACCGGGAAAGAATGAGGCTGCTTCTAAGGTTTCTAAGTAGGTAAGCCTTCTTCAGAGGAATTCAAAATTCAAAATTCAAAATTCAAAATTCAAAATTCAAAATTATTACCTCATCCATGAATTGAGGGGCTTGAAATAAGGAAAATATTTTTTCTTTTTTCTATGAATTTAGTTTACTTCCCCGCAGGGATATCTGGGGAATTTTATCCATTTTACTTTCGGTCAGGAGGAAATAAAGTAGGACTTACGCAAAGAAGATTTGTCATTGCGACCGGAACATAGTGTAGGGAAGCAATCTCAAGAACTATGTGATTACGTCGCTATCGCTCGTAATGACGGAATTACATTGATTTTGCGTAAGTCCTGTAAAGGTTAATGAATGGAAAAATAGACTAGTCTATTCTAAATTTATAAATTAAATTTAGAAATATGGTCTCAATGCGAGAAAGAGGTTTTGATTATCATGTCTCCAGAAACCACCACAGCAGTAAATACTCCAACACAAGAAGTGGTAGAATTGATACCGCCTACCCCTCCTAGTGATTTGATTTTTGATGATGGAGAACCATTGGAGAGTAATCGCCACCGCATTGGTATGAATGCTTTAATTAGATCGTTACAGCAAGCTTGGAAGGGGCGTAACGATTATTTTACTGGCGGTAATATGTTTGTTTACTATAGTAGTGCCCAAGTAAAAAACAGGGATTTCAAAGGATCAGATTTTTTTGTGGTCTTAGATATAGATGGTTCTTATCCGCGTCAGGGTTGGGTTGTATGGGACGAGAATGGACGCTACCCTGATACGATCGTTGAACTATTATCAGATAGTACTCAAGAAGTAGATAAAGGGGCGAAGAAGAAATTATATGAAAGAGTTTTTCGTACCCCGGATTACTTTGTTTTCGATCCTTTTGATAGTAATTCTTTACAGGGCTGGCATTTAGATTCTTCTCAAAATTACCAACCTATTGTGCCAGATAAGAGGGGTTGGTTATGGTGCGAAAGACTAGGTTTGTATCTAGGTACTTGGGAAGGTGAGATTGATAAAGAGACTGCTGTATGGTTGAGGTTTTATGAGAAGGAAGGAAATTTAGTACTTTTACCAGAAGAGGCAGCAGTTCAACGTGCAGAGCAAGAAGCTCAACGTGCAGAGCAGGAAGCTCAACGTGCAGAGCAGGAAGCTCAACGTGCAGAACGTCTAGCTGCAAGGTTGCGAGAGTTGGGGGAAGACCCAGATTTATTATGAGTTTAGTTTTTAGTGCCCCTAACATTTAAAGTTACATTAAGAAATGTCAATAATCCATTGGTGGGTTCAACAAAACTGGTGTAATACCAATTCTTTGTGAGGCTGCATAAAATGCTAAAAGCTGAAATTATTGTTTAGCAAGGGTTTTAGGTGTCGCTATTCTATGCGTCTTCATATGAAATCGACATAATTTATTTATTCCTTATAAATCATGATTTATTGCGGTCTTTACACACCAATTACCAATTACTAATTAGTTACCAATCATCATTACAAATCACCATTACCATTACCAATA
Organism: Cyanobacteria bacterium P01_A01_bin.84; assembly: GCA_039030795.1. Taxonomy (GTDB): domain Bacteria; phylum Cyanobacteriota; class Cyanobacteriia; order Cyanobacteriales; family Nostocaceae; genus JBCCDM01. The sequence goes on from JBCCDM010000017.1 coordinate 14,846, forward strand.
ATTTTTCGATTAAATACTGAGTAAAACTTATAGTGATTAGGTAATAATGCCACAATACCTGATTCTAAAAAAATATGTAGTACCAAATCTAATTGACTTTGATTAATATCAAGTTTAAGCAACATTGAAGTTAATTTTTGGGATAGTTCTGCTAAAGTTTTGGGGGGATTATTTTCGGTTTCATCGGTTAGTAGTTGTAATACTAATTTTGCGGTTTGTTTGTTTTGATCGCCGCAATCATTAATTATTTCTTGGATATAGCTGTGAATTAGTTTTTCTTTGCCTCCATATTTTTGATATTCATTCAGAGTGGTAATATTTACTGTTTGGATTTGTGCGCCGACAATTTGTAATTCTATAGGACGTACTTGTTCAAATCCTTTTGATAAGTCTTCAATTAATTGATCTATTAAAGTTGATTCTAAATGAAAATGACAATATTCTGTAAGCCTGTTTATTAATGATTTGGCATCCTTTGGGGGTAAATTTCCTAATTGATAAAGAACTTGGTTGCTAAAAATATTATTGTTAATAATACTCATGCTAGGTAGAGAATTAAATTCACATAGGTGATGTAAGTAATCTTCTCGCATTAGTATAATCACTTTGACGCTAAGAATATTGATACATTCTCCTAAAAAATTAAAAAAATCATATCTGCGACTTAATGACGACTCAATAGATAAAAATTCTTCTAATTCATCAAATATTAGTAGTATTTGGATATTGAATATGCTGCATTTATGAAGAATATTCAGAATACTAGAAGATGAATTATGTAATTTTGGAATATCAATTCCTCTAGATTTGAGAGTTGATTCTAATAACTTAGCCAGTTCCCCTAGCCAGTCGGTGTAACTTACTACTACAACTGGAATAATTTCTCGAACAGTTATAGCCTTTTGTTTAACTCTAGGTATTAATCCAGCGTGTATTAAAGAACTTTTCCCAACCCCAGAATGTCCGTAAATGACTATAAGTTTGAAATCAGGACGAGCTATTCTTTCCAATAAATTTTCTATATCTTTCTCTCTACCCGATTCTGTTATTTCAGGTGCTACAGTTTCAGAAAAAGATACCTCTTGAAAAATATCTGCTACCTGAGTTAAGGCTGTACTATAGTGATAGCGGTGGGGTCCTATCTTACCAGAACCGATAAATGCTCTCCATCCATATTGCTGTTCGATAGAACGCTCTTGGATTTTAGTACGGAAAGCCTCGAGGTATTCTCCTTGTTGCCAATAAAGCGATCGCAAGGTTTTAAGTATGCAAATATATTGCCGGGGATGATTTTGAATACCCGCATCTCTTGCCATTTGTAGGTGTTTTATGGCTTGGGGTATTTGAGCTAAGTTTACTTCTGCTAAGTGTATTTCTGCTTGGGCTAGAAGTAATAAATAAAGGCTGCGTTGATGTAGTGGTGGTGATTTTATTTTTGTCAGGTGGTGTAGGGCTCTATAAACGTTTTTTTTGGCTGTTAACCAATTATTTTGGTGTAGTGCAACTTCAGCTAGAAATCCATGGGCTTGAGCGATGCGGATGGGATTACCATATTGTTGCTGTAAAGTCAGGGAATAATAGGCAAGGTCTGATAATTCTTCCCATGCTTGTAAATATCTCAGTATTATACCGAGGGGATTAATAAATTTTGCTACTAGCCGAGAACGGTTAGTATCTGTGAAAATATTTATACTGTCTTGAAGATAGGTTTTGGCTACATTCAGGAGACCTAGTGAAGGGGTTTGATATTTTTGTGCCTGATGCTGGTAGCATAACCCTATATAAAACATGACTACTCCCTGACGCAACAGAGATTTGGCGTTTACTGAGTTTAAACGGGATTGATTGGCTATTTGCTGCCAGTAAATTAAACTATTTTGATAATGCTCTAGTGCTGTTTCAATTTGATGCTGTAAATAAGCATCTTGTCCTCGTACAAATTCTACACTGGCGATTAAAAAAGGGTCTAGCTCCATTTCTCGCTGCTTTAAGTCTTTTAGCGCTGTAGAAATTTCCCGACGACGAAGATAACCCATTTTCCAACTAATACAGTAAGCATCTGTTACAAGTGCAGCTGCAAATAATGCATCTGTATCTTCTTGAAGAGATTTAATTAAATCTTCCGTGGGAATGATAAACTCTGTAGTTGTTGCCCAACTTTCAAAATCGCTGGCTGAATGTACGAATTGCTGGAAAACTTTATCTGTTACCCATAAGACTATGGGAAAATTAAATTGCTTGCGAAATTCCTCTCTGACTTGGTTACTTGCGCTAAACATTTGCTCTAAGTCTTGCACCGACTCTAAATAGAAAATCATTAAAGCAGGTGGCTGTTTTCCCTTAACTTCGCTATAAATTTTTGCATATAAAGTTTTGTCAGACTTTTTTAAATGAAGAACTTGAATATCAATATTTATTAGTTTACGTAACTGTTCTACTAAGCGCGATCGCAATCGTAAATAGTTACATCTTGCTAAAATCAGCTTAAATTCACCCTGTGAAGATTCCAAAGTCCATATTAGTTCAGCGATCGCTTCCTCATTTTCCTTTTCAGTCATGGTTTAACTCCTCGGATTCGGCAATAATGGGATTGACATCAAACCAAGATTCACCATTGCGATCGCGGTATTCAAATACTAAGCGGGAATGAATTAGTTTTTGATAGTCGCGATCGCCTCCTACTTTTTTACGTTCTTTTACCTGTTGCAGTAGTTTCCATTCGTCGTCGGAAATTTGCATACTCATTTCGTTACGACGGGCACGAATTAGTCTTTCTAAGGTTTTTCGAGTTAGGGGTAATTTTCTCTCTCGCTGTATTAAATTGTTGAGTAATCTCAGTAAATCTCTGACATGACCGCCACTAATAAGACATAAACGGTCAAGGGTTTGAGATGTATCAAATATTTTTTCTATCCGGTAAAGTCTTTCCTGAATGGACAAATTAGGGAAAGCTCTGGCTAAAACCATTTGTCGTAGCAGTCCCATGCCTTTTGTACAGTATTTACCATCATAAGTACATACTGGTACCATTGGTAGTACTTTTGGATCCTCTGGAAATCTTTGGGTCAAATTACCGTAAGCATCGGAATACATCAGCGCTAAGGGCATGGTGTATACAATATGACAATTTAACTTACTAAGATATTCACTTTGATCGATAAATAAATATTCCTGTTGGGGTCTTCCCCAAGATTTTGCTTGACTATCAACCCTATCTAAGTTATCCACAATTGCTACTAAACCCTTTTTTCCACGTTTTTTTAAAGCAGAAATTGCAGGTTCTATAAGTTCTTGATTAATAGCATCCAAGAGCTGGGTTTTTTGAGGACCCAAATACTGATTTAATTTTTGTCGTAATGTTGCATCGCTCTTAGCTTTAGTAGTGATTTCACCAATACCGAAAGCTAGAGAAAACTTATCATCTTCTGCCGAGACACCAACATCCCCCAAACCAGGAACCTTAAGTTTAATTGATTGTAAATCAGCATTGAGAACCTTAACAGCACCTTGCAATAGCTCCTTGAGCTTACTGGGTTCGCCGATATTTATTGACTCCAAACTTTGACTTATCCGACGAGCGATCGCAAGTAATACGTCTCCTGTGTCTACGTCTGCCATTTCTAAGTCTTCGCTCGACTCAAAGTAGACTACATAAAATCCTTCTTCTTCCAGTTCTAGTTTTAACCGCAATAACTCAGTAGATTTACCGCAGCCAATATGACCGGTGAATAACATACAAGTTGGTTCATCTGGAGAGAAAAAAGTAATTTTATCCTTTAACTCGGCAATAATTTTACCTCCACGTACCGAAGAAAAGTCGATATAATACTTTTGGTCTTCGATATTCCCTACTACTAAAGTTTTACTAGGATTAGTGGCTTGAAAAAATTTTCGTAAATCTATAGACATAATACTTACCTGGTAATTTATTGTATAAAATCAGCCATATTGGTAATTACCAGCAACAATAAAAACTCTGTTTAAGATAAAATTAAATAATTACAGCACGAAGGTAGTTTATAGAATGTACATCTTCCCTACTGTCTGATTCAGAACGATATGATTTATACCTTAATCAGATGAAAATGGCTGTATATTGTATTACTTTATTTGAAAATAAAGGTTTTGAATACTTCTATTATTGACGTAAATTAGTAAACGCTAAAAGCTTAATAAATACTCGGATACAACCTCATATTTATTAATAAAAATAAGTTTAATAATACTTGTAAAAAATAATGAAAGCATCAATACATCCCCTGTTATACTTGCTCAACAATAAGAATGTAAGTGATACTAAATACCTTTATTTGATGATTAATAATGAGTTAATATAAGGTAAAAATGATTATTCGGATATTGCCAATATAATTTGTGATTATACTTACTTTATTTTTATAAAACTGTGACTTTCTCAGTGTTATGACTGAGTTAAATATAATACCAATTTATAATATGTTTTATCTAAGAGTCTACACCTAACCCCACAATGGTGGGTCGGTAAGCTATCTGAATATCTAGAACACCATATTTACAACACCATATCTACAACACCAACTTTTACTTCGCGACTGTATAAGTTCTAAAGTTAGTGAAGTACAATCAAAAGCTCTTTCCCTCTCCCAAACTTAGGAAGAGGGGTATACCGTCTTGCGAGAGTAGAGACGTTAGGAGATTTCCAGAATTGAAATTACCAGTAAATCGCCAAGATGTTGCAAGAGCGGAAAGTTTGCGCCCTCATGATTGGTAAAATAATTTTCTGCAAATCATCCCGGTCTTACAGAAGCTTGACAGCACGCAAGCCGAATAGTAATCCAGCAGCAAGACCGAAAAACAGACCTATATACAATACGAAAAATACAGCTGCTAACATTTACGTTTCTCCATAAAAGTTTACTATTTCTATTCAATCATTAGTTTTGGGCATTGATAATTGATAATTGATAATTATTAATTGATTGGGGGTTTAATCATGGGTGTAATTAGCGTAAATCTACCGCAATACTCTTATGATATTGCGATCGCATCTTCTGGTTTGGACAAGTTAGGAGAGAAGATGTCGGGTCTGGGTTTAGGTAAGAAGGTATTGGTGGTTTCTAACCCGACTGTATTTCCTTTATATGGGGAAAGAGTAATTAATTCTTTGCAATCTGTGGGTTTTGATGTTGCTAGCTGTATTTTGCCTGATGGGGAACAGTATAAAACTTTAGAATCATTACAAAAAATATATGATATAGCTTTGGAAAACCGTCTAGAAAGAAATTCCAGTATGGTAGCTTTGGGAGGTGGTATCGTTGGTGACATGACTGGTTTTGCTGCTGCTACTTGGTTACGAGGAATTAGGTTTATACAGATACCCACCACATTACTGGCAATGGTTGACGCTTCCATCGGTGGAAAAACTGGTGTGAACCATCCTCAAGGAAAAAACCTCATCGGTGCTTTTCATCAACCACAACTAGTGTTAATTGACCCGGATGTATTGAAAACCCTTCCAGAAAGGGAATTTCGTGCTGGAATGGCAGAAGTGATTAAATACGGGGTAATTTGGGATCCAGAACTATTTACTGAAATGGAAGCCCACCCAGGACTTGACAAAATGTCAGATATTAGTCCTGAATTAATTGAAAAAATTTTAAATTGCTCTTGTCAAGCAAAAGCCGATGTGGTCGGTAAAGACGAAAAAGAAGTGGGATTAAGAGCCATATTAAACTATGGACACACTATTGGTCATGCAGTTGAGAGCTTAACTGGTTATACCCAAGTAATTCACGGTGAAGGTGTAGGAATTGGGATGGTTGCAGCAGGACAAATTGCTGTGAAACTGGGAATGTGGAAACCCGAAGAAGCCGAAAGACAAGATAAATTAATAGCTAAAGCTGGTTTACCTACCAAATTACCAACAGGGATAGATATCGAAGCGATAATTACAACCTTACAAACAGATAAGAAGGTAAAAGCTGGTAAAGTCAGATTTATTTTACCAACTCAATTAGGAACAGTCACCATTACAGACCAAGTACCCAGGGATACTATTCGGGAAGTATTGCAAGAGATGTCTTGACATATATCCCCGTATTTTCCCGCACCAACCCTTCAAGGGTTGGGCTAATTGAAACAAAGCCTGATTCTATGAGGTTCGGTATCTGTGCCCGATTTTTTTAACTTATATTATGTTGACTAATTTAAATGTAAACGGAAAAGATATAACTCAAATAACTAATACAATAAAACTACCCGTCCATAAACCAATGTCATGGTACTGCAAGTCAAAGAGCAACTAACCCTACAAGAGTTCCTCAGTCTTTCTCCAGGAGAAGGAGACATCACCTACGAACTGGTTGACGGAAAAGCAATTCCCAAAATGTCACCCAAAAAATTTCATTCCAAACTTACCCGCGCTCTTCTCAATTTGATTGAAAATTTATGTGAAGATAAAGGGGAAGTATGTCCAGAATTAGGGATTACATTAACTCGTCATGGACGTAATTGGGTACCTACGCCAGATTTATTGTATATTTCTAACGAACGTTTACCAGATGACTGGGATGAAGAGGGAGCTTGTTCGGTACCACCAGATTTAGCGATTGAAATTATCTCACCTGGGCAAACTTTTGGGCAAATGGCACTTAAAGCGCAAGATTATTTAAATGCTGGAGTATTACGGGTTTGGGTAGTAGATAGTAAAGCTAGAAGCATCACAGTTTTTTATCCAGATGCAGCACCCTATACTTATGTCGGTGAAGAGGTAATTAAAGATTCGTTATTTGAAGGGTTGAAATTCAGCACTGAAGCGGTATTTCAAAAAGCGAAAATACCACCAGTTAAAGATAGTTAAGCTGAAGCGCGATCGCCAAAGGTGGGGGTCTCCGATCATCCCTCACGCACTGGGCAATAGTCCATTCATCCTATGTTAAATGAAAAATGGATATTTACATAGAATCTTAAGTTTGTTTACTTGTATGAAAAAAAACAACTTGTATATGTGTTTACCAGGTATAAAATTAGTATCTTGATTTTTATATTTGGTTCATCACCATGAAATTACGATTATTTAAAGCCTTTTTTACAGCAGGTGTAGTTGCAGTTGGAATTATCACAGCTATCAACGAACCGAGCCAAGCCCAAGCTAGAACTTTTTACTGCGGTCAAAGCAAGGGTGTACCATCGACTTTAGTAAATACTCCTAGAGGTACGGTCGTGGTAGTGAAGTGGGTTTCGAGGCATTTTAACCGTGCAGGATACAACCCACAAAAACGCTGTGAGGAAGTATCATCAAGATTTCAAAGACATTACAACCAAGGAAATCTCAATTTTATCACTGCTGGATATTTAAATAACCAACCAGCAGTTTGTGCGGGGAATGGTGGTGCTCCTTGTACCTCGGAAAAATTATTATTTACCCTCAAACCGGGACAAAACGCAGCTAATACAATTCAACAACTGTTTAATATTCGCACAGGTGCAGCCGGTCCACTTTATGAAAGCACTCGTGCCTCCCAAAGTTCATCTGTTTCTGTTGTGGATATGAACAAGTTTCTGCAAGAAGCACCCATTGTCAATGCAAACACTCCAGTTAGAACTCCAAAAACCCCATCATCAAATGGGGGTTCGGCTTGGTAGAGGTAAAGTGCAGTGAATAGGCGAGTATTTCGCTTCATACCTCTAGATTGGCTTGTTTTAATTGTTTACATCAGCAGCGGCTTGATTAATCCTTCTGCACAAGCAAATCCACAGACATCTGAACTATCTGTTGAACAACTACAGCAATTAACCAAATCCATTACCGTTAAAGTCATTTCTGGAGAAACTTCCGGTTCGGGAATTCTCATACATAGACAAGGAGAGGTTTACACTGTTCTGACTAACGGACATGTGCTTACTCCTGGATACGGTAAGCAATATCGGATTCAAACACCTGACAAACTGATTTACCCTGCTGCAAAGTCAAACACAGGTAAATTTGGTGACGATGATTTGGGATTATTGCAGTTCAATAGTCAGAAAGTTTATGCGATCGCCTCTTGGGATACTTCCGAAAGTTTATGTTTAGGGAATAAAGCTTTTGCAGGAGGTTTTCCTGTTAATTCTCCTGGATTTGTGTTCGCAACTGGACAAGTTTCCCTATTACTTCCCCACAGCTTTGAAGGTGGTTATCAAATTGGATATACCAATGATATCCGTAAGGGTATGAGTGGAGGACCACTCTTAAATAATCAAGGTAAATTGGTGGGAATAAATGGTAAACATGCACATCCACTGTGGGGAGATACTTATACTTTTCAAGATGGTTCTGTGGCTTCCCAACAGCAATATCAGCAAATGATCAAACTTAGTTGGGCGATACCTGTACAAGCTGTTGTAGATCGGAAAATTTCACTATTTTCAGGCTGCGGACAAAGTAAAACTAGACCTCAACCTGTCCCCCTTACACCCACAGTTCCCCAAATCCCAAGCGATGAAAATTGGTTGTGGTAGAGCTTAGGAAAATGGAGTTTTGAATACAATTATTTGGAAATTAAATTATGAGACTTTACCAAAATTTACCTGCTGTAATTGCTGGTACTGCAATCACTGGCGCTATGGTGATTATCCAACCTGCTTCAGCACAAGCCTTAACGGGAGAAGAAGTTAATAATATTGCCCGTGAAGTCACAGTATTAATTAAAAGTGATAATGCACATGGTTCTGGAGTTATTGTGGCTAAGGATAGTCAGACTTACTACGTTCTCACGGCACATCACGTAGTTAACACTAAAGATAACTACAAAATTATCACTAATGATAAACAAGCTCATCAACTTGACTACAGCAAAGTAAAACCCTTACCAGGAGTCGATCTAGCAATTGTCGAATTTAGTAGTAAGAAAAAATATAAACCAGCCAAACTTGCTAACTCACAAACCATCAAAGAAGGTAAACCCGTTTTTGTCTCTGGATGGCCCCGTTTAACAAATGTAGGGAAAGGTGGACAACTTGTACGTCAATTTACAGACGGGCGGGTATCAGGATTTTTATCTCAGCCATTGGAAGGTTATCAAATGATTTACACAAATACTACTCTTGGAGGGATGAGTGGTGGTCCCGTATTAGATGCAGGGGGAAGAGTGGTTGGTATTCACGGTATGGGAGATACAGAAGACCCCGAACGCCTACAAAGGGAAGGATTAAGCCCAGAATCTGCTAACAGTATTGCGAGAATGATTAAGCCTGGATTTAACTATGCAATTCCTATCAACACCTTTTTAAGTCTAGCACCACAATCCGGTATTTACTTAGGCTTAAAGGTAGAAAATTCACCTGCGGGAGAATTAGGTGCGCCCTATGTAGCCAGTGCAAAACCTGATAAAAGAGACACTATTGACAACATTAATGATGTGTTGGATAGCGTTGGTAAAGCTGCGAATACAATTGACCGTGTTCGCAAGATTCCTCGTCTTTTCAAGTTTTAGCATTTACTTGTCCTATGCGATCGCTTCTCCAATTTGCAGAATTAGAAAGCGATCGTGCAGGAAGACTATCTGTAGAAGCAGCATTGGTTTTTCTTAAAAAATAGCTAAAAATAAGGTGGAAAGTGTAATTTACTGATTCCTGAGACTGCTAGCGAAAATTGCTGCTTGAGTGCGATCGCGCAAATTCAACCGACTCAAAATACTATTAACATGGTTTTTCACGGTACGCTCGGAGATAAATAGGGTTTGGGCAATTTCACGGTTATTTAGTCCTTGTGCAATCAGTTTTAATACTTCCTTTTCTCTGGGGGTAAGTTGTTCTAATTCTGGTGGGATTGTTTCTACTTTGGGACTAGATAGACTCACTTTCTCAAATAGTCCCGGTCCGAGATGAGTGTAGCCTTTATTGACGGCGCGAATTGCTTCAGCTAATTCTTCGGAGGGGGTATCCTTTAGTAAATAACCCTTAGCTCCATTTTGCATTGCCTGGGTAATATAATCATCATCATCAAAAGTTGTTAGTACTAAAATTTTGATATTGGGAGCTTTTTCACCTAGAGTCCGCGTTGCTGCGACTCCATCCATAATCGGCATCCGTACGTCCATTAATATTAAATCTGGCTGTAGTTCTAAAGCTTTTTCTACAGCTATTTTGCCATTTTCGGCTTCCCCGACTATCTCAATATCTAGTTTCGCTTGCAGTAGGCTGCGCAAACCTTCCCGAATAATACCCTGGTCGTCAACGAGTAATACTTTAATCATATTTTTTTAATTTTTATTTTTTAATTTTTAGTTTTTAGCTAATGCTTAACAACTCTTAATAAACACGAGCTGAAACCCTTATAAATCTTGGCTTTTTGATTTCGAGTGTTTATTTCATTCCTAGCGAGGGAATTATTAATTTTGAATTTTGAATTTTGAATTTTGAATTTTGAATTTTGAATTTTGAATTTTGAATTCCCCCTTGTGGGGCTGCTCCTAACTATCGCGGAATTTCAATTTGAATTTTACAACCTTTCCCTGGATTACTTGTTAAATAAAACTTACCTCCTAATGCTTCTACCCTTTCCCGCATTCCCTTTAATCCAAACCCAGTAGTATTTTCCATGGGATCAAAACCTTGACCATTATCTGCTATTTGTAACAAAATATCAGTCATGCTTTCTTTGAGACGCAGACGAACTTTTTCGGCACCGCTATGTTTGGAAATATTAGTAAAAGCTTCTTGGACTACTCGATAAATAGCTGTAGCAATCTCATCTGTAGGAGAAGAATAGAGATAAATTTCTGATTCAATACTAATTCCAGTATTTCTGCAAATATCTTCAATTAATTGAGCGATCGCTTCATCCAATTTCTTTCCCTGTAAAGGATGGGTGCGTAGAGTTGCGACCGATTGACGGACGTTTTGTAGAGCTTCTTTACCTAACTTTCTGGCGTTTTGTAGATGCTCGCTAGCTTGTTCTAAGTTATTTCTAAGAAACATAGCAACATTTTCGAGTTGAATACTTTGTGCTGTTAGAGAATGACCTACAGAGTCATGCATTTCTCTAGCAATCCGAGTCCGTTCTTGTAATGTCGCTTGATTTTCTATCAAAAGTGCATATTGACGCAGACGTTTATTAGCCGAAACCAGTTCTTGACGACTTTGTTTTTCTGATAATAATGCCCCTACTAATAAAAGTACAAATATTAATACTAAACCGAATAATAATGCAGCATTAAAAGTTAAATGGATTAAAACTGTCTGTGCAACTTCTTCTGAATTTGTTCTTAGCAACCTTTTTATAACTGGTTTACCTAAAGGAATTCCTAGAGGTTTAATACCAAGAAATGACATGATTAACATGGCAATAAAAGACACATAAGCAAATAAAGCCGTCAGTACGCGTCCCCTCCAAGAAAACATCAAGCAACCCCGAATTACCACTACTAATAATAGGGGGGGGAAAACAACTATTCCTTTACCTGCAAATAATATAACCAGCCAACTAAAGCCAAATCCCACCGCTGTATACAAACCTTGAAAAAATCTAGAACCAAAAGGTGATGGTGCATTAGGGCTCTGAAGGGGCGATCGCAATCCCATAATTGCCAATAAACCAAGAACAAAGATGACAGTGGGACGAAAAATCATCATTGTTTCCACCCAAGGTCTTAGAAATTTATGAGGCATTGGTGGGGATAATACTGCTACCACAGCAATACCTAATAAAATTAATTCTAAATAAAATAAAAGGCGAAATGGATGCTTTTTCCAGACCAAATTTTGCATATTACATATCAGCTACAAGTAGTCTGTGGTAGTAGTTTTGACCTTATTAATATAAATTAAATTGCTGATATTAGACAGTAACTATGGTTCTATACGAAATAATGTAAATAGACCAAAAGTACCAAACTTATTTAGTACTTGAGTTACTAAGTAGAAATTTTATTTTGGGAGTAAAGCCCCATGCGGTTTACGGGAAATATTTTTTACTATATAAGCGTTGGAGGACAAACAACTTCCAATTAAACGAGATTCTAATTTTAAAGATTTTATCCTAGGAGTTACTAAGTAATGAAACTACGTAATATTTACATCTCTGCTATACTTGCTGCTTCAGTAATTTTACCCCTGAGTGCTAATGCTTTTCAGATGAGTTCTCAAGGTAACTCTGTAAATTCATCTGTAAATTCGGGCTTAATTGCTCAAGCTGAAACTAATAGCACTGAATCTGAAGGTAAGCGGGGCAGAGGAGGTGGCAAGATGAAGAAAATGCTCGAGCAACTAAATCTTACTACCGAACAGCAAGAGCAAATCAAATCTATTCGCGAAAAGTATAAAGAAGGTAATCAAGGTTTGCGTCAGCAGATACGCGAGGCTAAAAAGGAGATGCAAAGCTTAATGGCTAGCGAAGCTTCTGATAATGACCTAAGAGCAAAGCATAAAAGTATTCAAGGTTTAAAACAGCAAATGGGCGAAAAGCGTTTTGATATGATGCTAGAAATTCGCCAAGTATTAACCCAAGAACAACGCCAAAAGCTTGCAGAAATGAAGCAACAACGTTGGGAAAGACGTAGTTCTAGAAGAGGTAGAAGAGGTTAGATACTTTGTAATTTTTGTAACTAAAAACTCATAATTCACAGTAGCCATAATTTAGCAATGCTTCCAGGCTTTGTAAGCATTGCTTTTTTTGTTTATATTTTTTATTTATATAGGATTAATTTAAGCATTGATTGGCAATCGAATATAGAACTCGGTACCTTCACCCAACTGAGACTCTACGAATAAACTACCACTGTGTTTCTCTTCAATAATCGATCGCGCGATCGCTAGTCCTAATCCCGTACCTTTACCAACTTCTTTAGTAGTAAAAAGATTATCAAATATATGTTCTCGAACAGACTCTGGTATGCCCGGACCATTATCTTTGATGCGAATTACAACTAGATTACTCTGGTCAC
>JBCCDM010000018.1:0-27548 GCA_039030795.1 Cyanobacteria bacterium P01_A01_bin.84
CAATTTTACCCTCTCCGTTAGCTGCACTTAATAAGACCCCTGAATCAATAAATGTTAAAATCATTCATCTCTACCTTGCAAGCCACCTCTACGACTAGCTAGTTCTTTTGCTATTCCTTCTTCATCTAATAAAGGTTTACCAGAAGCAACAATCTTTTCACGTATTTCACGTAAACGCTCTCCCAAAAAACCTTTTTTAACAGAGTTTTTAACGTAAAGAAATTCGATAAAATCTAATACTTCCTCTTGTTTTTCTTTAGGTAAAGAACGCCACTTAGCTAATAACTCTTGTTCTGGACTCATTTTAGATACCGTTTTAATATTAATTAAATTATTTATCAAGCGTCATAGCTACCTTGATAAGAAGTAAATATTTTATATTCCGCTAGAACTACCGCTACACCATTAGAACTGTGAATCATACCGGGATATCGATAGGGATTGTCATCGGGAGTGCTACCACCGATTTTTAATGTAAACCACGGAGACCAGATATAAATACCTGGTATTAGTAAATCCATGCTATAGGCGATAGCTCTAAGCTTTTCGCTTTGATTAGTTTTGGGTTGTTTGCGTTCCAAGCGATTATTACTGTTAGTCATTTTTAACTAGTTTTTAAGTTGTTTAATGATATTAATTTTTCTAGCTGAGATTTAATATTATTTATTTCGCTATTTATAGATACGCAATTACTTTCTGTACTAATACCTAAATAGCAATTTAGAGCGGCGTTAATTAAATCGGATTCACTTACACCTTCTTTTGCAGAACGCTCTTTGAGTTTTTGGGCTATTTCTTCAGTAGGTCGAAAGGTTTTATTTATTCTTGCCATTACAAAAATCTTAGCTTCACAGTTTCTACTATATTCGATTCGTATTCGATTACCTTATCTTAGCATATCTCATCAATAACTAATTTTTATTCGTATTTGATTGCGACTCGAATACGAATACGTTATATTAAAAGTATGGTCAGCAGGCTACCAACAGACCCCAGAAATAAGGCTAAACGCAGCAACATCAATAAGTCTGACGTTTACTACCTTACATATTTTTGGTGTTTATGCGGTAGAAGTTTATCACAATTCCGAACCTTGAAATCTAATTATTGAAACAGCATACTTGCAGTCTTGCTAACAATATTCGGTTAGCATCAACCCTTTGATTTCACTCAATCGGTTGTTACTAGCCTGAAAAACAGATTAGTTATGGATGCTCAAAACAAATTGAGGATACGAAAAAATCTAGCTGAAAAGTTGAGATTTATTGCCTCTAAAAAGCGTAAAACTTCTACAGATTTAATTCATATGATTTTAGAAAATTACGCTGATGAATACACAGAAAAACACTTATTAACGGAGAAAAACTAATGAAACTATCTGAAGCAATTTACAACGGATTAACTAATTTAGGTGAAAGCTTGAGAAGAATGAATATTGATAGCAAAAATCATGAGCTTGAATCTATCAAGCTTGGTTTAGTTCCAGACTATGAAAAATTGAGAATGCTTAAACAGAAACTATATTGTGAAGTCCGATTGGGTAAAGACACTAAGGATTTGAGAGAAGCTATTCATCTACTCAGAAAAGAGGTAGATAGACAGGTTAAAGGTAGAGTATTTTATGAAGAAAGCTTGGCATATTTTTTCAGAGATATAATACTGTTTGCAGCTTTAGCTGGTGGTTTTTCTATTTTTACTACATTTACTGTGAACATTTGTAGCAATCGTAATTCACAGTATTGTAATACCGTTTATCACGGTGTTATCGAATATTTATATGGTGAGGATGATAGCAATCTCTTACCAGATAATACGGAGAAATAATTATGGGTCATTCACCAGAATATCTTAACTATATTAATAGTTCTGAGTGGAAAGATAAATCAAGGAAGTGTCAAAAACTTACGGGCAAGCATTGTATTTTGTTTCCTTGGCTCAAAAGCAGACATACACATCATTTAACCTACAAAAACATGAAATTGGAAATACCAATTAGAGATACTGTACCCCTATCAGTTACAGCACATAAAATAATCCACTGGCGAATATTTTGGAAGAACAAGAAAGTTAGGTTGTATATCAATTACTTCTTGCGGTTTTGTATGGTTTGTTCGATTGTATTTTGGAACATTGCAAGAATATTTATCAAGTAAAAATCGAGCATCTGGTAAGTTTGACGGCTCCCAGATGTCGATATCCTCAACCGCTCATTAAACAATTAAGGAGTAAAACAATTATGCCACGGACTAAGAAAGGAACGGTAACAGGTGATAACCTCACATCTTCAAAACGAGGTAAAAAAGGTGGTTTAACGGGTTCTAAGCATTTTGATAAACCAGAAGAAACAAGCACCACTAAAAACACTGTTGGTAAAACTGCAAAAGCCATTAGTAAGGGTGTAGGTGCTGTAGCTAATACAGTTGGTGCAGCGCGTGATATCGCTCAAACTGTTGGTAATGGTGCAAAGCAGGTCAGAAGGTCTTTTAGTGGTGGTTCGGATTTAGTTACGGGGGAAGCTTCAGAAGCTTTAACCCAAGCTGATAACCTAGCTAAAAATTACGGACTAGAAAGGATAGAGCTAAATCTGGGTAATAACCCTTACGCGGTTGATGAGTCTTTACCAGAGATGACCGCTAAGGAAGCAAACGCATTAAAACTTACGATTCAACGTCAAAATAATGCGTTAACAGTTCGTCATGAGAAGCGTAAGCAAGATAGGTTAAAAGTTGCTATTCGCAAGGAAGAAACACAGTTAGTAGGCGATTTAATAGACCTTAATACCACAGAAGTAGATACAGCTACCAAAGTTGTTAAAAATCAAATAGCTGTTACTAAGTTTCACACAGAACAATCCCGACTTGAGGAAACCGAAGAGTTATTAGAGCAACAAGTTATTAGAACTCAGGGAACCATTAATTTAACTCAAGGTGTTAGGGACGAGTGGAACTTAAGACTTGAGAAGCAACAGCGTAACAATGAAAAACTGAGATTAGATATTGAAGGTTTGGACGCTGATATTGATAGAACGCGGGAAGAAATTGAAGCGCGTATGTTTGGCGAATAATTAACTTTTTGGGTGCATCTACTTTTCTTTTATTTCTAATTAACTAGGTAAAATAATGTCTAAATTTGTTTCGGCTATTGCTGGATTAATGACAGTTGGTGCAATAGTAGGATATTTCAATGCTAAAGATGCTAGTAACCAAAAATTCAATTTACATCTTGGGTTAATTACTACAGGTTTAACAATTGGTGCGGTTGCTAGTGAATTATCAAACGGTATTGAAGTAAAAAGGAAGATTAAAAATTCAGAAGATAAATTCACTAGAGAAATTAAAGCTTTAGCCAAAGAAAAAGATGATTATTTATCTCAAAACAAACAATTTTCTAGTTTGTTTATTGATAAAGACAGTAATGTTAAACAGCTTAACGAACAGTTACAGAAGAAACAGCAAGAAGTTTCATCACTCAAACAAGGTTATCAGTTACTAGAAATAGCTACTAAACAGAAAATAACTGAGTTAGACGCAAAAATTGCGCGGGATGATGACCGACAAGACAAGTTTATTGAAGAAATAAAAAGGGGTTTTGCTGAATCATTAAAAAACAAGATTGATTATGAATACGAAAGAATAGCAGATACTACCGTACACCGTTTAAATGATAAGCGGTTTGAGGATATTCACCCTGTATTAGAGCGTTTTTATCATAATCTTAAACTCAACCATAATAATCATTATGTAGAGCTACAAGATATTTATTCCTTAGAAGGTGATGATGTTATTCAAGAAGTGATTGATACTTACTTCCGTATTTCAATGGAAATATCAAGCTTACACGTAAAGCTTAGAAACTTATTAAATACAACTACTAAATTAACTTTAGAAGTATTTAGAGATGAATTAATAGAACGTCGCGACCCTTCCAAGTTTGTAGCTAGAGACAAAGTAAAAGAAGGATTAAATCATTTTCAAACAGAAACTAAAGTCAAAGTTGACAAAGTTCGACAATCAGCAATAGAAAATAATGCTCAACTCCAAGAATTACGGGAAGAAGTAGATAATTTTCTCAATGATATCGAACATAAAAATCTAGAGATTGCTGATTTAAAAGAAAAATTAGCTCGTCCTATGTTTTGGAATCTGGCTAATAGTAGAGAGCTTGAAATCGGTAATTTAATTATCAAATATTTCTGGAAGAATGGTAAAGGCATTTACTTAGACCGCTCCTATATCGAGACTGATGGTTATAACTTAACTCTCTATTTTCAAACCGACCGCAACCCACGAGCAATCATTGAAAAAGAACTAAACGAACATTCAGAAAGCTTGCAGCAATATTGTAGAGTCATCAAACCGATTGTATTTTCTTACGATGGCGCTAAGGGCTTAATGACTGCCAAGGTGGTTTTACGGGAGAAACCAAAAATAGAACCGAGTAGGGATGATATTTACAAATTTGGGTTAATTCCTGCCTCTCAATTCTGCGATACCGTAGCCAAAGCCACTGACCATAAGAAAAAAGGTAAACCTACCTTAAGGGTTATGGCTGCCACCGGAGAAGGTAAAGGTATAGCTGTTAAAAATTTACTCGCATACTTCGCAGATATTGAAGATTGGGAAATATGGTTATCAGACCCAGTAGACGGGAGTGATGAAGACCACTGGGACACACCAAAAATTGCGACTAATGCTAAAGATGCGGAGAAAGCTTACGACCTATTCTTACGACTCCATAAAGAGCGTAAAGACCTTAAGCAACCTGGATTTACCAACCGCAGTGTTTTAGGTGTGTTTGACGAGTTTGACAAGCAGCATTCCAAGGAAGACAAAGAACAAGCTAAACAGATTATGACTGCGATACGCCACAGCAATCAGAGACAGATTTTAATCGGTCAATGTGCAGAAGTTGGTGCTAATGGTTGGGCTTGGGATGACATGAAAAATTGTTCATTGTTGGTATTGGGTGCTTCAATTGGTTCTCTGGTTAAACATCTCAGACAGGATTTTGGTTGGACTACTAAAAAAGTCAATCAAGTGAAGCGCGAGTATGAGAAATTTTCGACATGGGCTGATAACCTTAATGTTGCTAACCCAGATATACCCAACGAGAACCAAACCCGCATCGGATTGTTGGTAGTCGGTGATAAATATCAGTTTCTAGAGTTACCCATTGCTCACAAAGGAATTCTCAAGGATGATAAAGCGGTCTTTCGTACATCACTTACAGCTACTCCGCTAAGTACAAATACTCAAAATCATGTTTCTACTAATAGTAACTCTACCCCATTTGTAGAAGCGTCTAAGCCAGTTTCGGAAGACAAGAAAGAGCTTATTAGATGCCCAAAGTGTGAATCAACCAATATAGGGACTAAGGGTACTCAGTTCTGGCGCTGTAAAGATTGCGGTAAGTCTTGGAAGAAGAAGTAATTATTTACTAATACTAATGTCCATAAATATAAGCTATTGTCCGTAAATTGTTTGTTACCCCCTATAGGTGATTGTCTGTCCGTAATGTCCGTAAATTGTCTGTAGCTGTAACCTTTACTGGAGGGTAATTACAGGCTTTATTTCAAAAGTAGCCGCCCGTTACGTTATGTAAGCAATATATTAATGTCCGTGGTTGTCTGTCCGCAGACAGACAGTTACGGATAATCAATAAACTACTAAGTTACTGTTAGTAAATCACAGATTAATTTCTATTAGTAATCTACCTAGTTAGTTTCTATTAGTAAATATTACTTATAAATCGGGGGTTATTGTTAATGTACTTTGATTCTAGTTAATGTTAGTTAAAAATTTATAACTATTAGCTGACATTTAATTGAAGTATTAAATTTAGTACCCATTCGTACCCATTTGGGTACATTTCATGTCATATTTTTCAAGTGACGCAATAATCAAGGTTTCAGACTATGAAAACACCTACTGTACCCAATTGTACCCAAACTAAAATGCCTGCAAAAAACCGTAAATTATTCAAATCCGTTATCGACCTCGGCAACCACTGGATTAAAGCTTATGTAGATGGTTACGACTTTCTACGGGAGCCTAGCTGGTTCAGTCGGTGTCTTACCAATACTTCAGATAAATTACCAGGTCATGTACGTTACGTCAATGGAATCCGAGAAGACTTAACAGATGTTTGCTGGTTAGTAGGTAATCAAGCCGTTCGTGCTGATAGCTCCGACCTGATGAGATTAGTAGAAGACTACACTGGTAAATCTTCCAGATGGCTTGAATATTTTTTAGGAACCTTAGCGCATCTCCCACAAATTAATTCTCAGATGGAATTAGAAGTTATCACCACCTGTAACGACGTTCAACGCCATGAACCCGTTATTAGAAAAAATGAAGGTATTCACACAGTAGAGCTACGCGGTATCCCTTGCGTTGTAACTATTAGAGTCAAATCTGTTTTACCAGAAGGTATCGCGGCGCTTAAATCTCAAAAATTAGACGGTGCTGTTACTATCTGCGACATCGGCGGGGGCAATACTTCAATCACTCGCTTTTTCAATTCAGAACCTGTAGGGGAACCAATTGTAAAAGACTTCGGTGCAGAATACCTCATAGAACGTATCGCAGCTAGTTCAGACCTCAAATCCTTAATTAAGCAAGCACCGAGTAAAGTTATCATCAACCACAGTCTGGAAGTTGGTATCCAAGGAACCAAGAAAAAACCCGTTCTCAACTATGGCGACTCTAACTTAAACTTTTACCCCATTTACCAAACAGAACTAAAAGATTTTATCGATTGCAGACTGCGAGAAGTTATCAAACAATTAGAACTTTATAAACTTGGTGGTGACAAAGTTTTAGTTATTGGCGGTGGTTCCAAACTTCCTTTACTAAGCGCTGCTTTAGAGAAAAAAGGTTTTCTAATTTCAGATAACGGAGCTTTTGATAACCTCGTAGGTTTAGTCGGGGAGGTGGCGTAATGGTTGATAAAGTCAGGATTAAGAAATACCAACAACCTAAAGTTAAACAGTGGAGCGATGCATTAGAAGTTCCAGAAACTAGGTTTGTTGAAGACGCAGTTAACTTTTACCTCAAACACCTAGAAGGTAAATTACAACTAGAACTCACACCTACCCCCATTAGCCAACCTACTACACCTCCAGAAGTTGAGCCAGAAACAGATGATGAAGATGACGACGATAGTTTAGATGATTTTACCGGAGGTATTGAGTTATGAAATTTAACCTAGACAAATTACCACATATATTAGTCAAAAACCGCGATAAATTACCCAATCATACTGCTGTATACATAGTAGTGGCTGATGAAAAAGTTTTATACGTAGGCAAAGCTAAAGACTTAAATCAACGGTGGATGCAACATCACCGATATCAACAGCTAAATAAATTTATTGATTCAAAAATCTATTGGATTAACACAGAAATTGATGCTATTGAATCACTTGAAAAAACTTTGATACGAGAATTAAAACCAATCTTGAACAATACCAAAGTTCTAGATAGCAGAAGAATGAGGGCTGATATCTGGGTTAACTTACAATCCAGGATTGAGAGCGAGATAGAGCGTACTGGATTAAGTGTTAATGAGGTAGTAAATATGGCTTTAGCTGATTATTTTGGATTATCACCGAGAGGGAGAGTACAAGGAATACCACAACCGAATTTACCCCCGTCCGCTTCGCATTATGCTAATTTACCAGCGTCATTACCACAACCTAATTTACCTGCCTCTGCACAACCACAAACCGTTGATGATGATGAAGATTACATTTGAGAGATAATTAAAAAGCTAGCTTGGTCAGAAGCTAGCTTTAGTTCAATTAAGCATTTGAGGATATTATACCCATGACTCAAACACTAAACAAAACAGTAACATTTGAAGAATTTGTCAAATGGAAACCAGAAAACGAACTATATGAACTACACAATGGGGTAATTATAGAAGTGGCGCAACCAATTGGTAAACATGAAAATGTTGTAGGATTTTTAATTGAAAAAATCTTAGTAGAGTATGTGCGTCTAAAATTACCTTATTTCATTGCTTCAAAGGTGTTAGTAAAACCTGATGGTGAACAATCAGCTTACTATCCTGATGTATTGGTACTAGATAAGCGAAATTTAAAGAATGAACCATTTTATGAGCGAGAATCTACTGTTTCTCAAAGTGAATCAATACCGTTAGTAGTAGAAGTTGTAAGCACTAATTGGGGTGATGATTATGCTGTTAAATTTGAGGAATACGAGAATATAGGTATACCTGAATATTTAATTGTTGATTATTTAGGATTGGGTGGTAAAAAGTTTATCGGTAGCCCCAAACAACCTACTATTACTGTTTGTCAATTTATTGATGGAGAATACAAAAGTGTTTTATATAGAGGTGATGATGTAATTGAATTAAAATCATTCCCCGAATTAAAATTGACCGCAAACCAGATTTTTCAATCCGCAGAAGTGGATAATTAATTAAGATACAATGTTAAATTAATTTTAGTTCTTATCTCGGTAATCCGAGATGAGAACATTTTATTTATAATTCAGAAGGCAGAAGGCAGGAGGCAGGAGGCAGAAGGGACTCACGCTTAAAAGCATGAGATTGAAATAAGGACATAAATATTTATCGCGCTTCGCGTCTCAAAATCTTGTTCCTTTTTTTTTACTGAGACTTAAGATAGGAACTAAAGTTTTTATTTATACTTTTACCATCTGCCATCTGCCCTCTGCCCTCTGCCTTTTTTGTAAAAGTTAGCGCGGTTAGGCGTTCTACCTTTAGATAATAGTTAAATCAAACTTAGTAGTTTATTAAATGATTGATACCGCCTAAATACGGTATAAACAAATTTTTAAGATTCACTGAGCTTAGATGATTGTATAGACGATGAGAACGGTGTAAGCTCAAATCATTTCGTGTTATTGCGGATTCAATGACCGCAATATCTATACCCAACTACGGGGAATAGCAGAAATTACTAGGAGATTTTCGCATGAAATCACGTAATCAATCCGACTTTAAGAAACCTCTCGAATCTAGTAAAAGTCAAGAACTCAAGGAAAAGATACAGTACATCAGGGAAACTAACTCCCAAGCTCCTACGTGGCTAGTTTTTCTTGTTAGAGCTATAGGTGCGTTTATGTTAGTAACTTTATTACCCGTAACATTTGTTTATCTTATTCAAGTGATAGCAGGGCTTAAGTGGCTGTTGCAAGACTTTATGTTTTTACCTTTAGATTATGTTGGGAGTTATGAAAGATTTAGAAACATTGGTGGATTATTATTCGGGATACTTAGTATCTTTGCTGTCACATTACTTACTATTATTTTTCCATCATCACCATACTGGTTTTTTCGTTTAATACGCGATGGCTATTAGAAAATTTTGTAAAGCAAAAACCGCTATCAGTTTTGATAGCGGGCAACACACTAGTAAATTGGGTATTATCACCACAGTTATAACTTACATACTCAAAAACCCCGATTACCTTTAACCGGGGTTTTTTCGTCATTTCTGTCCATCACCTTTGATATTGGAGACATATTAATATAAGAAAAAAATTCTGTAAACAGTTTCAGTTATGGGAATTAAAGAATTATTACTACCATTTCGGGAAGAGATATTAAAAATTGCTGCTAAATATGGTGCCTATGATGTGCGCGTGTTTGGTTCAGTTGCTAGAGGGGAAGCAAGACTAGATAGTGATGTAGACTTTTTGGTAGAACTAGAACCAGGACGCAATTTGTTAGACCGTATTGCTTTAATACAAGATTTGGAGGAATTGCTAAATCGTAAAGTTGATGTAGCAAAACCATCAAATTTGCATGAATTAATTCGGGATAAGGTATTAAGTGAATCGGTAATGCTATGACCGAATCCTTTCTATGCCCTAGCTTATAGCATGGATTTACTAATTACAGGTTTTTACTTATGGAGTCCTTGGCTTATTATAAAAATAGGTGGAAGTACCCCTGGTGACATTCCTTACAGATATCCTGGGGTAATAAACAGTCATATAGGTTTTGCCATAGTGCTACCTCATTATAAGATAGTTACCACTCACAAAGGGAGTTTTGACAATAGGGCATAATATAAATATGTACGAAATTCAAAACAAATTAAAAGAAATAACCAAAAAGAACAACGAAAACCGTCAAATACTAGATTCATTATTATCTTTAGATGAATTGCAGCAAATATTAGAAGATATCAAAAGACTAAATGGGAAATGAACAAACCAAGAAAGAATTAGATGCAATTATTCTGGAACTTAGCCACTTAAATAATTCTCCAGAACCAACGCATTATGCGGAAGTGTTCTTTAGAACTGTATGGCTTGAAAGAGTAGTCGATAAATTGTACAACGTCTCTAAAAAATTACATTCATGACTGACTTTGATTATACTCAACTAAACGAAAAAGATTTAAGAGAATACGTAAAAAAGCATCCTCAAGATGAGGACGCTTTTCAATATTACTTGTCAATAGTAAGAAGAAAACCAGGTAAAGTTGTTGCTAAGGATGGGGATGAACTAGAAAAAGAAATAAAAAGAAGATTAGGAATCTCCCCTTGATTCTCGTTGCTCAAATATCTTCTGAATATAGCTCATGTCAGCAAGTGAATCTGGGGCTGGATAAATCGGGTTGTTTGGGTTCGTAAACTTATCTAAATAATATTCAAAAACTTCCTTGTCATTTCGATGATTCAACATATATTGCCGTAATTCTTGTTTATTCATTGAATCAAAACTAGGTTCATTCATGGCTTAAAATTCAGCAGAAGCTGATTGAAAAGTTTGGTTCGCAGTTAACTTTAATTCTGGGAAAGATATCAATTCTATTACATCATCACCTCTATATAAAACACTTTTGTATTCTCCATCAATAAATTGACAAACGGTAATGGTAGGCTGCTTAGGACTACCAATAAATCTTTTCCCGCCAAGTCCAAGGTAATCAACGATTACATATTCTGCAATACCAATGTTTTCATATTCTTCAAATTTAACAGCATAATCATCTCCCCAATTAGTACTTACAATTTCTATTACAAGCGGTATTGATTCGGGTTTTGAAACCGTAGATTCTTTTGCATATAAGGGTTCATTTTTTAGGTTTCTCTTGTCTAGGACTAATACATCAGGATAGTAAGCAGAATCCCTTTCTTCTGGTTTGACTAGAACCTTTGACGGAATACCATAGGGTAAATTCAAACGGTCAATTTCTACGTTTATTTTTCTGGATAAAAATGTAAAAACATTTTCATGTTTACCTATAGGTTGAGCCATTTCAACAACTACCCCATCGTGCAATTCGTAATGTTTATCTTCTGGCTTCCAGTCAACAAATTCTTGAAATGTTAGTTTTTTAGTTAATGTCTGAATCATAAGTAAAACATTTTGGGAATATCGCCAACAAGATAATAATTGTTGGCGATTGTTCAAGGTCGTTGAAAATTAACTACGGACGCTGGGGAGAAGTAAACAATTCTTCCGCAGATAAGCAATTATCAATAGCCCAGGTTAAAGCGATTAAACTTGCTCTGTAAAGGATATGTAAAACTTCTTCGGAAATGCTACTTTCGCTACGAGCAATCCCATCTTTTAGATTTTGGAGGTGTCCTTCTAGATGTTCAATATGCTCGCGCATTGGCTGATTCGCAAATGAAAGCTCGCCTCTATTATGTTTCCTGATTCCAGCATCGCGACAAACAGTTAAAGCTCTATGCATTATATCAGCGAACATTTTAGCCTGCTTTACTATTGGCATAACCCCCCAGGCTTGATTATCCACATGAGAAGTTGCGTTGTAATCTATTAAATCGATTGTGTAAAAGTCTCGTTGTAACCAATCAGCAGTATTTCTTCCAAGTTTTTTATTGACTTCCTGGAAAAATTCTTCCTCTAACTCTTTGCTGGCTCCTGTGAAGGTCAAATAGCAAGGAACGTCCAATTCATATAACAGTTTCAGGTTCCTCCAAAACAACTTTTCGTTAAATGGCTTTCTGGTTTTCTGCGACCAGTCAGCATCATTAATCCCTTTGATATTTACAGCATAAAGAGTGTTTGGTTTAGATATTTTCTTGAGCGTTTCTTCAGAGTATTCACTTTCTACAAGCATTAAATCTGAGTGAAAAACAGCATCAGGAGCGTGAGTAGCCAACAAATCAATTATCTCGTCCCAGTGGTCAATGTAGATTGCTGGAGCGCCACCCATAAGATGAAACGTCTGCTGCCCTGAATCAATAAAATCCTTGACCATCTGGTCTGAAGTGCGCTTAACTGAGTCACCCCAAACGCCTTTTCTGGTTACGTAACAATAGGGACAATCTAGTACACAGCGTTTTAACTGCACAATAAACTGTTCGGTGTACTGCTTATTCAACCTCTTGTTCGCGATTATTGGGAATTGGTCGTATCCACCGCCCCCTCTATAAGTCGAACATTTACGATAAAGTCCACCACAAAGTAAATCTGAAGTGCGAACATCTCGCTTCTGGTCATCGGAAACGGGAACAACGTCCCATAAAAAGTTGGTAGAATACATAAAGTTATTTAATGGATAGGCGCATTTACCGGGTTAATTGGTAAATGCGCTTTTATTATAACAATAAAAAATGCATTTTTACTGGATGCTTATTGTTAGTCAAATGTGTAGACAAATGTAAACACATTAATCGTATGCATATGATTTGTATGTATGTAAATCACAGTTTCAATCCTAAATATTTGCCTTGATGTTGATTTTTGATAATAATATTCTAAACTTTATTATTCGTGAGTGTTTTTTGTTTTTGATTGATAAGAGACTGCTTAAACAAGAAATACGTATATTTTACGCATAATAAGTCAATATCATTGATAATATAATTGTCTATGATGTTGACTTATCACTCATAATAAACTTATTATTGATGGATATTTTTAAGTTTAAATACTCGGTATTGAAATACCCGGTACCGGAATACCCGGCACCACGATTTCTGTGAATTCAAAATCAAAAAATAATTAGCTATCAAACTGGTATACTAGCTTAATGGTTGGTGATATATAGAACGGACAGATAATGCTTTAATTTTCAGATTTTTTTGGAGAGGACGGTTTTTGACGAATCGACCTCTTCTACTCGCAATATAATAATTTCAACATCCCCTGCTGGTAGCGGTATTGATGTTTCAACTATTAAGTTTCCTGACTCGTCAATTCTGCCCTTGGTTTTGTAAGGGCAACATATTACCATCAGTATTCTCCTTGTCGCGCAGTTCTAATAACATCTCGCGCCCGAAAAACATCACGCGCTAGTATTCGGTTTGCATCATCAGTTAATTGATTTACATTTTGGGTAAGATTCGCTATAGCTAGCTGAATACCTGCTATTGCCTGCGTAGAAAGCTGTCGCAAGTTGTTGGGTTGCGGTTATCGCTTGAGTATTAGCAGCTATAGCCAGAAGGTTTGTTAAGAGTATTTGTTCGATGCGGTCTAAGCGGTCGTTGTTGTTAGTCATTTCTAAAAATCCTCAGCCAAAGACTGCCACTAATAAAATCTATAATTAATTGAACCAACACCGTGCATCATAGCGTCTCAGTACTGGACTAAAACCCACTACAAAAATTAATTACTTTTCCCCTAAACATATCTATCCGCTGCCTGAAATTAAACAACTTCACAATAGCTAACAATTAAATATAAACACTTGTCATTACTGTAATCTAAAAATTATGAGTAAACGGGGTGTAGCGGCGAAAAGTGAAAGTAAATCGACACGGACGCGCTAAGATTCTTACGCAGTCAGAAATACAGCAAATTTTCGCATCCGGGTTAACAAACGACCGGGATAGGGCGTTATTTGCTGTATGCTTATTTAGTGCTTGTCGCATCCGGGAAGCTGTCACCCTACAAACTACCGACATTTACACCCCAAACGGTAAAGTTAGACCGGAATTAATCATCCGTAAAGCCAACACCAAAGGTAAACTAGCAACGCGCACCATACCAGTAATAGAAGATTTACGCCAAATACTAAGCGAATATTACCCACAAACCGGAGAAATTTACTTATTTCCCGGTCGCAGTGACGGACATATTAGCCACGACTCAGCCGCAAGAATTCTACGTATAGCTTGTAAACAAGTAGGCATTATTGGAGTCAGTACCCATAGTTTTAGACGTACAGCCCTAACCCGTATGAGTAACGCCGGTATCCCCTTGCGAGTAATTCAAGAAATTTCGGGACATCGTAACTTAGAACAACTACAAAAATACCTAGAAGTCAGTGACGAACAGGTTTTAGGCGCGGCTTATTCCTTAGCGATGCTGTCACCTGTCGGGGCAGATGTCGGGAAATGCCTGTTAAACGACATCTCTAATACTCAACCCCAATCTAATCAAACTAATCAAAATTTCTAAAATATCTTTTTAATCCCTAATTACTTAGATTCCAATTTTACGTTGGCAACTAGCTCTTAGTTTAGTGTTAATTTTACGCAGCACTGGGGGTTTTCTTGTAGGGTGCGTCAAATATCGCCACAGCATCATCGAGTTACAGACGATGTTTGGCGGGGTTAGTTATAGCCCGAAGAGGGCGGAGTGAGGTCATAGTGTTTTATCCTAGAAATAAACTGGAATCGTAATATGCAAGCTTACAAAGCCAAAGGCAAAATTGACGCGACGGGTAACTTAGTTGTCTCTGAGCCAATTCAAATACCACCCGGAAATGTGGAAGTAATTATTTTACAGGTAGCTGACGAGGTTAAGAATTCCACGCAAACCGCCACCGAATCGCAAGCAGAAACATCTAGAAGACCAACAAAAATCAAGACATTACAAGGTTGGTTTGAAAAGACAAAACCCGCTCCTCCTGATTTTGATGCTGATGAAGCGAGATGGGAAGCTTTGAAGGAGAAACATAATTTGTGAAGGTTCTACTTGACACTAATATCATTGTAGATATTGCCCTTGAAAGACAGCCCTTTTTTAATAATAGTGAGACTGTTTTATCACTTGCCGAACAAAAACAAATTCAAGGTTACATATGTGCTTCTTCTTTTGGCGACCTTTTCTACATTATTCGTAGAGAAAAAGGTAAAGATTTAACTCTTGAATTTTTGAGGGAAATTGCAACTTTCTGCCAAGTCGCTACGGTAAATCAAGCTGTTATTTCAATGGCACTTGCTACCAATTTTAAAGATTTTGAAGACGCTATTTTGTACGGTGCTGCGGTACTCAACAATTTAGATGCTATTGTTACTCGTAATAAAAAAGATTTCCCGGTCACAACTCCGCGAATTTTAACCCCGGAAGAGTTAATTCAAGAGTTATCAAATTCGGAGTAAATAATCGGTCATTACAGTTATCCGTCAAATGTCGCCAGACAACATGGTACTATTTGACGATGTTTGGCGGGGTTAGTTATGAATAAGAAGCAAGCAGCAGAATTTCTGGGGGTTAGCGTCCGCGCTTTGGAGCGCTACGTACAGCAAGGTAAGTTAACTGTTAGGTACGAAAAAGGTAAAACCAGACCTACTGCTAACTTTGACCAAAGGGAGTTGGAAGCTTTTAAGGAAGAACTAAACCAACCCACAATTAAGCCTGCGGTAGAATCTCGCCAAATCACGACAGAGGTTTATGATGAACCGGATATTGTGCCTGTAACTATGGCGGAGTTTGGCGAGTTTAGAGTAATTGATAGATTAGCGGGTATGGTTGAAATGCTCATAACCCGTGGGGATAAAAAGCCTACTGTGCCTATTGAATCTAAGATATTGCTCACACTGGATGAAGCGCAAGCGATGACCGGGCTTTCTAAGGGGTATTTACGAGAAGCGATTGGGCAAGGGAATCTTAAAGCAAAACAGATTGGGAAGAGTTGGCGGGTGAAGCGCTGTGATTTAGATAATTTCGTTGAAAATCTATTTTAATATTTCTTCAGTCACCCCCTGTAATAGTGATATACGCTGTATATAAGTATTACCGAAACTATTGAACTAGTTAATTGTGACAGTTTAACATTTTTAGACAAAGTGGCACATATAAACTGTTCAACACAAGATTAACTAGTTATATTCTTTATATACACAAACGATATATACGAAAATGACTACCGCAATTACAGAAACAGATATCCGCACAGCCGCAAACAAAAAAGTATTGCAGGACTACGCTAAGACTTACAAAATCAAAAACTACTCCCGTATTTCTAGACAAGAATTAGAAGATGAATTGATTAAAGCTGTTAAGCAACCCCCACCACAAGAAATTAATAAGGAAACTCCACAAGAATTTTTTAACCGAGTTTCTAAAATTACAGATGAAAACGAATTACAAACTGAGTGCGAACAACTGTTAGAAAAATTAGGTACTGAAAATTTAGCTCCCAAGTCTAAATCTAATAAGCTCAGACCCTATGCAAGATTATTTCTGAAGTTAACACCATCAAGCTGTGATTTACCTAAAAAATTATTCTTTCCTTACAGTTTCAAGGGTAAAAGTCCCATCGACCGCCATAAATTTTTTAAGTTTACTGGACTCTCAGATATAGATTGGGATAAAGCTGATGAAGAAGTTAGAGCAAGAAAATCTAATAAATCCAAGTCTAAAGATGAATTAGCAGACGCTTTAAAGGAAGAATCCAAGGTTTTCCCACTGGATAGATATATCGCTACAGCTACACAATTATTAAATTCAAATGACCCTTGGGAATTGGGTGTAGGGTTAATTGCCGTATCCGCACGCCGTCCATTTGAAATAGTAATTAACGGTAATTTTCAATCGGTTGATAATCCGCCACAATACATTATTTACAAAGAATACGCTATAAAACTCGATGGACTAGGTAAAAAACGCGGTAAAAATCCTACAACAATTGTTCCCTTATTAATCCCTACTAATGAATTTTTGCAAGCATTAAATAAGTTTAGAAACAATGAAGAAGTACAGAAATTTAATCGTGCATTCGATAATTTGATAGATGTAGGAACTCATGAATCGGATGCTTGGAAGACATTAGAAAATACTGTGGGAGGCAAATTACGTACTGTTACAGAAGAATATTTTGGTTTTTTACCAAAAATAAATGATGGAGAAAATAGAAAAAATATTTTACTTAGAGCTTGTACTCTGAAAATTTTAACTTTAAGGGATGTACCTAAAGGTACTTATAAAGCCAGAATTCAATACGCTGGTGTGATTGCAGGTCATATCATCCCCATATTTAAAGAAGGTGGGAGTGTTAGTTTCAATGGTGAAGTAAGCGCTTCTACTTTAAATTATGACGATTATGAACCGGATAAAACAGACATCCCATTGCTTGAAAATATAGTAAAAATTGAAATTAAGGAAACTGAAGACATGGCTAAAATTGCAGAATTAAACGCAAAAATTGCAGAATTAGAAAAACAATTAGCTGATAAAGATGCTGAAATACAAACACTGAAAGAAAAAATAGAATATCGCAAGCTTGATTTACCTGAAGTGGGTGAAATGGATAACCAGATGTTATTTAGAAGCCGTAAAATTGGCAGTGGAGAAGAAAAATTAAATCGAACATGGGAAGCGATAACTGCTTATAACGATAATACCCCCGAATATAAGCTTAGTCCTACTAATCCAATACTCCGACAGCTTACAGGTGTTAACGGACAAGCTGTTAAAAAATGGATTCAAAAACATGAGGTAATGTATACAGACCACGTTAAAAAGCATAACTTAGACCCCTATTACAACAATCGTTACCGTAACAGAAGTGATATCAACGTTGAAATGATTCTCGAAACTATCGAAAAAGAGTATCTAAAACTCTACGGTGAATAAAATCAAAAATTCATGGTACTCACTACCATGAAATAATTTTATTAATCTAAAAAATTTTCATACCAAGTATTTAGTTCAGAATCTTTATCAGGGAAAGGTTTATCGGGATAAACCATCCCCCATAAGTTACGCTGTTTTGCTTCCTTCTGTTCCTTGGTCAAACCGTCCAATGATTTTGTAAACCCTCTCTTTTTTAAAAGTCTTGTTAATTCAGTCCTTTCTCTTAATTCCCATTCAAGGTCAGACAGTCGCTTCTGATGGAAAAAGCGGGTTTCAAACTCTTCACGTCGGCGGTCACTAACACTTTGATTGTGAGATATTGCCGACTTTTCTAATTTAGCTTTTTCGGCTTGTTTAATCTCTTCGGCTTGGGATAACAACTCATTTAATTGTTTAATAGCCTCTATCCTATATCTTGCAGGGGTGGTTTCACTTTTAGCTATAGAATCAAGCAATTCAATTAATTCTTGTCTACGCTCGCCGTAATCAATTGGAAGTTTTTTCTTTCTTGGCATGGTGGTTTTACTGCGGTTAATTATCCTACTACTATAAAATTAATACTTTGAACATCGTTATTCAATCAGGTAAAAAATTTATAGCTTATTTTAGGAGTAAAAATGAATTATGAAAAAATAGGAAACTACCTCAATAAAATTTTAATTTATCAAGATGAAGAAAAACCTGTTATGGTTACTTCATATGATTTAAACTCTAAATCGCGGGTTTATTCTCTAAAACCTGTGGTAGCTGTTGATGATAATAGCATTTACATAGCTTTATTTAATTTATCCTTAAAACAGTGCTTAAATCCTGAAGTCATCTGTTTAGAGTACTTACTCGACAAAATTTATAAGGTTCTCACAATACTAGATTTAAAAGTAGCTGAAAAATTAATCGAAGACGATTATCAGACTACTCTTAATGTGTTTGACCGATTACCGAGATATGTAGGAATTGACCGAGTGTTTATTTCAGAAACCATTTGGATAGATTTGGTTAAACACTATCAAGGTATTAGTACTTGGTTAAAATATTGGGATTTAAAGAAAAATACAACCCCGTTAAAAAATAACAATAGCTACAACTGGTTAGAAAAAGAAGCTTTACTCACTGCTAGAAGATACGAACTTATTTATGAATTATGCAATAGAAAATACTTACCTTGTAATCACAACTTTATTTGGTTACTAGTAGAAATTTCAATTCTAAGAAAAATGGCTCTATGTACAGCTAATAGTAAAGAAGAATTATATAGAAATAACAAAAATCGCATTGATTTTATGAATAATTTTGAGGAAAAACCGCCACAATATGTAGTAAAAACAGAAGATTTACTATATAGCATGAATAGCTATGTAGAAACTCTAGCTTATGAGGTAGCACTACAAAACCCCGATTTTGATAAAAATTACTATAGACCGTACTTAGCAGCATACAAGTCAGCTAATAGTTCCCGAAAAAAGAACGCGAAACTTTCTAATCCAGTAAATGCAGGGTTATCAACATTCCCAAGCAAAAAACGTTGTGGGGGTAAAATTGGACACAAGAAAAAGAAGAAACACTGATTAATTGTAAACCTTTGTAAATATAGACGTACAGCCGTACAGAATATTTTTGCCTGGTATTGTAAAGATATAGTTTGAAATCAGAAACCGAAAAGCACCCAAAAGTCTTATTTGGCTTGGGATTGAGACTATGATGCATCTATGCATCTTTGTCTGATGTATCCATGCATCAATCCTCAAACATAAATCGCATCCCTACACATATAAGGACGCGAACTCAAAAAACAAAAAATTCTGCTTCTATTATGAGTAAAACAGCCGAACAATACAACTATTGTCCTCGTTGCAAGTCCACCAACCTTATCCGTCAAACTGGAGAAAATGAACCTACCAAGCAATATGGACGGCTCAAATGTGGCGATTGCGGTAAACACCTCCAGTGGTTGAAAGACCCCACCCCAGTACCAGCATTACCACTATCCAGCGTCAGAAAGCTATCGATAATTTATTAGAGAATTTCCGCTCCCGTTTAAGCTCGTGGGATGTTCAATTTCTACAGTCTATATACGCCCGTCGATACCTGACCCCAAAACAAAGAAATGTACTCAACCGTATAGGTACAAGTGTATTAGGTCAAAAAATCTGCATAGATGAAGATATACAAGCTAGCCAGGGTAGTTATGACAAAGTACTGCGGTGATGGAGGTGATTTTCAAGGTACTGAGTAGCATGAAACCAAAAACAAACCCCTAGCACGGGTAAATGCTAGGGGTTAGGGATGAAAGTTTAGAAACAAATGACTGTGAACGAGTAATATTAAGCGGCTTGAATTTGATTTATTTTTTCTAATCGTTCTACGCGCTCTCGAAGTGCTTTTAACTCATCCTCTATAGAAGTTTTACCGCAAGCATCTAACAAAATATTCAGACACCATTCTGAATATTTATCATACCCATTATCTTTAGCGGTTTGCTTAATCAGGTTTAAATCTTCTTCACTAACCCGAATGTTAATACCTTTATCCCTAGCCATCTAAATATATTCCCTTGTCATACAAATGTTATACACACATTGTAAACGTTTTACTTTCGTAATGCAAATGTATGACAGTTATGTAAAGTGGCACAAGCGTAAAATAAACGTAAAACAATTATTTTACAATAGTAGCCGTGAAGGGTAAAGCAAATAACATACCGTTCACTAGTAAATCACAAAACGAGGACAAATACCATAATGGCTAAATTCACAGCAATTAAAACCACCGAATCCAAGCAAATCAAGACAAGTAACACTTTATTAACGGATGTTGAACAAATACCAGCTATTGACGAAAACAACAAAATTAACGGGGTTATCACAGCAATTGACCGCGTAAAAGACAAAAATCGTGAAACTGGCAAGTTAACCAATAAGTTTAAGTTCACCATCCAAGTAGTTGATGAGGACGGGGAGGAAATGAACGTATACTTACGTACTAACTGCCGTATCACTGGTAAAAAATTCGAGTACAAAGACGGTTCCATGAAGTACTCAAAACTTGTTCGTTTCTTACAAGCTTTGGAAGTCGTACCCGCAAAAATCAGCGAAAAAGATTCATTCCAGTTTGATTTAACCCAGCTTATTGACGAACCTATAAACTTTAAACTCTATGAGGAGAACGGTTTCTGGACTCCTGATGAAGACAGCTTTAGTTTCCTTGATGGAGACGAAGAAGACTCAGGGGAAGAATAAAACCTCTTACTTGGCGGTAAGAGGTTTCAGTAATTAGATTGTGTGACGGGGTGTTGGCGCACCCCTAAGCACTTTTCAAGATTTGTAAATAACCCTCAATACAAACAGGTGAAAGATGCCTAATAAAAGTTTAAAAGCTATTCTCGTAACTGACGAGGGTAGCATTACTAAAAATATTGATAATCCGCTTCTAACTGACACAAAAAATTGCAGTTACAAACCTGCTCCTAGTATATCAAAAGTTCGGGATAAACGAAATAGAATTAGACCTGGGTTTACAGAAGCACAATTAAATAAATTTTCTACTTACTCATCTAATTTGAAAAAAGATGGGTTTACTGTGCGTGAGGGTGTTTCTGGTAGAGTATTTAAGTCAGATACTAGCAATTGCTACTTAACGCGCTTAGATAAACCTATTTGGACAGGAAAGTTTTACCAGCGTTATCTTCAAACCGAAGGTACAGGAGAAAGATTTTTCAAGCATTTCGTAGCAAATGCAACCAGCAAGGAAGTAATAGTTACAGAGGGTGTATATGATGCGTTTGCTGCTTGGACTCTAGGATTTAATGCTATAGCCTACAGTGGAATACCTGGGGCGTTTGATAAGGCAGAATTACACCAAGATTTAGAAAAACTTTTATCTGATTATGACTCTATAAGCATAGGGTTTGATATCGATACAAGTGTTGATAAGCAGCTTCATGTGGAGCATCACATTTATAAACTCACCAAACTTTTAAGAAAGTCAGGTAAGCAAGTCCGAATAGTCGATGTTTGGGATAAGCAGCTAGGTAAAGACTTTTCAGCAATACTTGCTAACCACGGCGCTGATACTTTAAAGGGGATTTTGGAAGCAACTACACCTAGTAAAGATTGGGTGGGGATATCCGCTAGCTGTGCTTACACGCCTACAGTTGTTGAAAATTCCGAATATATCAGTGAAGGTAAAATACTGGAATTAGTTCTTAAATATTCCGATGTGTTTGTACAAGCACCAATGGGAGCGGGGAAAACTTTTTCACTTTCTAGTGTATTAACAGCATTAGAAGAATTAGGAGTATTAATAATTTCACCTTTACGTGTATTAGGACGACAGATAACTAAAGATTTACGCGATAAGGGAGTAAATATTTTTTACCGCGATGATATCAGCCCTACCGCTAATTGGGAGCGTATTGTTTGCTGTTTAGAATCAGTTTCTACCCACGGCAAATTAAAAATAAAAGCCGATGGTAGCCAAATGGTAGGTAAAATTCTGGTAATTGATGAAGTAGCCCAAGTTGTAGAAAGCTTGCTAGAAAGTAGCACCATATCTAAAACTCGTAAAGAAGTTGTAGAGTTACTAACCGCAATGCTTAGAAACGCTAAAAACAGACTTTACTTATCAGCGGATATAACTGATTTTCATTGTGATGTAATCAAAAAAATTGTAGGGGTAGAAGATAAAGATATTTGCAAATATGCTAACACCTATAAACGCAATAAATTTGTAGGTTATAACTTGGGTACTGCTGAAAAAGCAATTGATTTTACTTTAAAATTACTTGCAGAAAATAAGCGCGTATTCTTAGGAATTGACAGCCAAAAAACTACTAGTACTTATGGTACTGGTAACTTAGCAGAATTATTTAGTAAAGGTGGTGAGTTATTCGGGTTAAAAGATGTACCACCAGAATTAATTTTAATTTTGGATTCTAAAACAACTAAAACCAAAGGGCATGATGCTTACAAAATAGTTATAGAAGGGCAATTAAACCTAATAGATAAGTATTTATTAGTTTTAGCATCTCCAAGCGTACAATCAGGTTTTTCTTTAAAGCCGGAAATTTATAAACCGGATGCCATTGTACTAATACATATGGCTAGCACTTCCCCTAATGGTATTTGCCAATTATCTATGAGAATTAGGGAATTAGATATACCTCGTTATTTTGCTTTTGGTGGTTACGTTGGTAATAGTTTAAGAGCTAATGGGGCTAAATCTAAGGGTGAAGTAAAAAGATACTACTCAAACCAAATAAAAACCATATCCGAAGCTACTAACGCTAAAACTAAAGATGCTGTACTTGGTAATAGCGGTATTCAAAATGCATTTGATTTATCTATTAATTTAGACGTAGAAGATTTAGCGTTAGAAAATGAGTATTACCAATTTCAAGCAATTCAAAACTTGCAATTACTCAACCGCGAAGAGTACATATTTAGCAAATTAAGAGCGCAAGGTGCAAAAATAGAATCATTAGAAATAGAAGTAGAAAATGCCGTTAGGGATAGATTACTTGAAATCAAAGAGCGTAGGATTATTGAAGAAGCCCAAAGAGAATTTTACGCCCCGGATATTGACGATAAAACTGTTTCTCAATATAAGGAACAACCCGCACTAACGGTAGAGCAGCAGGACTCTACTAATAAATACTATGCCCAAAAACTTTCTTACCGTTATGATACTGTCTCTATACAAGACTTAATTGATAAAAAGGTAGGGTTACTTGAAGGGGAAGAATTACTTTTTTGGTTAACAAAAGGACGTAAATTAGCAGAATTCCAAGAACAAGAACGGCTTCTAAGACTCCAAGGAATCCCCATATATAACAGCACAAAACTACTAGATGACCCAGAAGGGACTAAGATATTTAAGCACGACGCTGTAAACGGTTCCTTTATTCAAAAAGTTCTGTTGCTTGAAGAAGTGGGGATTCACGAGGCTTTAAACTTTGCCCTTAAGCACGGAATAGCTGATTTATACCTAACAGGTACTAACAAGCAACAGCTAATACCTGAACCAATAACTAAGTTAATTAACAACGTAAGAAACAAAGCAGCAGAATTCAGAGCTATTTTTGGGTGGCATTATGACAAAATCAATACCGCAGACCCAAAGTTACTTAAAAATATTTTTGCTGAAATAGGGTATAAATTTGAGTGCAAAGCAGAAATAAGAGCTAAATCGCTAACTACAGATAAAACTAAAAAAGTAAAACTATTTAAAAGCATAGCCCCGACCCGTAATGCTAAATCTAGAGAAAAAAGGTTTAATGCTCTTTATCAGTTTGTGAAAGATAAATTTGATAATTTTACTCTAACTCAGCAATACTTTAATATTGGGCGAGCGCTAATTGAACAAAAACCCACAGCAGAACTTGTTGCAATATTTGGGTTAGATGCCGTGCTGGAATCCGCACGACGGCTACCACGAAATGACTACGGGTTATCAATTCACTCTAAAGTGTTGATGGAAACCTACCAGTTTAACCCCAAAGTCAAAATTCCTATTGAAATAGTTACTGCTAAAAATGTTGCCAGCTTTGTAGAACAAGTAAAAATTTGGCAGCAGGAGAAAACAGAAATAGGCTTTGATACTGAAACTTACGAAAGCGCAATTCACAAAGAAATTTGTTTCATCAAAAATGATAAATGGTACTGGCATAACCCCCAAACAAATAAGAACCAGCAAATTAAGCCGGGATTAGACCAGAACAACAACCAAGTAAGATTGATGCAGTTTAGCGATGGTATCCGAACTTACGTGATAGACCTGGGTAGATGTGATGCTCCTGCAATTCCCATATGGCTTAAGGATGCTTGGGAAGAAATACAAAAATTATTCAAACGTAACGTAATTGTGGGGCATACCCTCAAATTTGATACTTCTAGTATTCGTAAGTACGGGTTAATCATTAAAAACCCTTATTGTACGATGCTAGCTACCAAACTCTTACACTGTGACTGTGGGGCTGGTAGAGTAATGCAAGGTGATTACGGGTTAAAATCCTGTATTTTCAATCTTCTTAACTTACCAGTAGATAAAACCGAGCAAATGAGTAACTGGGGGGCTGAATTACTAACCGATTCTCAAATTATTTATGCTGCTAAAGATGCGGTACTAACTTTAACACTCAAGCAACGATTAGAACTTATTTTCCATAACCCAAGTAAATGGGGCTTTGCTGAATTTGAAAATGAACAAGGTAGACACGATAACTTGCAATCACTGGGAACCGAAAATCATAACATTTATGTAACTACTGAAATGCAGTGGCGCGGGGTTCCTGTTGATATTCAAGAATTACGTGAATGTATCAGCACCCTTGAAAAAGTAAAAGCTGATGTAGAACAAGATTGGGAAGCTTTACAAATGCCTTGTAAACCTACTCAAGCTAAAACCATTGTTACTGAATTAAATAAGCGATACATAGACCGAGAACACCCATTTGACCCACAAGAAATGGCTGAATCATTAGGGGTTGATTTAGATAACCCAGATTTAGAACTACCCCTAGTTACTGAAGCCTTTACAAGTACTTCTAAAGATGTTATCAATGATAACCCCAACATACCAGAACTATTGGTTTTAAAAGCTCACAGAAGTTTTAATGCAGCAATTATTCAATTAAGTAAAGTTCTTTTATCAGTTGAAATTCACGGTACTTGCAAAACAGAATATGGGGTACTAAGCGGTACTGGTAGAATGAGTTGCGGGAACCAAAACGGGTTAGGAACTCCAAACTTACAAGCATTTATCAAAAACGCTAAGGGTAGATTTTTCGGGTACATTAAGGATACCAAAGCAACCCCATTAAAATTCTGGGATAAACCAAGTATTGAAGAAACAATCCCCATTAGGAGTTTATTCAAGCTTACAAATGGTACGCAAGCGTTCTTTACTGAAGATGCAAACGCCAGTCACAGTAGACTAGCCGTAGGGTTTGGTAAATGTGATTTTGGTAAATCTGTCCTAGAAGATGACAACATGGACGCACATTCAATGTTTTCCATGATGGCACTGCAAGCGCTACTAGCTGAAGACGATACTTGCTTAGATGCTTTCCCAGAAATACGCGATTTTGTAAAAGACCTACCAGAAGCAGAAATACGCACCGCTAAAGTAGCTAAGGCATTTAAAACATTAGATGCCGAAAAAGCTGGTAAACGCTTTAGAGACGCAGCTAAAACACTTTTCTACTCAGTTCTAAACGGAGCGCAAGCGGACAAGATGCGTAAAGTTCTATCAGGCACTATTGGGCAAGCTGTTAGTGTAAGTGCTGGCGAAGCTATGTTTAATAAATTCTGGGGGCTATACCAGGGGATAGGCGAATACATCAAAAAAATACGTGCTGAAGCTGAAGCCAACGAGCTTAATTTTGGTGGTGTTGCTTTTAATATGACTACACTACCTGATGGAGTTAAGCTGCTCTATGCCCGTAAAAATGGTGACTTAGCAACTACTAACTTAATTGCTTGTCAATGGTCACGGTCAGAAGCTACAGCACTTAAAAAAGTTATGGCTAGTGTTGAAGAAATGCCCGAAGAATGGGGGGCTACCTTAGTAAACATGGTTCATGATGAGGTAGGGGTAGTTTGTAATGCTCAACACTGGCAAAATGCTTACAGCTTTGTCTCTGATAGATTCGCTGAGGAATACGATGTTTACCTAAAAGGATTTGTACCTAGCGACCAACCTACGGAACTAAAACTACACGAAAAGTTATTTAAGGAAATCAAACCACACCCAGATACAGACAAAAACACCATAAAAATAGGAGATACCATAAGGCATTACGTTTTTGATAAAAAGAAAAATAAAGTCAAAGAAGATGAATTACGAGTTGTAACTAGTATGAAATTTGATAAATTCTGGAGTTCCCCCGACAAACCTTATGTGCCTACTAGTTGGGCTGATAAATAATTCAGTAGCCAAAAAAATAAAATAACTCAAAACCAGGCATAATTGTCCGGTTCAAACCTAATCAAGTATTTTAACCAATCTGAGAGGTATTATCCTGTTACCCCATTGGTCTTTAAATTCCTCTTTAGGCGATAACCTGCATTCAAAATTATGTGGGTTGTCTCGTTTTATCCGCTTACCTTGTTCATAATCAGTCAAAATTGAAAAAACATATGCGTTATCTAAAACCCCTTGTAATTGCCATTCTTGAGGAGCATCTTGAGCAATCATATATTGCCCAATTGAAATCATAATAGGCTTAGTTTCATCAAAACCAAAATTTAAAAGATACTCCCCATAATCCGGTAGCAATTTCTCTGGTTTTGGCAAATTATTACTATTAATAGGAGGAAGCTTAACAAACTTAGAAAGCTTTTGCCCTTTCATCTCCCTTAATAAGCTAGCTTTTCTATTAGATTTACCCATAAATCTCATATAATACAAGGTCTTTTCTAATCATAATACGTAAGAAATGCCAGTCTTTCCCCACACCGTTCGCGGTAGTGGGGTTTAATGCTGCTACCTCATATTCCCGGCTCTATATCCTAATAACGAGATAATAAGCATTACAGCCAACGTGCTACCAGAGCGGCGCTATGGGGTCTAGGAGGCACGTCAACCAAAAGTACGCCTATTTGCCCATATGCTACTACAGAGGCTTTAATAGCTACTATAATTAACTATACTGAGTTTTATTTGCTACTGTCCCCTTTTCCGCTATGGGGGGAGGGTATTTCTATAGGGAAAATGGGGACAGAAGTGCCTCAAAGCTAGTAGCAGCATAGCTTACAGCGAGTCGGAAATCGC
>JBCCDM010000019.1:0-27276 GCA_039030795.1 Cyanobacteria bacterium P01_A01_bin.84
TCCCTTACTTTCAACAAACTTAAATAGTTCATCCTCAAGTTGTTCGTTAGGATTTTTGGAACGAATACCAAAGTAAGATAAACACATTGCAACACAGGTAACATTGCAAGTTTTAGTAGGCTGGAATTTGTTATCAAGCTGGCTTAGATAAGGTACATCTAAATTGACTTTCGTAGGTAATTTATCGCCCAGCTTGTATTCCCCAATTACTTTTAAACCATCATCACCAACTAATTCAATATCTTCGATATCAGCTATCCAAGTATTTCGACCACTTAAAAACCCATCTTTGAAAGTAAACTTGAGATATTCACCCATTTCTAGATAAGCTATGACATCAAATTCAGTTCCAACAGGTACATCAACTTTTTCGTAATCAGCTAACTCTGAGTTAGGTAATGTAGATTGTTTAAAAATAGTATTAGCAGTAGTAACAAGTTTCATTTCAGTTAATCTCATATATTTAATGTGTGTGAAAGCAAAAATTAAGCCAAATGAGAAAATCTAGTTTTATTTAGATGTGTTAGACTTTGTTTTTCGCTTAATTACATTCAATCGCACTCGTACCTGAGTATAGATATGAGATATTAATGAGCATGAGTGACTTATAGATAATTCATAACTGAGTTGATTTGATTAAGTACTTATAAAAGAAAAAGGAGAAAGTAATTATTACTTTCCCCTGGTTAGTTTTTATTATTTCAATTAGTTAAGTTATCAATTTTTGTCCAAAGTCCAATAATTTAAATGTCATGTCAGTATTGCGATTTGTACCTAGAAAATAACTTAGGTTGATGAATTTCTGGACGCAAGCTCCTTTCTACCTTCTGCTGCAACTGCTTCTAAGGTATCGCACATTGCTTCTAAGTCATCAACGTTACCATCAACTAAATCGAAAGCAATTAGCATGAGTTCGCGGCTAAGTCTACGTGAGATTTTCATAATTATTATCCTTATATATGTTCAAATGTAGTTAACAAGCAAGAAACAATACAATGCTTTTTTTGCTTTTTCTTTTCTTGCTTAATTACATTTAAATGCAACCATGACTGAGTACAGACATGAGATATTAATGAGAATGAATGATTTATGACTAAGTAATTGCAGATTTGTAATGATTGTGGAAAAATACCTTACTGCGTTCGGGGTATTTAGCGACTTAGATAAAATAGAATTGAACACCACTGTTATAGAAAAAAGCAATTAGCATGACTCTCATTGCTGCAAAATGGACTATCGATGACTATCACAACATGATTACTGCTGGAATTTTGCGCGATCGCAAAGTTGAGCTACTAAAAGGAGAAATTGTTGAAATAGCACCAGAAGGCGAACTACACGCTTATTGTAGTCATGAGGCGGGGGAATATTTGAGTGAACTGCTGGGAAAACGTGTTAAAGTTCGTCAAGCAAAACCAATTACTTTACCCAATGATTCCGAACCCGAACCAGATTTATCCATAGTTCAACGTTTAGGAAGGGATTACCGAGAACATCATCCCTATGTTGAAAATATTTTTTGGGTAATTGAGTACAGCAATTCCAGTTTAGAGAAGGATTTGGAGAGAAAGAGCAAAATTTATGCTGAAGCCCGAATTGAGGAATACTGGGTTGTTAATCTCAAAAAGATGCACTTAGTAGTATTTAGAGAACCGCTAGACAGAGATTACTCGACTAAATTTACGCTCACAACAGGAACGATTCAATCCCTTGCATTTGATGATGTTTCTATCTCGGTTGAGCGGATTATTAATAAATAGTTTCACATTAAAAAAGGCACAGTTAGCACAAGATTGTTGATTTTTATAATTTGTAATGATTTCTTCTGGTTTTAATTTGTCATCATCCACGTTCCTTAGTAGCTAAAATAAATCTTCCTGCTGAAATCTTCTCACGAGGGTCTATTCCTAACTTGGAATTAATTGTTTTAACTATTCCTATTTCATCAATTAATCCAGCTACTATTCCGAGATGGTCGATATTTTTTATTTCTGCTTTTAATATTGGAGACATTTTTTACCCCTAACAATTGAGTTTTTTTTATTGTCTCACTCAAAGTATTGCAAGTTGACCCTAAAAAATAATATAGAGAAGCGGGGTCACAAAAAAATCTGAAACAAGGGTGTTTACTTCTAACTTGCACATTTTATAACCCTCATATATCAAGGGTTTTAGAATTTATCGAAAAATGTGTTAGTACAGGTCGTTGCAAGGTAGAATTAAATTTTGCAGAAGGAATTTTGAATTTTGAATGCCGGAATTCCCACCTTGTGGGTCGCTCACATCTTGTACCTGTTAAACTAAAGTTTATAGCCAGTAGAAAAGTTTATTTCTGGGTACCAACTTACTTCAGTATTCTGAGTATTTTTATTTACTAGTATCGGAAAAAATTTGTACTTTTATATACTACATTCTGAAGTGCGGAATGTGGGTTTTAAGCTAGTAGTAATCCTATAAAAACCGGGAGTGGTAATATGCTCTTGAGCATTGGACGTATTAATGTTCCACCAGGACAACGGGTACTGTTACAAGATGTTACCTGGCAAGAACTTGAAGGTATTCTTGATGAATTGGGAGAACATCGATCTACCCGTATGGCTTATGACCAAGGAGTGCTAGAAATTATGGCACCATTGCCAGAACATGAAGATGATAAAGAAATTATTGGTGATTTAATCAAAGCACTTTTAGAAGAATTAGATATTGAATTTAGAAGTCTTGGTTCTACAACTTTTAAAAATCAAGCAATGCTTCAAGGAATTGAACCAGACCAATGCTTTTATATTGAAAATGAAAGCAAAATCCGAGGTAAGAAACGTCTTGATTTAACCCAAGATCCACCACCGGATCTGGCTTTAGAAATTGATATCACTTCTCGCACTCATCCAAGCATTTACAGTACTTTGCAAGTCTCGGAACTATGGCGTTTTGAAAAGGGTAAGTTGCAAATCAATCTGCTAGAGGATGGGTCTTATGTAGTTTCTTCCCAGAGTAAAATCTTTCCTGGCTTACCTGTAGCTCAAGTTATGAGCGAATATCTTGAGTTGAGTCGAACAGCAGGTCGAAATACGGCTATCAGGGCTTTTAGGGCTTGGGTTAGAGAACAATTGAAAAAGTAGCTAGAATTTAGTACTCATAACTGAGAATTCACTTTTTTAAGACTGCTTTTTCAAGCAACCAAACTATATGTTTTAACTTGGGGATTTCTTCATTCCAAGCATCCCCCAATTTTTCAAAGTCTTCTCTAAGTGATGCAACTTCAGTTTTTAGCTCTTCTAAACTCATTTCCTCAATTGGTTTTTTAACTTTCTTCATTTTTGGTAAACCCTGGTATTTTTGGCGATCGCGGTCTTTCACTTCTAGCTGTAATTTCCTCAAAAGCTTGCTGATGATACCTTCCGTCAATCCAATGGTGATATAAGTCCTGATGAACTTTAACGCTGTGACCCATTTGTTTCGCTGCCAAGGTGTCTTTAAGAGCAAAATTTAAAGTACGAATTGCCCAACAGTGTCTAAGGTCATAAGGTTTAAACCCAATATTCCGGTGAAACCAAACGGTTACGACGTGCCCAATATCAGCGTTGGGACGGTCTAAGTTAATCTTTGGTAATTGCACCCGTGAGAGTTGAAATTCTTCAAACCATTCAGGATAGTACGAGTATACCATTCTGGTACCGGTTTTAGAATTTTCACCAACTCTGATAACGCGATCGCCTTCTTTGAGTGATTCTAAATCAAGTCTAAAAACTTCATGGTTTCTCAGTCCGTAGGTTGCGAGCATCCCATAAATCCATTTCCAAGCTTCATTTTTAATTTCGTAAAACTGGGTAGCAATTTTAGTATCTGTTGGTAAATTACGGGGTTAAAAACTGAATCTATATAATTTGACATCACAGATATTGATTAATTAATAATAAAAATACTTGCAATAATCCAACTACAAAACCTA
Organism: Cyanobacteria bacterium P01_A01_bin.84; assembly: GCA_039030795.1. GTDB lineage: Bacteria > Cyanobacteriota > Cyanobacteriia > Cyanobacteriales > Nostocaceae > JBCCDM01. The sequence continues at coordinate 3,950 of JBCCDM010000019.1, forward strand.
AAATACCCCCTAAAGTGACAATTGCCTGTAATTCATTTTTTACTATTCCTTCGATAGCATTTTCTAAATCTGCCGGAGAAGTAGCCTTGACGCGGTCAATGATTACTTGATCAATTGATAAAATTGGGATGACCTGAGCAACTATTTTTTCTAAATCTCTTTCTAAATAACGCTCTAATATTAAAGCTAATTCTTGACTAACAACTTCTAAAGAAGTGTTGATAACTTCTGATGTACTCAAACGTTTAATCAGTATTGCGGCAATATTTTCCCAATTTAGAGAATCACTTAAACCTTGTAAAAAGTCACCTCCGCGATTTTGTAGATAATGACGGACGCTTTCACGAGTTGTTTTCCGTAGCTGACGAACTGTAGCAACGGGTAAATTTTGGAGAGACAAGTTGTGTAAAAACTTTTTTAGACGTTCTTTAATTTGTAAATCTTGGGTCAGTTCCCTAATCCGAGCATTTGTGGCATCTTTTTCATCCAAACAATAAGTACGTAAACGATTTAAACTGTTGCGTAAACCAAATAAGTTTGCTACTACCCAGTAAGTACCGCTAGTTTTTTCCCGAAAGCTTTCGTCAATGGCTTGAATTGTCCGGTCGGTTAATAGATCGATAATTGCTAATCTAATAGTATTTGGCGGTAACACTACTTGCAATAACCATTCAGCTAGACGAGAAGATTGTTCTTCAGTAAGTTGAAATTCTAGTAATATTTGATCAAAAATTTGATCTATTTGAGCTTCTAAAAAGTCTTCCCGTCGAGATAAGACTTTTAGCAAACGCGGTAAGGATTCCCCTAATAAATCTCGTAAGATATTGGCAATAATTTTAGTTGTTTTTTGTTCTTTATCTAACTGAACTTGTTCTAGTGCCATGCGTAATAGCCAAAGAATAGCACTTTGCACTCGTTCAGTTTGCAGGAGTCGTCGTGCCAGCTTTTGCAGTTCATCTGGTGTTAACAACGAATTCATAATCGTTCGAGAAATATTTTTCGCGAGACGTTCTTGATTTCTGGGTATTAAACCAGGAGTGAAGGGTAATCTCTTGCGACCAATATAAATCGGACGATATGGACGAAATAACATTTTTATGGCTAAATCGTTAGTGAAATAGCCAATTACTCCGCCTGCTATGGGGGGGGTTATGTAAAGCCAGATGTTAGACCAATCCACAATAATGATTTACTGATAGTAGTCTTAAATTTTGAGTTACGGTAAATGTGAAAGTAATATTCACTTAGACCTTAGAATTTAAAACTTAGAACTTATAATTTTTTGATTACTAGCACTCCCATCATACCGTTCGCAATGGGATAATGTGTGGCTTGTGCAAAACCTACTTGAAGAGATAGTTTTATTTGCTCTGTACCTGTGGGGAAACGGTCTAAGCTAGGACTAATGTAAGCGTATTCTGATTCTAGCTCCATTCGTTGAGCTGTTGGTACTACCAAATTATCTAAATACCATTGCTGAAAACTCCTTAGCAAGGAACTTTGAGGACGATGGAAGTCAAGAATAGCGGCTTTTGCTCCTGGTTTAAGAACCCGATGTATTTCTTGTAAGCTGCAATATATATCTGTAACGTTTCTCAGACCATAGCCCATTGTCGCAGCATCGAAAGTATTGTCTGGAAAAGGTAAATTAAGAACATCTGCTTCTACCCAATCTATTTGAGGAAGGGGATATTTTCGTTGAGAGCGTTTTCGAGCAACTTCTAATAATTCTTGCGAAAAATCAACTCCATAAACCTTTCCTTGATTTTTTGTTTGATTTTTTGCTTGATTTACCTTAATTCTTTCCCATAAACGAAAAGTCAAATCTCCACTACCACAACATAAATCTAAGGCAACGTCTCCTAAATCAGCTTGGCTCCATTTTACCGTCATCTCCTTCCATACTCGGTGCTGTCCGAGACTTAACCAATCGTTTAATTGGTCGTAAACTGGAGCGATGCGGTTAAAAATGGAGCGAATTTGATTGGACATTGGCTATATTTCCAGTAGAGACTAGAGCATATACTACATCTCTACATTATTCACTCTGACGGTTACAACTAATAACCATTGCCACTAATTGTGCTGATAAACGAATTAAACTTAGTTCATCTTCTCGTAAAGTACAAGGTTTTTTCCATTGTAGGGAAAGTAATGCGATCGCTCCTTTAGGATCGTAAACAACCGGGATCGCTAAATGAGCTTGAACATTACTAGCTCCGTAATGGTCGATATCAGCTAATTTTGGGTCTTTTGATATATTAACTGCAACTTGCATTTCTGATGTTGCGATCGCATCTTGTGCAAGGGGGTCTCTATCTAGCCAGTTATTTACAATACCGTCGTTACTATAACTTCCTTGTGTCTCTATTAAAGTGTTATTTTCTACGAGTTGTAAAATACAACTATCAACACCAAAATTATTTACAAAAGACTTGACTATTTCTTCTAAAATTGAATTTAAGCTTGAGGCTGATTGCTTCACCTCTACCAAAGCTCTCAACAAATCTATATGAGCATTTGCTCTGTTTAATTCTTCTGTTCTCTGTTTGAGTAAATCGTAAGTTTCGGCTGCTCTTTGTACAACAGCTTTTAGTTCATCAGGATCCCAAGGCTTAGTTATATATTTATAAACTTGTCCGGCATTAATCGCATCTACCAAATCTTCGATATCAGTAAATCCAGTTAGAATTATCCGCACTGTGTCGGGGAACTGAGGTAAAGTCTTACTTAAAAACTCAGTTCCCTTCATTTCCGGCATTCTTTGGTCGGAAATAATAACAGCAACTTCTCCTTCTGTGGATAAAGTTTCTAATGCTTTAGTACCACTCTCAGCCTTGAGAACTTGAAAGTCGCGGCGAAAAGTTCGGTAAAGTAGGTCTAGATTATCCGGTTCATCATCAACCACTAAGATTTTTTGTTTCTTTCTGCGCGATATACTCATTAATTGATGGCTAATTCTATCTAGTTTAGGTATGGGATTATCCAGAGGACAACTCCTGTAAATATTAACTTTTTAGTTATATTCAATACCAAGTCTAATTCATAACACATTTTCTAAGTTGCGAATATTTGCGGATATGTAGATGGGTAATGAGGTAAAGAAAATTTTAACTCCGATTTTAACTTAAATTCCAATTTTAATATGAATTAATAACTGATACTTTCCCCTTTATCTTTCGTCTATGAAGTATTATCCATCAATTATTACTCATCAACACTCACCCAGTCATCAACAATATTTATCTATATGTTGCGGTTAATCGGAGAGTTTACAGATTAGTCGTAAAATATATCTTTGAAATAGTAATTTAACAAGTAATCTACGTTCCTAAGTAAATCTAACATTTTATTTTATGAATAATCTACCACCCAATGCTTCTAACTCTGACAATTTACAACAAGAAGTTGCTCAGGAGTTATTGCAAAAGTTACGGCAGAAACAGGGTAATTGGGTAGAGTGGGGAAAGGCGATCGCAAAATTACAAAAAGCTGGTTATAATCCCCAGACGATTTTTGAAGATACTGGCTTTGAACCAATTCAACAAAATCAGGTTGTTGTAGGAGCACAGGTTTATAATTCTTTAGAAACAAATGGTGCATCAGAACCAGTGCGATCGCATTATCAACAGCGCGGTAGTGATATCTTATATGAGTTGCGTTTGCTTGCCCAAGAAGAACGTGTTGCAGCAGCAGAGTTAACTTTTGCTCATCAACTTAACTGTGAGGAGGCTAAAGAAATAGCCCGAGCGATAAAAGACTATTCACGGTTGCGTAATTTACCAGAAAACTTTTCTGCCCATGCAGGTGATGCGATCACTTATCAATGTTGGAAAATTGCTCGACAAAAATCAGATTTACAAGAACGTTCTCATTTAATTGCCAGAGGTTTAAAATTTGCTCATAGCGAAAGTGCTAGAAAGCAGATAGAAAAGCTACTTACAGACTTTACTGTAGTTCCCCAACGTCCTGCTCCAACCTTACCGGTTTACCGCCTTGAATCTGAAGCTGAATTACCTAGAATACTACCAGTTGTTGGAGAATTACCCCTTACACCTGAAGATTTGCAAGCAGTACCCAGAGTTTCTGAAATCGGTTCCTTTGGAATAGTCAAATTTTCTGGGGAGCAAGCATGGGTAGGATTACCTGGATGGCAAGTAATTTTAAATGCCGAAGATGCATTAGTAATTGGTTGTAATAGCGATAGACTACCAGCTCAGAATCAAAGTGTTGCTGAATCAGTTTTAGTTGTTATTGACCGTGCTCAAAGAACATGGGACAGCGGTAGTTATTTCGTAGTCGAAAATTCTGGAGAAATTGATTTTCAGTGGTTTGAAACTGCTCCAGAAGTTACTATTTTAGGAAAGGTCGTGGTTATTGTGCGTCCGAAAAAGATTTTGGATGAAGAGGTTACTAAAGAGACTTGGTTAATAGATGAATAGTTAATTTTAGGAACTTCCTATTAATTAATTGAATATCACTTTATTTAGGTTGTAATCAACCCAGAAGGGTATTTTACCCGCATGAACTACCATCATTAGAAATCTGGGGGAAATTAAATATGTGTAACAATATGTGCAACCTATGCATAACCCATGTTCAACCCAAAATACTTGTAGAGACCTTCTTATCAGCAGTCTCTACATTCTTTTCCTACATAAATCTATTAAAGATAATCAAATTAGATGATTTATTTCTTAATGTTTATTAATATTATCTTAGTTTAAGAAAGCTTTTATTTATACTTTATCTTGTGCTGGAGGTATACCCAGTTTATCTAATTTGGCATCAATATCTTTCAAAACTTGAAAATCTTCTTGTGGTAAATTATCAGTACAATGTTTCTGTAAAAATGAAAATGCTTGTCTAAACTGATGGGGTTTTGCTGGTATTGGAGCGTCCAAGTGACAGGGAATAATAGATACAAAATCCCAACTTGCAATTTTATCAGCCCATGTAAGAGTTTCTTTAGGAGCACGGTTCAGAATTAAAGTTTGTAAAATCGGTGCCACGAATAAACGACCGTTACCTCTGAGTAGATAGAAGGAATTCTGCCAATTTTGTTGCCATTTGAAAGGATATAAACCAAAATACGCTTTCTTAGAACGGTCTGGAGCTTTGAGAGAATTACGAAAGACTTCACCCCAGGAAGGTAAATCTAAACTACTAGGACGAAAATACATCCCATATAATGCTATACGTTGCCACCCCTTGCGGCGATTTTCTTTTGTATCTTTAATTACATCTGTAGCCTCATCTTTAGCGTGAAAAAGCAAAGGATATGGATCTAGCTGGACAATATCAGGTGGTTCTTCGGGAATAGATACTACTGAATCTGTCACCAGCAGTGTCTTTGATGATTTATGTAAAAATGTAACTTCAGCAAATTTACCAGCACCAAGTTCGATCGGACCAAGTATTGCGTAGTCAAATTCTTTAACGAAGGGGGTTTGAGCGCTATCTTGTGGTAGTACTTTGGTTCGTAATAAAGGTAAACCCAGCCAGGTGAGGGGAAGGTTTATGGGAAAGCTCCACTGTTGTGGTGCAACAAAAACTTGGGATTTAGGAAAATGTCTAGCAAAGGGACCGACAAATATTTTATGCTCTAAACCAGAGATAGTTGGCAAAATAATATATTTAACTTCGCCATGTTTTGCTACTAACTCTTTAACTAGACGTATACATTCTGGAGTTGGCGCAACGGGTGCATAGACAAGTAAACCACCTTCATCTAAACTAACTACAGTCATGCGGATTGGTACAACAACGTAGAAAATTCCTTGAAGTTGGTCAAATATCCAAATTTTGTCTGGAATAATTTCTTTACAAATTGTTCTTCGTTTACCAAAAGGGTAAATAGGTAAAGTTAACCAGAATCGCCATGAAAAGTCTTTGGAGTTAATTTTTTCTAAGTTTTGTAAGTTTACTGTACGTCCTTTCTCAGCCACTTTTCCAAGATCCTTAGCAATTTCTAATTTCTGGGCTATAGCTTCAAATGATATTTCTAAAAACTATATTTCTAGAAACTATACTTAAAATGATATTTCTAAACTATATTTCTAAAAACTATATTTCTAAAAACTATATTTCCCAACTATAACTCTCAACTACTTATATCTTCTACCAAGACTTTGGAATTTAGCAAATTAATTTAGCAAATTATTATTGTTAGTTCTACAAAATTAAAAATTGACAAAAAGAAACAGGACTTACGCAACAATAACGAAATTCCGTCATTGCGACCGTAGGAAAGCAATCGCAAAGCCTTGTTTTTCGTCACGAGTGCGTAAGTCCTAAGAAAATAATGGAGAGGTTTAAAGTGGTACAAAATACACAAATTAGTTTTAAATTTTACCAAGAGGATTTAGCGTATATTCATGATGTGGGTTTTAGTGACTACGCTCTCAAATCTACTTCTGGTATTTTAGCTATATTACAAAAATACCAGATACCCAAAGGCTTAATAGTAGAGTTGGGTTGTGGTAGTGGTTTGTCTGCACAAGAATTTATCAAAGCTTCTTATCAGGTTTGGGGAGTGGATATCTCTGAAGAGATGATTAATATTGCCAAAACAAGGGTGCAAGATGCTGAATTTGTAGTCAGTTCGGTATTTGATGTCGAAATTCCACCATGTCATGCTGCGATCGCTATTGGTGAGTGTTTCAATTATCTGTTTGATGAAGTTCCTAATGTTGAGACTTTAGGAATTGAGTCCTTAAAAACACTGTTTCACCGGGTGTATGATGCATTAATAGGTGGTGGTGTGTTTATTTTTGATATTGCAGAACCTGGACAAGTTAAACCTGGAACAACAGTTAAGGGGTTTACCGAAGGGGAAGACTGGATTGTATTATTTGAGAAAGAAGAAAATCAAGATATATTAACTCGTCATATTACTACTTTCCGCAAACTTGGAGAAGATTACCGAAGACATGATGAAGTACACCTCCAGCGATTATATAAGGGTACAGAAATTGCAGAAATACTTCGTCAAATTGGTTTTGAAGTTGAAATTAGCGATCGCTATGATTCTTTTAAGTTACCATTAGCTCACATTGCGTTCATTGCACATAAAAAATTATAGTAGAGACCGGTTTGAGAGTTGTCTCTACATAGGTTACTGCTAAGTATATCTCAAGATTTCAGTATCTTATATACCCAGCGAATATTATTTTCTGCTGTCGCCCAAGTTAATTTACCATTATGTAAAGAAGGTAATATCTGTAAATTCCATTGAGATAAATCTATGCTTTTGACAGCTTCATCTTCACTTAAACCATTCTTATAAGCTTTCTCGACATTTGTATATAGAAAATCTAAATAATCAGCAGACTTGAGAAAATCTTGAGCGGTAGCTATCTTACCATGACCGGGTATATATTTAGCCGTTGGATACTGTTGAGCAATTTGACGAATCACAGTTACCATATCAGGAATAGAAACCCCACCTTCACCCAAATCTAAAAATGGATAATATTGATTAAATAATAAATCCCCCGTAGCAATAATATTTTCTTTAGGTAAATAAATCCATAAGTCACCATGGGTATGTGCAATACCGGGATAAGTTAATAGTATTTCTTTATCACCCACCTTTAAAGTATCTTTTCCATCAACAAGATAATCTTCTTGAGGAATACTTGCTTCATGCTTTTCCCACCATGTGCGATCGCGCTTTCTCATTAATTGGGGAACATTACGATGAGCGTAAATCTGAGCTTTTGGATACAGAATGTTTCCTTGGGTATGGTCGTAATGGTAATGGGTATTGACGATTTGAGTGACTGGTTTATTCGGATACTTTTTAAAAACCCATTTATGCAGACTCTCTGAACCTGGAGAAAACTTAGGGTCTACGATTAAAACTTCTTTCTCTGCTGCTACAACTAAAGAGTTACCCCCACCACCAATTACAGCATTAACTCCAGAAACAAGTTCAATAGCTGTTTGATGTACGTAAGATAAATAAAACCATGTAGCAAAGCTTCCTCCAATTAATAAAAATAATATTAGTATCAAAGATAAAAAAAACTGCCAATAGCTCTTTGGAGGTAAACTTTCATTATGTAAGAAACCCTGGTGGGAATAAAATTTTTCTAAAACCCTACCACCATCTAAAGAACGGTTCTTAACAAATACAAAATGAGGAATCCAGAACCATTTTAATAACCGAAAACTCCATCCCGTAGCCTTTTCCCAAGAACCAAACCGAGTCATACCATTACCCAAATCTTGCATATAATAAGTATGACGAGCATAAAAACCAGGAAGAATTGTTACCTCCCAAGTGACTTTTTCTAAGGGTTTGAACTCAATTATTTTCGCGATCGCGGGTAGTTTATATAAAAACCAGCGTCGTATCGGTTGAAAACACCAAATTAACTGTTCCCCTAGTTTTAATTCACTATTCAAAGCCCAAAAAAAGCAGTTATTCCAACGGTTCCAGTGATGAGGATGAATAAAATTTTCCCACATTACCTCTATAGGAATCTTTACATCTACATATCCATGTACAGGTGTCATGTCTTGAGAAAGTTCCAGAATCTGGGCTTTCGTTGGTTTATTTGTCATGATATTAGTAACTTTTTCTTAGTTCTTTTTTCTAAATCAAAACCCAAATTTATCTACATCCAACTTTAACTAATTTCCATAAAGACACTAATTACTCATAAGTGAAATCTGTAATCTCTGACTTGACCTCATTGTGTGGGGGTGTTTGGTTAATAACATATTTGTTTTTTTGCCTATTTCCCTGTTTAACTAGGCTAATCACACATCTTGCACCAGAAAAAACATACTAAATAACAAATACTCAGTAATCCCGACCACCTGGAACTGAAAGTCCCAGTATTATAAATAAAGTTCCTCTAAAAGAGGACTAAACAAGTGCTTATAAAAAAATGACTTTAATTACCATTATTTGGTTAGATTTAATAGAGCGGAGTTGAAAATGCTTAACCGAAAAGTATCAATCTGTTACCTACTTAGGGATAATTTTTATGTAGTATGTATTTAAATTATCTGGATACCAAAGGAAAAGTAGTACAAATATCTACAATCAATGCAGCAGTCTTCATCTCAAACCTCTCAAAATTCAGCAAAACCCCTTCTGACGCTTATTGCAATTATTACAGCATTTGCAATCAATGTTGTATCAAATATCTATCCTCTCAATGGACAAAGTATTGGAGAAATTTCCAACACTTTGTTCAAAGACGTTTTAATTATTCCTGCAAACTATGCTTTTATTATCTGGGGAGTAATTTACTTAGGTCTTTTTGCCTTTGGTATATATCAAATTTTACCTTTACAAAAAAATCAAACTTACTTGAATAACCCTCGTTCTTGTATAATCATTGCTTCTATTGCCCAATGTGTCTGGGTATATCTATTCTTATCTCGACTTTTTGTCTTTTCAGTCCTGGCAATGGTATTAATTTTATTACCATTAATTATTACCTATCTCCACCTCAAAAGTAATAAAGTTCCCGCTTCTGGAATTGTTACAAGATGTGTTCGTCTTCCTTTGAGTATCTATTTGGGTTGGATTAGCGTTGCCACAGTTGTAAATGTTGCCAGTGCCTTATATTATCAAAATTGGGATGGTTGGGGGATTTCAGAAGTAAACTGGACGCTAATTATGTTAGGAATCTCTACGTTGATCGCTACCATTTTAACTTTGCAATATCGAGAAATACCCTACACTTGCGTTACGGTATGGGCTTTAGTCGCGATAGTTATTAAACAGACAAACAATCAACCTTTAAATATAATCGCTATAGTCGCCATGATATCCGCGATAATGCTTTCTGGAATCATTCTATTGAGAAACTTTAGCTTTGGACAAAGCAATTAACACTTTCTGATAAAACTAGCTTTCTGATAGGAGCATCCCAACTTAAAGTTTTTCAAAAAAACTTTTTTCCAAATAACTTCAAATACAAAATACAGCTCCAAATATATAGCTTCAAACACAAACCTGGAGGCTTTTCGCAAAGCTCCGTCAGCAACTTCCTGTCGAAAAATAATCACACTCGTTAGAAGCTAAATAAAACATTTGGAATGCTCCCCTCTCAAATTAACTCCTTACTTTGGAACGATAAGTATTCAAAAGTTGTAATAGACTATGAAGCTTCAAATCATCTAAACTTAAAGCTACTGAAGTTTCTATGATTAACTCACCTTGTTTAAGATTAGCTATGAGAGTAGAACCATTTTCTAAAGTGTGAGCAAAAGCATCTAAAAGCTTGAGTTGATTTCGAGGAAGAGTGTAATATACGCGATCGTCGCTTTCTATTCTAAATTCCTTTGGTAAAACCCCGGAAGGAATTTTACCTCCTAAAAATGTTTTCCAACCTGCAATTAGATATTTGTAAATCATTGAATCGGTTTCAAACTCAGGAGTTTCCAATAAACGCAGTTCTCCATCAATGGAATCTTGATGGAGAGTCATTTTCACGGGAGTAAAATGTAACTGGGCTGTAACTTGATTATGCTCTACTGTGGCAATCAGTCCTTCTTCTGGATGAGTTTCTAAGTTCTTTAATTGCTCTACTCTAGATTGTGCTTGCTGAGATAAAAGTAAAACAGCTTGGTTTTTCAAAATTACTTGTTTCGCTTCTGGGTTAAAAACAATGTATTTGTCGAGAGTTTTTTGTAAAAAATTAGTCGATTCCCCAAGATTTGATCCGAGTTTGTCAAGTATACTCATTTATGGTTAATAGAAGAAGGTAGTAAGAGATAAATTTACTACATTCATAGCATTTTATTTCATTTATTGGTTGCTTTGGTTTTCGCATCTAGGTTTGATTCTCAGGAAAAATTAGGTAACTGTGGGATACCGCATTGACATAAAGTATTATTAACTACTTAGGGTTTTGGGCTTTTGTATATAACCAGGACTTACCCATGGATTACGTGTTTACGTCCGGAGCGACCGTAGGGTTAGTAATCCCAAAGTCTTATTTCTCCTTACGAGTGCGTAAGTCCTAATAACAAATCATAGTCATCACACCGTTGTTATTGATTAGACATCTACGGAAATTAAATATGTGCCTTCCAGAAAGCTTGTCTAGAATGCTTAGAATAAGGTCTCAACTAGCTTTAGAGAGATGTCTAATCTTGTATCTCATCCAAAAAACCTACTGTTACCTGTTTGCTCGTTCCATGTTATGAAGACTAAACCAAATTGACACATTTTACACCATGCTTTACAAGATTCCTGTTTCAACTTTCTGGCTTTCTGGCTTATCGCACATCTGAAAGTAATAATATAAATTTGTAACTGTTAAATCAGAAGCTTGTTGCAAATTATTAGGAACCAGAGTTCGATGACCATTAGAAATAGCTTGTTGAGCGACATAGTCTTCATACTCTTGACGTAATTCTGGTTGAAACATAATTTTCAACTGATCTCGTAGGGAATAGAGATGAGACTTATCCTTATATGTTTCGTAGATAAGTTGTTCTGGTGGTATTTTTAAAGTGCTTATAACTGGTTTGATATTTAGGGTATCTTTTGATTCTGAATTTTCAAAATCGCTGCTATTTAACATTTCCAACTCAGAAACAGAAAGACTTCGTATCCAATCAACTTGGGAAACCCATGTTTCTAGAACTGCTAAATCATGATAACGAATACGACTAAGTTCTGGAAATAGAAAATCCAGTTGTTCCTCTGAATCACAGCTATCAACCATTTTGCAAGCACTTTCGCGGATATTGTGTTGTAAATTATGAAGGCGATCGCTTACTGCTGACATTTCATTTTGCACCTGATATGTATAAACAATTGCTTGCTCTATACCCCAAACACATTCTAATCGTCGTAGTTGTCCTGCTGCACAGGTTTCTTCTAGTAATTGGGGATTCCTATAACTTGCGACTGCTTCATACAACATTCCCCGTACATCATCAATTTCAGCATTTCTGCGGTCATTATCCCGTATTTGCATTGCAGAACGAAAACGTTGCAGAGCTTGGATAAATAAGCCATATGCTTGTACTAAAACTACCCGATGCTGTTCAAATTTTATATCTTGAGCAACCTCTTCAATAACCTGTCGAATTTCCGCACCTTGTTCTCTTAAAGCTTGTTTTAAATCGATAAAGCCATTTTTTACTTGTAAACGCTGTTGTTTTACCTCTTCTCGGAGCTTCAGGGTTTGGTGTAAATTAATAGCTGATAGTGCAAGAGTTGCAACACTACCCACTCCAATCAATGCAGTAGTCCCTTGTAAAACACCAATATTTGTTTGTAGCGATCGCAAACCCGCTTTTTCTACTGTAATTTCTCTGTAGGTTTCTGAGAGACCTGTATGAGTTTGAATTATATTTCCTAGCTCTAATACAGACTCAAGAGGAGAAAACAAAGGTGATAAAGGATTACCATTTGTTACTGCACCAAAAGCATGAGCTGCAAATTGACCTGTTAACCTATCCCGTACTATACCAATAGGTACCCCGTTACTGAAGACTTGTACATATTTTCCAGTTGCAAGACCAGCTTGAATTAGAGGTGAAAACTCAAATAACATATTATTTTTTGTGTCTTAAAAAATTCATAATTATCTTAAAGTTAGCTTTTACGAAAAATATTGAGTAACCGTATTTACACAGTATGCAGATAAAAATTAACTAAACCTGGGAATACTAAGCGTGTAGCTTGTTGATGATTAACAGTAGATTTTGTGAAGAAACAGTTGATTTCTTGTCACGCATAACTGGGAAAAAACTTAGTCAAAGAGATGTGACACCTCCTGTAATATTTCTCGGAAGTTTGGTGACACTATTACTGGATGTAATATTTATTGATGTTAAAGTAGCAGAAGAAGAGAAGCAAAGACTACTTACAACACTGTACCGTTTCAGTTCACCAGATAGTAATGTGCGTAAGTTAACACATTTAATGATAAAAGGTATTAGAGAAGAACAGGCTTATAGAAAAATTGATGATATATTAGCACTAACAGCTTCATTGACGGAATCTCAACGTCTTTTATTAATTAGTTTTGGTTATGAAATGTCTGCTGCTGATGGATATATGGATTCCCGTGAAAAAAAGTATTTAGAAAAAATAGCTAGTCGTTTAGATATTCAACCACAGCATTTAGAAACTTTAGAAGTTGCATTTATAAATCAAGAAAATTTGGATTTAGCAGCTTTGAAAGAAGTACGCTTTTTACTTGAACACTTGCGATTTCAAGAATTGGATACCGTATTTGTTCTCGCAGCACGGGATATGCTTGATATTTTACCAGTTTTGCCTGAAAAGAAATCCACCCAGAAATCTGTAGCCATATCTTACGATCAATTAAACAAATTTAAAGAACGTTATCAGAAGTTAGACGAAATTTGCAATCACACTCTGCAAATAACCCAAGATTGTAGTGAAAAGAGTTTTTTACCTGATACTTTGATCAAAAAAGTAAAAAAAGTATCAGAAAAAATTCAATCCCAACGTTTCAGGGTTGCAGTTATAGGTGAGTTTAGTCAAGGTAAATCAACTTTGTTGAATGCATTATTAGGTGAAGAAATTCAACCAGCAAGGGAAATTCCCTGTAGTGCGACAGTTACAGTTTTGAAGTATGGAGAGGAAAAGCGGGTAACTTGTCGCTATAAAGATGGAAGGGAAGAAGAAATTAACTTTGATGAGTATCAAGAGAAAGCAAGTATTTCTGAAGATGCAGCAATTGATTGTCTCAGTAATGAATTAAGTAAATCAGATATTGAAGAAATTATCTTTGAGCATCCAGATTTAGAATTATGTAAAAGCGGTGTAGAAATTGTTGATTCTCCTGGATTGAATGAACATCCCGAACGTACTGCAATTACTCAACAAATATTACGAGATATTGATGCAGCAATCTTTCTTACTAATGCTTCTCGTGCTTTAACTCAAGAAGAACAGCGTTTACTACACGATACAAAAACTAAGCTCAATGGTGGAGATGATTCCCAACCTGCGGAAAATCTCTTTATTATCGGTAATTTTATGGATTTGGTACGTACCGAAAAAGGAAAAGAGCAAGTAAAAAAGCGAATTGAAAATTTTGTACAAGGAAATAAACCGATAATTACAGGTGAAAATCGGGTTCACTTTATCTCTGCTCAAGCAACTTTAGATGCAATTAAAAATGGCAGTGAAAATGAGTATTTAAAAACCTTTGATGATTTCATACGGTCATTATCACATTTTTTGACTTCCGAACGTGGGGATTTGAAAATTAGAAGTTCTGTCATTAAGGTTGAGAACATACTTCAAGATTGTTTTGAGAAATTAAAGCAAGCTGAGAATACTTTAGAAGGTAAAATTCAAATCTCTGAAAATGATAAACAGAAGATTATAGAACAGATAGGAGAAGCAAGCGGACGTGATACTAAAATATGTAATATCGCGACTCAACTTATGGATGAAGTATGGGAAGAAGTAATTGAATCTTTCGGAGAATGGCATGAAAATATAGTTGAACGTATAGTTGATTGTAGCTATAAATGGAATTCAGAACATAGTCCAGTGTGGGATCAGGAAGAATTAATTAAAGATTACACGAACTGTTTTATTCAAGACCTATATCATGAAATAGATGAATGGGGGAATAAGGAAGTAAAGGAAGTTATATTAAAAAAATATTTGCAGATATTAGACACAAATATAGAATATGAACTAGATGCAATTCAAACTACCCTCAACAACTTAGATATTAATGTAAATGCTTTTTTTAGTAATAACTTAGATGTTTACATTAACACCATAGATGATGATTTTACGGGTTCTGGAGGAATGGGTGGTGGACTTGGAATAGGTGTTGTTGCTGCTGGACTATTAGCATTTACTGGGGTTGGTTTTATCGCAATGATTGTCACTAGCGTCGCAGCAGGAGTCTTAGGTTCCTTTGGTTTAGGAATGTTTGATGTCGATGGATTACACGACAAAATTAAAATAAAAATAATAGAGGAAGGATTTGAAAAATTTGGTGAATCTATAGACGATTTCAATGATAAATTAGATGAAATAATTAGTACAGTATTTGAAAGTAGAGTTGAATCAGCTAGTAATGTAATTACTCAAGCTATCTCTAATTATGAAAATCTCTTAGAACAGTAGGAGAGGGTACATCAAGAAACATTAGAAGAGAGAGAAGCTGATAAAGTTTGGATTTACTCAAAGTATTCAGAACTTGAGGCTATGAAAACTTACTTAGAGACAGTTTAAGCTTTGTTTGGTAAATTTATTAACCTCTTTCACTGGGTAATTATATAGGACTTACACACTATAAAAATAAATCATCTTCAGGACTTACGCAGAAGCCACCGAACTCCATCCGAGATCGTTTGCGTAGCATATCCATGTTTGATAACGATAGCGACGTATAAGCTCTGTCGAGCAGAATACATCTTAAACGTTAGCTATGCCGGAGCGGCTTTAAGCAAAAACTCTGGGATTGCTAACCTTACACAACGTTTGGGTCGCAATGACGAATTTCCGTTGCGTAAGTCCTGATCTTACAGCAGATTGCACTTAAATGAGGTAGATTCTCTTCTGCAGTCTGCCTACTGCCTTACAGCGATATGAACTGTACCTCACACGGATGAAAAAGGCTGTATATGTTGAAAATATGTAGTTTAAAGGGTTGATTAATAGTTGTTTGAATGTTCAAGAGATTTAATGCTAGGGACTTAGCAATACTAAACCCTTACAAGAAATATAGTCTTTAGAAGAAACCCACTTAACTAATAATAATTTTTTAAAATAGATTATTTATCGGTAGTTTGGCTGCAATAAATAGAACTGACTAACCTTGACTGAAGATTTAGAATTGATAGCCTAAAGAATGTAGACGAAATTCGACAAATAAAGTTCATTCTTTTTAAAGTATTATTTATTTTTATTGGCTACAGTATATTTTTTCGGTAAAATCATGGAAGACAACTAGCCAAAATATTACTAATCAAAAGTACTTTGATGTATTACCTACTTGGTTTGCTGTAATTAACTGGGTTAATTTTTCCTGACTTGTACTAAGGAGAGAAGATTTAAATCTAGATTCAATTAAAACTCAAGAGCTAATAGCTAAAAGCAAATATATTTAATCAGAATATGAACAACAAACTAACTATAATGATAACTGGTACAGTATTAATTTTTACTAATTTTACACTACCAGCATCAGCCCTCAAAATTAATCAAAATTTACTACTTGACAGTACTTTTAGTCAAGCTAATACTGAGCTAAAAACTAGTAAACTAAAAAATAAAAATGAAGACATTCTCATTGCTCGTAAACTTACCAGAAGAGAGTGGGAAAGGGAAAGAAAAAGGGAATGGAAAAATCGTAGAAGAAGAGAATTAAAAAGACGTAGAGAAGAGAGAAAACGTTGGGAAAAACGTAGGTCGAGAGATAGAAGATATTGGGAGAGAGATGTAATCATTAGACCTAGAGATAGGGATCGGGACAGATATGAAAACCGAGGTTGGGAAAGAGATATAAGAGTAGCTCCCGGAAGAGGTTGGGAAGAATATGAGTACAACAGAGACAGACGGATTAGAAGAAGCAGAAGAAGACGTTTAAGAGAGATAGAAAGAGTTTGTCTTTACGAACGTCCTCGTGGAAGACGTTGGAAAGAACGTTGTCGTCAAATACGAAAAAGTTATAGAAGGTATAGAAGATACAGATAAATTAACATTGCAGACTATTAGCTTAGTTTTCAATTATCTTATTTTTTTCTATAACTTTTAGTTGGGAGGACAATTTCGTCTTCCCAATTTTCTTTAAATTAGTGTGCGAACGGTTACATAAGTAAAAACCTTTTTGTGACAGTTATGATGTGGAATATGGGTCGTAACGGTTTGTTCCCCCCATCATTGCTAAAATTATTTCAACGAGACTGCATTATTTAATATAGAAAAATACTTTTTTTCACACAAACATGACTTTAGTCATAAAAAGAAGTGACGCAAGGCATTAGTATAATTAGCTCAAAGCTTGTTAAAGTAGATTCGGTCTAATTGAATTGATTTATGGTGTAAAAGTTGCATTCTACCGAAATTTTCTATTTTTGATTTGTTTAGGAAGTTTGACTCAAAAATATATAATCCAGAAATAGAAGTTGATTTTGCTTACCTCTACATGATTGAGAGTTGACATACATGAAGTTATCTACAAAGCGTCATCCATCTATCGCTCCCATGTCTATCTTCAAAAATGCGATACTTCAAAATAAACAATTGGCGATAATTGCAACCCTAGGTACATTATCATTTGGTGCTGGGTTATCATCCCGTTCGGTTTTCGCTGCCCAAGATAGTCCTAGAGCAATAGTAGATAAAGTTTGGCAACTCGTAAATCAAGAATATGTTGGTGGGAGCTTTAATCAGCAAGATTGGTTTGCAACTCGCAGAAAATTACTCAGTCAAAATTATACATCCAGAGAACAAGCTTATTCGACAATTCGCAAGACTTTAAAAAGCTTAGGAGATGAATACACTCGTTTTCTAGACCCGAAACAAAGCGAATCTCTTTTCAATCAAACATCTGGCGAAATATCAGGAATTGGAATTAGAATGAGAATCGATCCTAAAACCAACAAACTGAATATAATCAACGTTCTTAGTAACTCTCCAGCTATGAAAAGGGATTTATATACAGGTGATGAGATTTTAGAGATTGATGGGAAATTGATACGTGGATTAACAATTGAAGAGGTATCGCAATTAATTCGCGGTAGAGTTGGTACTTCCTTAAATTTACGTATTGCTAGAAACAGACAGATTATTAATAAGTTCAAAATAGTTAGAGCTAAAATTGAAATTCCCAGCGTTACCTATAAAGTTAAACAAGAGAAAGATAAACGTATTGGTTTTATACGTTTAGATATGTTCAGTGCTAAAACTGCCGGACAAACACGAAAAGCAATTCAATATTTAAGCGATCGCCAAGTTGATAGTTTTGTTCTAGATTTACGAGGAAATCCCGGTGGATATTTATACTCCAGTATTGAAATTGCCAAAATGTGGTTGAATGAAGGGGCAATTGTCAAAACCTTAGATCGTCGAGGTTTGAATATCAACGCGAAAGCAAATAATCAAGCTTTAACTGACCTTCCCCTAGTGGTATTAATCGATAATCAATCTGCTAGTGCAAGCGAAATTCTTGCAGGTGCATTACAAGATAACAAACGTGCGACTATTGTTGGTTCTCAAAGTTTTGGTAAGGCTTTGGTACAAACAGTGTATAAACTTGCTGATGGTTCAAGTGTAGCAATTACAACTTCTCACTACTACACGCCCAAAGGCACAGATATTAACCACAAAGGTATTACCCCAAACTTTAGATTCGATATCAATGAAGCACAAATGCGGCAAATAGCGACCAAACCAAATTGGCGAGGTAGTAAATATGACCCAATATATATCCAGGCAGTTTCGATACTAAAAAAACAAAACTTGGCTCAATCACAGTTTATCAAACCACAAGCAGCGAATCCAACAAAGTTAAAATATCAGTAGGGTTTAGCACTGATAAACCTGACTGAATATGTGGTTTTTAAGATGATTTATATTCAATATTTTCGTCAATGCGTCAATGTGTAAATTCTATACCCAATCTTTCACAAATTAAATATGCAAAACCTATAATCTTTAAATATCTTTTCTGACGATATCTTTTGAGAGACCTTCAATTGAAGGTCTCTATATTCTTCTTCCGCAGATATCTAATCTAGGGCTTGCTGAAAAAGTCTAGAAATCTAAAATAGAGTCCACACAGATCGAAAAATAGTTGGTCTAGTGGCTTGAATTCTAAACTTAACCAATAATTTCTCACAAAATTACACAAAATTACAAGGGTTTTGAGCCAGTAGATGCCATAAGAGCAACACTTTTTTTGGAGAAAAAGGCTTGAAAGTCTTACTGGTAAGGGTAATAATTTTATTCAGCAAGCCCTAATCTAGAAACCTAGCGTTGCTATGGCTAGAATCTTAATTTACCGCAGCAGTCTAAAATTGCTAATTCAATTTTAGACTGCTGCCATTGCTGAACCCTGTAAAATTCCTTCTTTCTGTGCCATTGATAGCATTAAGTCAATAACGCGGTTAGAGTAACCCCATTCATTGTCATACCAAGACACAACCTTAAAGAAATTAGAATTTAGCTCAATTCCCGCACCTGCATCAAAAATACTAGAGTGAGTATCACCACAGAAATCATTAGAAACTACAGGGTCTTCTGTATAACCTAAGACTCCTTTGAGGGCACCTCCAGAGGCAACTTTCATAGCTTCACATATTTCCTGGTAACTAGTTGCATTCTGGGTTCTAAAGGTTAAGTCTACAACAGATACATCAGGAGTCGGTACTCGGAAAGCCATACCAGTTAACTTACCCTTCAACTGTGGTAAAACCAGAGCTACAGCCTTAGCTGCACCGGTAGAAGCGGGAATAATATTTTGTGCTGCACCCCGTCCGGCACGCAT
Source organism: Cyanobacteria bacterium P01_A01_bin.84 (assembly GCA_039030795.1). Taxonomy (GTDB): domain Bacteria; phylum Cyanobacteriota; class Cyanobacteriia; order Cyanobacteriales; family Nostocaceae; genus JBCCDM01. The sequence continues at coordinate 23,422 of JBCCDM010000019.1, forward strand.
ATCTTTTTTTGAAGGTCCATCAACCGTTGGTTGTGTTGCTGTCATTGCATGAACTGTAGTCATTAAACCTTCAGCTAAGCCGAAGTTATCATCAATAACTTTAGCAACAGGTGCAAGACAGTTCGTAGTACAACTTGCATTAGAAACAACAGTATCTTTACTGGGATCAAATAATTCATGATTGACACCCATAAGTAAAGTTTTTACCTTTTCTGGATCCTTTGTAGGAGCCGAAATAATCGCTCGCTTAGCTCCTGCGCTCAAGTGAGCTGATGCTGAATCATATGTAGTAAATAGTCCTGTAGATTCGACTACATAATCTGCATCTTTTTCTTTCCAGGGTAACTCTGCTGGATTACGAACAGATACACATGGAATAAAATTACCGTCAACAACTATTCCATCTTCCCTTGCTTCAATACTTCCCCGATAGCTGCCATGGGTAGAATCGTATTTTAGCAAATAAGCTAGGTTAGCAGGGGGTACTAAATCATTAATACCAACGAATTCGATATTGGGGTTGTTAATACCAGCACGAAATACTAAACGTCCAATTCTGCCAAATCCATTAATCCCAACTTTTAATTTGCTCAAAGTTAAACCTCCTGTAACTGTTTTTTGCTTATTCTCGGCTGTGGAAAGGTCATTTATGAGCTGTTTTGCCCTCAAAATTGACCTTTTGTAAATATCCCCTTGCCTCGATTTTGACAGTTACATCCATAGAAGAGGGATTTAATTTATATCTATTTAAGGTTTTATGAGATTAAACTTACAAATTGGGTTAGAAAAAAGTTTGAAACTACCTATTGACACATTTCATTAATTCTAATGATTTCGTTTGTAGTCAAAACTTTTTAAAACTGTGTATCAATTTCAATCAGCTTTTGTCGGCAAGAAGTACCATATTTTATCTGGACATAAGACTTTGGTACATTAAATTTTTTCGATAATACCTTTATCAACTCCTCATTAGCTTTTCCGTCCACTGGAGGAGATTTGAGACGAATAGTCAGACTACCATCAGTTTCTTCAGTTACTGACTGTTGTTTAGAGTTTGGCTTTACTTTGACTCGAATTTGCATCTATCTTCAGCTTTGTGAGTAATTCTGCTTCCAACTTCTACCGGGACTTAGGCAAAAAATATACCAAAAATTACTTCAAAAACTTATGTGGTAAGTGTTTAACATCGATTTACCTATTTTCTTGATATATCTTAGGTTTCAGCCATTTTTACCCTTTTGACGTTTTTCCCTTACTCCAATTGGATTTGAAGTGATTTTTAACTCCAAAAATATCAAACTACTGCTACGTGAGTCTCCAGTTTCTCAGCAATAATTAAATAATACTCTGCACGAACCTTATGGGAACTCCTACAGAGAACAAAATTAATTATATTTTCGTACATAAATTTTGTATTTTGTATTTTGAATTCTCCAAAGGATTCATTTACCGTTAAAATCGTTTTCAAGCAACTATTTTGCTGAGGGGGAATTTACATGATTGCTCAAAACCTTGAATCTAAGACTGAATCTAAGTCTGATTTTAACTTTACTAAAGCTGAACTACTACGAAAAATTGAGATAAAGAAGGATCAATTACAAATTGCTCATGAAGGTAATATGCTATATGTTATCGAAGCATTACAGACTCAGTTAGAAGAATTACTTCAAGAGGTAAATCCTCATTCAGACTCTGAATTTCAAGCTTTGATGAGCTTAGCTGAAGATTGAAATATCTGCTGAGTGTTAAGGTTAGGATGAATAATTGATATAAGGAGTCATGTAAAAATAAGTTGAACAATTAGCCAGATATCTGCGGTTTAATAATGTAGTTCCACTCACCATGGAAAGAGTTTCCGGAGATGGCAATACCATCAAGCTCTTTATCTGTAACTTTAATTCCTGTTGGATAGAGGTTTTTGTCTAGTCGAGCTTCTACAACCAAACCTTGTGTAGTAGTAGTGTTAGCAATCAGATTAATCACTATTTGTAAACTAGTTAATAGACATCTCCGGAATATAAATAAAATCTGGTAAAATAATATTCAATCACTTGATTTGGATAAACAGAAGAACCGGCATTATCAATTATGCTGCGGTAGCAATGTAATCTAGCAGAAAAGAAACTTCCAATCCGAGAAAACGCAACTCCAGATTTGAAATAGTATTTTGCTCCACGTCCAAAACGGGCAGTAGAACTGTATGCATAGCAACATCCTAAAAACTGCCAATCGATGATTTCAGATAAAGGTTCAAACCATTTTTTGTCTGCGGCACCTTTGATATAAGAGACCTCTTGCAAAAGTATTTTGTGTTATAATAGTGTGTTTACAATTTTGATTTATTTGACAATACGCGCAGCTATGCTGCGATAAGCGATGGCTCCGCCGACCCCTTCGAGGGGTATCGCCGCGCCATTGCCTAAAAAATTTAATTAGAACTCTTACCCCAGTCTTTTATGATAAGAAAATTGTTAAATACTTGATTAAATCAAATGAAATATTGGCAAGCAAAAAAACTATCATTGACTGAGTTTAAACCTATGACAGAAGTTAAAAAAAACTTTTAAGTTGATGATTCGGATAGTTAAATCGAAGGAAAAAGAAAAAAATAAATGTGGTCGTCCTCCAAAATTAAGAATTGAAGACCAAATTTTATTAACCCTTCAGTATTTAAGAGAATATAGAACTTATTATCATATAGGGCAAGATTGGAAAATTTCCGAGTCAAATACTTGTCGTATTGTTTTTAAAATTGAAAATATATTAATTCAATCTCGGAAATTTAGTCTGTCAGGAAAGAAAAAATTATTAGATTCATCTATGGATGAAGATTTAATTTTAATGGATGTAATGGAAAGCCCTATTGAAAGACCTAAAAAACATCAAAAAAGATTTTATAGCGGAAAACAGGGAGAACATACATAGGACTTACGCACTCATAACGAAAAATAAGGCTTTGCGTCCGCGTAGCGTGTCCGATAGGACTTATACTTCCCTGCGGTCGTAATGACCTAAACACGTAGTCTGTGCGTAAGTCCTGATACATTAAAAACACCGCATAATTCTTCCAACTGCTTCAAAGATTGTTGAGTTTGTTGGAGTGCTTACCTAACGGGACTTTGAGATTTTTGAGGTTAAAAATGACCTCAAACCGAAGCGGGATAAGGGGAAAACGTCAACCGGCTAAAAATAGCTGAAACCTAGATATATCAAGAAAACAGGTAAAATGATGTAAAATACTTGCTGGGTAAGCATTTAGAGCTATTTTATAGTTGTTTTTTGCCTAAGTCCCACTAACTATAAACTCCATCAATTTATCCCTGTGATACTGTTGCTAAATCAAGCTTTCTAGACTTAACGGGAAAAGTCAGGTTTTCTCCAACTTAAAATTTGCATATAGATTCTGGCTGTAAAGGACACATTTTATTCTTGATTTGATTACTCCCAAGGTAAAGCGAGGTCAAATTAGTCAATCCTTTAAGAGGTGAGAGGTCGCTGATTTGATTACTCCCAAGGTCAAGCGAAGTCAAATTATTCAATCCTTTAAGAGGTGAGAGGTCGCTGATTTGATTACCACCAAGGTTAAGCGAAGTCAAATTATTCAATCCTTTAAGAGGTGAGAGGTCGCTGATTTGATTACCACTAAGCCAAAGCGAAGTCAAATTAGTCAATCCTTTAAGAGGTGAGAGGTCGCTGATTTTATTACCACCAAGCCAAAGCGAAGTCAAATTAGTCAATCCTTTAAGATGTGAGAGGTGGCTGATTTGATTACTCCCAAGGTAAAGCGAGGTTAAATTAGTCAATCCTTCCAGAGGTGAGAGGTCGCTGATTTTATTACTCACAAGCTGAAGCGAA
>JBCCDM010000020.1:0-27127 GCA_039030795.1 Cyanobacteria bacterium P01_A01_bin.84
AAAATTCCAAATAGCGTAGGTTGGGTTGAGGAACGTAGACGCGGAGCGGCTTCTCGGAGAGTAACCCAACATTATCAATGTTTTGTTGGGTAACGCTCAAGCTCTACCCAACCTACAATTCCTCTTATCTGAACCGTATTGTTTCATAACTTATTACTTACCACAAACAAGCAATATAATCTTTCTCAAGCTCGTAACGCGAACTCTCTATAGGAATCTTGAGAGGATTGATAATTGAATTTCTGAAGAGTTAATTAAAACAACTTTGGCGCGCTTAGCATAACTACAAAATATATAATATATTCACATATATTCACGATGTTAAACTCACAAGAAATTTGGAAGGGTTTCCACTGGTCTTTTTTTATTAATATTCAAGGTTTAATTATTTGTCTGCGTCGATTTGAATCTAGTATAGCTCTAGGAGATATAACAACCGCTCAAATAGAGTTAGAAACTGCAACTAACCTAATGATAGCTAGCGGAGCTTCCATGCAGTTAGCGGGAAGCTTTAGCAGGGAAGAGTATGAATCTCATATTCGTCCGAAAATGACCCCTCCTTACGTTAAATCCGATAACTTTAGCGGATTAATGTCCTGGGAACACGCTACCTTAATGCAGCTTTGGAAAAGACTTACTCCAACCTTCAAAAATATACCCAGCGAACTCGAAACAGTATACGAAAAGTTTACAGATGCGTACTTTAAATTAGTAGAAGACCATAAAGCTGTGTGTCAAAAATTTGGCGGAGATGAAGCAGGTAGTCTACGGTTTGAAAAAGGTACAGCAGTTGATACTTTAAATAAGTTCGGACAAATTCGCACTCAACATATAGACCCGAACAATAAATCTATTGACCGCTGTCCTTTTCATAATCGACGTAAAAACTCGTGAAAGCACTACTTACCCAAAAGCTTCCTCGTAATGTCTGGTTTTTAGGCTTTGTCAGCTTATTTACTGACGTTAATTCTAAAATGGTTCAGTCTATCTTACCTTTGTTCTTAGTTTCAGTTCTAGGGACTAACCTAGTTACGGTTGGTGTAATAGAAGGAGTTGCTGAATCTACCGCTTCCATCTTAAAAATATTCTCCGGTGCATTTAGCGACTATTGGGGAAGACGCAAAGAATTAGCTATTGCAGGATACGGACTTTCTGCATTAGTAACCCCCCTATTTGCGATCGCAAATACTCCAGCTTGGGTCTTATTTGCTCGTTTTAGCGATCGCGTGGGGAAAGGAATTCGGGTTGCTCCCCGTAATGCATTGGTTGCTGATGCTACACCACCCCATCAACGCGGTGCAGCTTATGGTTTGCGTCAATCTCTCGATACCATTGGTGCTTTTAGCGGACCCTTTATTGCTGCTGCCATATTATTCTATTCAAATCAGAATTTTCGCTTAGTATTTTGGTGTGCTGCAATACCAGGATTACTGGCGATCGCTTGTCTAACTTTGGGTGTGAAGGAAACTCCTAGAAGCTCCCATCAAAGACGCAATCCTCTACAGTGGAATGCTCTCAAAAGCTTAGGGAAAACCTATTGGATGCTGGTTATCGTAGCCCTATTATTTAACTTGGGTAACTTTAGCGATGCATTTTTACTTTTACGAGCAAAGGAAATAGGTATTGCGACCAATCTGATTCCCTTGAGTTTTGTAGTCATGAATATTACCTATGGACTCAGTGCTTACCCCATCGGCGTACTATCCGATAGAATTGGTCGCAAAGGCTTATTAGTGAGTGGATTTACCCTATTTGCCCTAGTTTACTTTGGTTTTGCTTACGCTCAAACACCTTGGCAAATTTGGATACTTTTTGCACTATGTGGTTTATATTTAGGTAAAACTCAAGGTTTACTCTTAGCCATAGTCGCCGATAAGGTACCCGAGAACTTACGAGGAACAGCATTTGGTACAATCAATCTAGTCACCGGAGTTTCCCTACTCCCAGCCAGTCTATTAGCCGGTACATTATGGGAAACAGTCGGTTCCCAGACACCATTTATCGTCAGTAGCGGATTTGCGATCGCATCAATTGTACTTTTGATTTTTACTTTTAAACAGAGCGATTAAATGGTAATGGGGAATTGGTAAAAATGGGCAGCCATAGTAAAGAAGTGTATGGGTGGGAGCATCTCTTACCCATACTTAGTATGATAAATCTGTATCTAGAATACTTTTGTACTCCCTTAGTCCCCAATCCATGAGTAGTAGACAATCATCTCAATCTTGGATAATCTGTCCTAAACCTAATCCGAATGCACAACTAAAATTATTCTGCTTTCCTTATGCAGGAGGGGGAACCCTGAGTTTTCGTAAGTGGGGAGAAGAGCTATTTCCGAAAATAGAGGTTAATTTAATTCAACTTCCTGGACGAGAAAAAAGACTTCAGGAAAAACCATATACGCGAATTGAACCTTTAATTAAACAACTCCAATCCGCTATAATTCCTTATCTGAATCAACCTTTTGCTTTTTTTGGTTACAGCATGGGTAGTTTAATTGCATTTGAGTTGACCCGTTCTCTACGTCGAAATTATCAACTAAACCCTGAACATCTATTTGTTTGTGCTCGTCGTGCACCTCAGCTTCCTAGGAAAAAACCACCTATCCATGAATTACCCAATGCTGAGTTTATTCAAGAATTACTTAGCTTGAACGGTACACCTAAAGAAATACTTACATCAGACGAATTAATGGCACTTTTCTTACCAACCATTAGGGCAGACTTTGAGGTTATTGAAACTTATGCTTATTATCATGAAATGCCTTTGAAAATTCCTATTACAGCTTTGGGTGGATTAGAAGATGCAGAAGCTACACAGGAAGATTTAGCTGCTTGGGAAATACAAACTAATAATAAATTTAAGTTGTATATTTTACCGGGGGATCATTTTTTTATAAATTCTGCACTGCCTCAACTACTTCAAATCATTTGTGCAAAATGTACTCAAATATTTCCGCCACATTCAAGTCAGAAGGCTAAATAATAGAATATATAAGAATCAGTTGAGTCTAGAATAGATAATAGACCAAAAAATAAAATGGATACAAGCCCCAGGATACCCCTGTGGGGAAGTAAACTACATCCGTGGAAGTAAAAAATGCTTTCCTTACTTCAAATTCATCAATGGGGTAATAATCTTTATTCTACTCAACCGAAAACCGCTATAATGCTTACTCATGCAGCAAGAGTACAACAAAAATGAAATAACAACTTCTCATAAATCTTTTATTCTTTAAGTTAGTCGTACAGATACATTGACATAAATTATGACTTAACTTAAATTTAATTATTAGACTATATTAACCAAATTTACGCAAAGACAACGTAATTTTATCATTGCAATTATAGGTTAGAGCCTGACTATATAGTTACGCTTAGTTCTAAAAGGTGTTTTTATAGATTAGTACAGAATGGTGGGAAGAAATAGACCATTGAAAACTGCTCAAAAACTTATGAGATGAAGACTCTTGTCTTCTGCCTACTCACTTCTGCCTTCGTGTACTAGTAATTGCATAGCCTTATTTGTCATAATGACTATATTATCACTTAATTAATTACCTGAGATTACTGAACCTAGCTATGAATTGAATGTTCTAGAAATAGCAATGCTACCTTCAGAACAAAGGTTTTGGTTGTTCAACAAATTAATTGTATTTGATAACAAGTAGTTGTAGTAAAGTTACTAATCTAAGAACTGTATATGGGAATACAACATCTGTTAACAGTAGGGGGAGTCGTAATGATACCTCTATTGGTCTTTTCTGTATTGGCTTTGGCTTTAATTGTTGAGCGAATAGTATTTTGGATAAAAATAAGTACTCGTCAAAAGCCATTAATAAATAAAGTATTGAGTTATTATCGTGGAAATAATCTGGTAAGTTCAATTGAAATATTGAGACAGAATGCAGATTTACCCATATCTCGTATGTTTCTCACTGCTTTGGAATTGGAAGAACCGACTCCCGAGGAGTTTCGTTTGGCTCTTGAGAGTGAAGCTCAAGCAGAAATACCAATACTAAAACGCTTCCAAACTATTTTTGATACAATTATCGCCCTATCACCATTACTAGGACTTCTAGGTACGGTATTGGGTCTAATTACTTCCTTTGCTTCTCTAAATTTAGGTAATATTGGAGGTTCTCAAGCTACTGGTGTTACAGGTGGTATTGGTGAAGCTCTAGTTTCAACAGCTGCGGGTTTAGTTGTTGCCATCGTAACATTAATGTTTGCCAACACATTTCGGGGACTATATCAACGTCAGCTAGCACTAATACAAGAATACGGTGGAGAGTTAGAATTGCTTTACCGTCGTCGTTATGAAAGGGGAAGAAATACCTATGCGACTTCCAGATGAGGTAGATTTGCCTCCGCAGATTAATATTGTACCGATGATTGATGTCATATTCGCTATTTTGACATTTTTCATTATATCGACTCTGTTTCTAACACGTTCGGAAAGTTTACCTGTGAATCTACCCCAAGCAGGAACATCAAAGCAAAATACTACCCCAGTGAAAGTGACTTTGACGGTAAACAAGGAAGGTAAAATTTTCTTAAATAAGCAACTAATAACCATAGAAAAATTAGAAGCAGGTGTAAGAAAGGAATTAAAACCGCAGCAACCCTTGATGGTGGTTTTAAATGCTGATGAGGGTGTGAATCACGGTCGCATTGTAGCGGTGATGGATAAGGTAAGATTAGTTAAAGGTGCAAAATTAGCGATCGCTACTCGTAAGAAATAGTACGATCTAAGTTTGGCACTGATTTTGAGTAGCACTTAATTCAAATAAATGATTATTTCTTGCCCTATGCCAAAAACCTGACACTTCTCTCCTCTGCTCCCTTGCAGTCTAAATGATAAGATATAATAGACTCTTTGCAGTTAAATATCTTAACCTTTACTATAGAAATAGCTATTTCTCCTCAAGTTATTTCATATTAAAAATATCTCCAGTAATTAAGAATTCCACAATAATCTTCCTTTCAAGATTAGTTGGAGTTCTTTTTCTTTAACAAATAGATATTCAATGCAATTTTATTTCGATTCAGATAATGAAAACCAGAGTATTCAAAGACTATTTTATTTTCTGTAATAGACCTCTGCGGGAAATGAGGTATTAACCCTGACTATATAAGGTTTTTGTATTCTTTTCGGAGATGTTTAGTGACTGCTTAAATCCTTTCTAGATGGAATTTACATTTAGTATAAATGATAATAATATTACACGAATAAAACTTATCTACGTGTTAATATGCAATTTAGACGAGAAGTCGGACTATGAAGAACTTACTTGTTGAGAATAATATCTAGTAGCTGACATCTATTATTTATAATCACACGCTCATCATGAAAGTTTTAGATTTTTGGTAAATTACCGAAGAAACATTTTAAATTGAATCTAAAATTCTGCTAAATATCACCAAATTTTGCATCGGTGCATTCTTTCTTAAAAGTCTTGGGTCTTCAAATAGTTTGTTTTTGTAAACATGATTCCCTAGTAAATTCTCGGCTAGATGTGAGCGACCCACAAGGTGGAAATTCAAAATTTAACTCCACCTTGCAACAAATAAAACTTGTACATTTTTCGATAAATTCTAAAACCCTTGATATACCAGGGTTATAAAATGTGCAAGTTAAGAGTGTCAGTTCTCAAGTTAGAAACTGAGATAGAAATCAGATATTTTTGAATTGGAGGAACGTCTAAAATGCCTCAAGTTGGCTTAACCACTTCTACTAACTTCAATGGGTTGAATGCACTTGTTGAAAATCAAGGAAATACAATTACTTTCCGTTTTGATTTAGACGAAGCTGCACCTGCTGGTGGTTTGAGAGTTTTTGTTGATAGTAATGTAGTACAAATTGTCAATCGACTGGACTTACCAGGTTTTGCATTTAATCCCGTTGCAGAGAATATAAATCCTGCAACTTTTGCTACAGATTTTGATAACTCCGGATTTGCAGTCACCATTAACGAGGGAGCAACATCTGGTAGTTTTACAATTCCTATTTTTGATAATCCCGAACCCGACACATTTTTACCTGCAACCTTTGATGGTTTGGTAGAAGCAACATTTTCTGTAAAAACTGCAGGTGAAGTTGCTGCAATAGATGCAAGTAACATCGCTGGAGTCAGTAACTATACAGTAAATTCTGGATCTGCTGCGAGTGCAGTTCTTTTTGCTGATGATGCTTCTCAGTTACCTGCTGTGACACCTCCAACCTTCAGCATTACTGCTAGCGAGACAGTCTTAGTTGAGGATGAAGGAACCACTACTACCTTTACCATTCAGTTAGTTGATGGAACTATCCCCGATGATGGACAGGTAATCAATATTGGGACTGGGGTACCATTTGGTTTGGGTGATTTCCTAGTTTCACCTTTCCAAGGAGCTGTATTTGAGAATGTAGTTCCAGTTCAAGGATTTGATGACAGTAGCGGTTTAAGCTTACGAGTTACAGATTCTACAGCAAGGATTACACTTCCTATATTTAACGATGGAGACCAGCCTTCTGATGACCCCAATGCACGTAATGAAGATGCAGGGGTAGAGCAAGTTACATTCTCTCTTCTATCAGGAGATGGATACAGTATTGCTGCAAATCAAGGTTCAGTAGAACTAACTTTAGCAGACACTCGTTCTCAATTGTCACCACCTCCATCAGAACCAGTAGTTAGTTTCAGCGCAGCACCTACAACAATTAGCGAAGCTGAGGGTACAGCGCTAGTAATGAACTTCAGCGTTACTGGTGATATTCCTGCTGAGGGAGTTACCGTTAAGCTCGAAGGTGATGCTGCTCGCATCATGCAGCAGTTTACTGCAGCACAAACCCGCTTTGATTCGGATACTGGTGAAATTTTCTACCGTTTTGATAAAGGGTTAGTTAACAACAACGTTGTCGGTGGTACCCTCGAACTATTCTCCCTCGAAGATGGTAATCCCAGCGAAGCAGCATCTAACCCAGAAGCTGCTGGAGATGCTTTCCTGACCAACTTCACATTTACAATTACCGAAGCAAATGCGAGTATTACTCTTCCTGTCTTTGATGACTTAATCGAAGAAGCTGATGCAACCTATACCTACAACTTAGTAGATGGTGAAGGTTATGCAGTTGATGGTAATGCAAACTCAGCAACCTTTACTGTTACCGACGGTGTAGTTGGTGGAGGTGGACCAACAGTTGGTGTAAGTGCAACACCTACTACCTTAGTTGAGTCCCAGCAAACTGTTTTGACATTAACATTCACAACCCAAGGAGATATTCCTCCTGAAGGTGTGGTAGTTGCTTTAGAAGGAGCTCCAAGAGCGATCGCTGAATTTGATGTGAATGCAACCAACCCTCGTCTACCAGAAAGCGAGACTGTAGTTACAGGTCCTGTGGTAAATGGTGGTAATATCGTTGGTACGAATGAAGTTGCAGGTGCATTATTTTTCCGCATCACCGAACCTACAGCAACTATTACCGTACCGGTTTATCAAGATGATGTTGCAGAAGGAACAGAAATCTTAAACTTTAACCTTCGTGACGGTGAACTATACAACGTTGACCAAGCAGCTAGTGCAATCAGCGTAACTATTAACGATGCAGTTGAACCAGTAGTCAGCTTCAGCGCGACACCTACAACAATCAGCGAAGCTGAGGGTACAGCGCTAGTAATGAACTTTAGCGTTAATGGTGATATCCCCCCAGAAGGTATTGCTGTCACCCTTGAAGGTGATGCTGCTCGTATCATGCAGCAGTTTACCGCAGCACAAACCCGCTTTGATTCAGAAACTGGTGAAATTTTCTACCGCTTTGATAAGGGTTTAGTTAACAACAATGTTGTTGGTGGAACGCTAGACTTATTTGCTTTAGAAGCTGATGACCCAAATAGTCCTGGTTTCTTGAGTAAGTTCACCTTTGTAATTACCGAAGCAAATGCGAGTATTACCATTCCTGTTTTTGATGACTTAATTGAAGAAGCTGATGCAACTTACACTTATAACTTAGTAGATGGTGAGGGTTATGCAGTTGATGGTAGCGCTAACTCCGCAACCTTCAGCGTAACCGATGGTATCGTCGGTGGTGGTGGACCTACAGTTGGTGTGAGTGCAACACCCACTACCTTAATTGAGTCCGAACAAACTGCTTTGACATTGACCTTCACTACCCAAGGAGATATTCCTCCTGAAGGTGTGGTAGTTGTTCTAGAAGGTTCTCCTCGTGCGATCGCTGAATTTGATGTGAATGCAACAAACCCCCGTTTACCAGAAAGTGAGACTGTAGTTCAAGGTCCGGTGGTAAATGGTGGTAATATCGTCGGAACCGATGAAACTGCGGGTTCTTTAGTTTTCCGTATCTTTGAACCTACAGCAACTATAACTGTACCGGTTTACCAAGATGATGTTATAGAAGGAACAGAAAACCTGACCTTCAATCTCCGTGACGGTGAACTATATAATGTTGACCAAGCAGCTAGTAGCATTAACTTATCTATTGAAGATGGTGTTGTACAACCTGCAAGAGAAGTTTTCAACATCAATGAGAATAGCGAAGTTACTCAATTTGCTTATAACCTAACAGGAGCAGGAAATAACAACGTTAATGCATCCTTAGACCAACAAGCTCTAGAAATCACCGATGCTATGTTTGAGAACATGGTTGGTTTCTACGAAGTAGTTGACGAAAATGGCGGTATTGATGTTGATGGAGATGGAGTTGCTGACTTCAATCCTGGTGACGACGGTTACGCTCGTGCTGCTTTGGAAAATGCAGTAGATGGAATCGCTGTCCGTTTAGGTGGGAACCCTAATAATGACACTACTGCTGTTGGATTTGGGGATACTATCATCGAAGGTGGTAAACAATATGCAGCCTTTGCGATCGCTAATGCTGGTGACTTAACTGTAGAAGAGTTCTTGGAAATTAACCCCAATAACGATGCTGCAACTAGGTTTGACGACCAAGTTGCTTATTTCGCATTTGGTGAAGCTAACCCAGATGGAGCGAATCACTTGAAGTCATTTGGTAACGGAGTCTTCGGATTTGAAGATTTACCTTCTAATCTTGGTGCTAGCGACAATGACTTTAATGATGCGGTATTCAAGTTTAACTTCACAGCTTAGTAGTTGAGTTGACGCTAGTTTCGATTAAAAGGTGTAGTACGTCATTAGACAAATAGTTCCTGTTTAAGTAATTGATACTCGTTGATAGGGAGTGTGGTAAAATCTACGTTCCCTTTTTTCTCATTTCTAATTAGGATAAAAGATAAAGGGTAAAGGAATGAATTTACGGTCGTGTTACTATTTGTAAAAAACATAAAATCAAAGCTATCATTAAATTTATAATCTTTTCTGAAGTGAAAATTAAAATGATTTTTTACTGTTGTAGAAATTAAACAAGGATTATATTTTCCTTAATTGGTATTATAGGATAGCTGTTTTACCTCAATTACTTGTGAAATAATAAGGATGAACAGGACATATTAGTCTCCTAAACTTGCACCATCACATTTTCTCAACAAAGTTAATTTATGGACTAAGGGCAACATTGATAAATGTATCCCTTACTCTTTTCTTAACCTAAAAGATATAAATAAATGCAAAATACTTAATTAAATAGGTAAAAAAATAAGTAAAAGTTTACAGTTGTTTATCAAACATAAATTATGACTAGGCAACAATATAACACTTACAGTAGGGTGTCTGCTACTGTTGGAAAGTGGCTTAGTTTAACAGTAATTTTAGGTATTCTAGGTTTATGTACCGCTTGCGATTTAGGGAAAGCACAGAATAAGGAAAAAGCTTCACCAACCCCAAAAATTGAGGTTGAAAAAAATAATTGGGTAGTAGCTTTAGGAAAGATAGTTCCTAAAGGTGAGGTAATCAAAATATCTGTAGTCAATGCTCGCGATAGTCGCGTTAATAATATACTAGTGCAGAGTGGCGATCGCGTAAAAGCAAACCAGGTAATCGCTATTTTACAGGGGAAAGACAGAGCCGAACAACAATTAAGAGACGCAATGGCTAATGTTTTAGTCAAGCGATCGCAATTACTGAAAATTCAGCAAGGAGATTTCAAACAAGGTGATGTGTTAGCACAAAGAGCAGCTATTTCAGAACTAGAAGCAAGATTAGAAAGCGAAATTCAGGAAAAAGCTGCTGCAATAAACGAAGCACAAGCATCACTTCGTAATGCTCAAATAATATATCAGCGTAATAAATCCTTAGCAGAAGAAGGAGCAATTAGCAGTTCTGAGCTAGATAATGCGCGAGAACAATTAGAAAAAAACCGTGCAATTTTTGCACAAAATAGAGCCGATTACAATAACACCAAATCTGTATTACAAGCCAAATTTAGTAAAGAGAAAGCAAACTTACAAAGATTAAAAGAAGTTCGTCCCGTAGATATAAAAATCGCTCAAGCACAATTACAGCAAGCATTGATACAAGTAGAACAGCGTAAAGCAGAACTAGACGACACTCAAGTCAAGGTACCAGTTGCAGGACAAATTTTGAAGATAAATACCCGCGTTGGGGAACAGGTAAACACAGAAGAGGGGATAGCAGAACTCGGACAGACAGAGCAAATGTATGTAATAGCTGAAGTTTACGAAAGTGATATCCTGAAAGTAAAAACAGGACAGAAAGCCATCATCAATAGTGAATACGGCGGTTTTAAAGAAGAAATAACCGGAAAAGTCGAAAAAATCGGTTTGCAAATTGGTAAAACTAATTTTACGCAAAGTAACCCCACAACTGACGTAAATGCTCGTGTAGTAGAAGTAAAAATTCGTATAGATTCAGAAGATAGTCCCAAAGTAGCAAACTTAACTGGAATGCAGGTGAATGTGAAAATTGATGTAGGAGAGGTAGAAGAGCAGGGGAGGCAGGGGAAGCAGAGGGAGCAGAGGGGCTGAGGAGAGAGAGAGCAGATGTACGGGTAAGAGGTGCTAAACCCCTCCTTCTTACTTCTTACTTGTTACTTCCTACTCTTCATTCTAAATTCTTCATTCTCTTGGTGCGCATACTCAAGCGGATTGAAAATCCGCGAGGTCGCACCGCTTCTAAATTCTTACCATTCACCCATGACCAAAAAATGAAATTTTCCTTACTAAAACACTTTCGTATAGAAACTCCTCTTGCTTGGTCGCAGCTGTCCCATCAGAAAGTACGTTTACTAGTTGCGACAACGGGAGTTTGCTTTGCTAATATCCTTATGTTTACTCAGGTAGGATTACTGAAAATGCTGACTGAGGGGACAACTAAACTACATGAAAGTTTAGGTGGTGATTTATTCTTAGTTTCTTCATTTAGTCCCACATTAAGATGGAAAACTTCTTTTCCTCGTGCTTATGTTTATCAAGCTTCTGCTGTGAATGGTGTAGCAAATGCTAGCTCGGTTTATCTGGATACGGGGGAGTGGGTGAACCCTGAGTATTTTCTAGATACCAATAAAGATGATTCTTCCCTTAAAACTATGGGACGTTTTGGGAAACAGGTAAGAATCATTGCTTTTAATCCTATGGATAAAAAAGTTCTGAATTTACCGGGTGTGAAAGGACAAGTAAGTAAGTTAAGAATTCCTAACTCAGTACTGTATGATAGTCTTTCTCAAAGTTCCCTAGGAGAGGTTCCAGAAATATTTAGCGAACGGGGAAAAGTTACGACTTTGGTAGATAATCATCGTACCCATATTGTAGGACTTTTTGATATGGGTAGTACTTTATTTACTAATGGTAACGTGGTAATGAGTGACTGGAACTACTCTCAACGTCGGGGAGAGAATATTCTTAATCAGGTTAGTATTGGAATTATTTTTCTGAAACCAAGAACTGATATAAATATAGTTAAAACACAGTTAAAAGCCATTCTCCCTGAAGATATAGAAATACATACCCGCGAAGAATTAATAGAAAAAGAACAAAAGTTTGAATCCTCTGAACCCAATGGAATCGTTTTAAGGTTTGGTACTGCTGTTGGTTTTGTTGTCGGTGTAATTATTGTTTATCAAGTTCTTTACTCTGATATCAATGACCATCTGTCAGAATACGCTACCCTCAAAGCAATGGGTTACAGCGATAATTATTTATTATTCGTAGTTATTCAAGAAGCGGTTATCTTAGCTATTATGGGTTTTGTTCCAGGTTTTGTCACTTCAATTGGACTTTATCAGCTATTAGTTAACCTCACAAAAATTCCCTTAGCAATGAGAGCAAGTGTGGCAATACAGGTATTTATTTTAACTGTAGTTATGTGCATATTATCTGGCGCGATCGCAACTACAAAACTTCGTTCTGCTGACCCTGCTGATATATTTTGATTTCGGGTAATGAGTGAGTGGTGAGTAAGGAGTAATGGGTAAGGAGTAAGGAGTAAGGAGTAAGGAGTAATGAGTAATGAGTAAGGAGTAATGAGTAAGGAGTAATGAGTAATGAGTAATGAGTAATGAGTAAGGAGTAATGAGTAATGAATCCTACTGTTGAGATATCTAGTTTAAATTATGCTTTTGGTAAAGGTAATTTACGTAAAGCTGTTCTGAGTAATATTAATCTGAATATTAATACAGGGGAGATATGTATTTTAACTGGTCCTTCTGGGAGCGGTAAAACTACTTTACTGTCCTTAATTGGAGGATTGAGAACTCTCCAGGATGGTAGTCTGAAAATTTTAGGTAAAGAGTTACAGGGTATTTCTAAAGGAAAGTTAACTAAAGTTAGAAATAATATAGGTTTTATTTTTCAACATCATAATTTACTCAAGTGTTTGAGTGCTTATGGTAATGTCCGAATGTCTTTGAAATTACATCCAGAAATACCGAATTGGGAACATCGTCAACGTGCTGAAGCTATATTGAAAGCTGTAGGATTAGGAGAATTTGTAGACTCTTACCCAGAAAAACTATCCGGAGGACAACAACAACGAGTTGCGATCGCTCGTGCTTTGGTTGCTCAACCGAAGCTAGTTCTAGCAGACGAACCCACCGCTTCCTTAGATAGTAAAACCGGTCGGGATGTAGTTGATATGATTCAAAAACTTGCGAAGGAAGAAGGTTGTTCGGTACTTTTGGTAACTCATGATAATCGTATTTTAGATATCGCTGACCGTATAGTTCATATGGAGGATGGTAAGTTATAACGCTTTTACCCTTTATCCTTTCCCTTTTACTTTCAACTTTAAATTAGTAACCTGATATTGTTTAACAGGCTTTAAATGTAATTTATCATTTCTGGATGATGCGGAATCCTTTGCACTCATCACTTTACCATTTTCAATAACCTTAGCTCTATATTCTCCCGACCTACTACCATCAGGTGCTGTAAACTTAATGCGTACCTTAACCCAAGTAGCTTTTTTAATTAAGCGATCGCAAATAATTTGTATTCTTTGGGAAGGAATAAAGTTTAATATTGTATTCAAAATAGAAACCAGATATTTCTTGATCCCTATTCCACCTACCTCTATAATTTGACCTTTTTTATAGTAATTTAACCATTCACAACCTTTCCCTAAGAGACTTTCGTTTAACCAAATCTCACCCTCAGTAATCTGCAACCATTTCCCCCAACCAGTCCAACCCCGATAATAGGGTCTGAGTTGTTTTAGTAGTTGCTCTTGTCCGCTATCATGATGCCAAATTAGAGAATCTAGAATATCATCATCTAAATGTCCCCAAAGACGACCTGTAGGTAAATCTATCAAAGTAGGGGCAAATTGATGACCGCCGAAATGAGAAGATTGCCATACTCGAATATTACCATTCGCTTTTGAAGCATAGTCTTGACGAAGTTTTCGGTAAATAGGCGTACCAAAACGACCGCAGGCTAAATCAACTTTAGTGTGGGTACATACAATCATCTCTCGAATATGTTTTGTATTTTGAGAATAAATATTAAATTTATCTAGTTTCTTAGGATGGTATAAAATTGCATCCAATAGAGAAATAACTTTATCTAAGTTTGGTAGTATATATTCTTGTTTCTCAAACTCCGCAAATTTCCTTTTGGGATGATAATAGTGAATTACGCGAGTTTCTCCTTCTTGGGAGTATTCCTTATCGGGAGCAACCATCACAACTTTAATGATTTCCCCTTTCTGTAATATTAATTTACTAGAAATTTTCATTAAGTACTCTAATGGAGGATAGTCCCAAAGCGCATCACCCCAAGGACGAGGGACTTCAAATATAAACCAGTGATGATAAAACTCCGCTGTTCCTAAAGGGTCTTCTCCGTTTGCTTTAGAAATAACGCTACAATAACGACAATCATCTATAGTATTCATACGATTCATAAGTAAGTGGGTTGAATTAAATGTAGGATGGGTTACGCTACGCTAACCCATGCTGTCAAAGAGTTTCATGCTTGATAAAATAAATCATATATTATAAATAATTACGCCTTTCTACTTATCAAAGATATTTAGTGTCATGTTTTCTCAAAGGAATTTTCTCTTTTGGGTACCCCAAAAAGAAATAAAAGAAAATAAAAGAAATTACTTTACAAGAATTTGTATTTTTCTGGACTTATTAGGATTTTATTGCAATAATTCTTACATAATTTATCTTATGAAACGGCAACTGATATCAAGCCTATTCGATAACTTTACAATAGATGGCACGTAAATTCAGTGTAGACTTTACCATCTAAGCCATATCTTAATTCAATTTATATTTGACAAATACTAAAGATGATCTTAGATTCCATATTTAAAGAGACTTAGAAAAAATAGATAAAAATATTCTGAGTCTCAACACTGAATCACTTTGTTGCCATTGTAATAGATAAATTTTGACTACTAACATTTCGGAGGTTACATTTAATGCTTGCGATACAAAAATTGAGCAAGACCTATGCAAATGGTATTGAAGCGCTTCGAGATATATCTTTGAATATAGACTATGGAATTTTCGGGTTACTTGGTCCGAATGGTGCAGGTAAGTCGAGTCTGATGCGAACATTAGCAACTCTCCAAGATGCAGATTCGGGTTCAGTCATTTTAGATGGGGTAGATATTCTTAAAAATCCTCAAGCTGCACGTAGTAGGTTAGGTTATTTACCTCAAGATTTCGGCGTTTACCCTACAGTCTCTGCTCAAGAGCTACTAGATCAATTAGCTGTATTTAAAGGATTTACTAATTCCAGAGAAAGAAAAGAAGTAGTTGCAAGACAATTACAACTGGTTAACTTATACGAAAAACGAACACAAAAACTCGGTACATTTTCTGGTGGGATGCGTCAGCGGTTTGGTATAGCTCAAGCTTTGTTAGGTTCTCCGAAATTAGTCATTGTAGATGAACCAACCGCAGGTTTAGACCCAACCGAACGAATTCGTTTCCAAAATTTGCTCTCAGAAATTAGTCAAGATAGAGTTTTGCTTCTCTCTACTCATATTGTTGAAGATGTAGCTGAGTTATGTCCTAACATGGCAATTTTAAATCGCGGTGAAATTATTCGTAATGGTAGTCCCCAAGCTCTGATTAATGCTCTTGACGGTAGAGTCTGGACAAAAACAATAGATTTGACATCTCAATCGGAATCAATATTTATCCAAGAATCTTCAATTTCACATCTAAACCCAGACTGGACTGTAATTACTCAACGAATGTCCCAGGGAAAGAGATTAATTCGGGTTCTGAGTGACTCTCAACCTGAAGACAGTTTTATATGTGTTGAACCTGATTTAAATGACGTTTATTTCACAGCACTTTTAGATAGACCGCAAACTCAAGCGATGGTGAGGTAGTGCCCACCATGTAAGTGTATTTACATTCCTTAGCAGTACTAAATCTTAGGTTTTATAAAAAGATATTAAGCAAATGGTTTTATCTAAATTCAACTTTCCAAGATTAAACTCTCCACGATTAAGCTCCCCGATATTACAGTTTGAGATTTTTTATCACCTACGTCGTCCAACTTTTTGGTTGATTACGATTCTATTTTTTGCAATTGGATTAACGGATATTGTTTCTAAAGCTGGAGCTGGTAACGCTTTCTTTTTCGTCAACAGTCCTTCTCAAATCTTTCAAGTCACAATTTGGTACACAATTTTCGGTATTTTAGCAGCTTCTGCTTTTGTAGCTGAAACCTTTGTCCGGGATAGTAATCATCGCATGGAGTCGTTAATTCTTTCTACACCAATTAGTAAAAGTAGTTACCTGACAACTCGTTTTTTGGCAGCCTTTGGGGTGACGCTTTTAGCATTCTCAATGTATATACCAGGGATGATTTTAGGTACTTTCTTCCCAGGTTTAAACCCCTTTGCTTTAGGTGTTTTCCGTCCCGATGCATACTTATCTAGCTATGTATTATTTGTACTGCCAAATTTATTTTTAGTTAGCGCGATCGCTTTTGGTATAGCATCCCGGACTAAAAGTATTATCATTACCTATGCAGGGGCAATAATTTTAGTGATGCTCTATCTGGTTTCCCTGTTGATGGTGGGGGTAGATGTAATTGACTTTGAATTGTACCGTATTTGGGCAATGTTAGACCCATTCGGTTTTTATGCTTTTGAAGAGAATACTTTAACTTGGACGGTATTTGAACATAATACTTTGATGCCCTATGCAGGAGGGACCCTAATTTGGAATCGTATTTTGTGGGTTTTCATTGCTTTAGTACTTTGGGTTTGGAGTTACCGCAGCTATTCTATGAAAACGGTAGAGTCTCGCGTTAAGGGAAGAAGAGGGAGCGGAGGAAGCGGAGGGAGCGGAGGGAGCGGAGGAAGCAGAGGGAGCGGAGGGAGCGGCGGAGGAGGAGGAGAGCAGAGGAGTAGAGAGGGAACTATAAGGGAAGATGTTTATAATGCGGGTAATTTTTCTAATTCGGAATACTCTTTAAAACAAGGAACACCACAACAATTATTTCAACAATGGATACATCGGACTCGATTTGAAATTGCTTCTATTTTGAAAGGGAAAGCTTTCATATTATTAACTGGATTTGGTTTAATCAGCTTAGTTGTGGCAGCGATGGGGACGCGTTCTTTTAACTACTCCAATCCCAGTACTGATATTTTAATTCACTCAGCCAATATTTATCTTGAATATATTTTATTTGCCATCATTGTAGTTTATTCTAGCGAATTAGTGTGGCGCGATCGCCAGTTGCGTTTTCAGTCTGTGGTTGATGCAACACCTGTATCTAATTCAACTTTACTTTTATCAAAGTTAGCTGCACTTTTCGCGATTATTACTATAAACTTACTGTTAGCAATGGCGGTAATGGTAGCTTACCAAGCTATAAATGGGTACTATTATTTTCAATTTTATTTGTATTTTAAAATGCTCTTTGTAGAGCATAGTCCGTATTTTTACTTAACAGCAGTATTGGCGATTTTCACTCAGATACTCACCCGTCATAAATATGCTGGTATGGGATTAGTAGTATTAATATCTCTCTCAAAAATTCCCCTTGATGCCTTGGGACTCTATCACAACCTCTATCGCTTTGCTTCTACCAATGATATTGAATACTCCTTAATGAACGGTTACGGACATTTATTAACCGGACATCTTTGGTACACATTTTACTGGGCAATTGGTGGTGCTATCTTAATGCTTTTAGCCTATATTCTTTATCCTCGTGGAACCTTCGATAAAAATCTTGTCAAAGATTGGAAGCGGGGATGGAGAAGTGCTCGAAAGGGAATAAAACGTTTTCTAGTGGCTTTGATTTTGATATTTACAGGTGTGGGGTCATGGATTGCTTATAACACCACCGTAGTTAATGAATATCAACCTCCAGGTAAAGAGGAAACCGCAGCGCAAATAGAAAAGCGTTTCAAAAAGTACGAGAATCTTCCCATGCCAGTAGTAACTAGTACTACACTCAATATCGACCTATACCCAAATAAACGTTACTTCCAAGCTAAAGGTGAATATACCTTAGAAAATCGTACCAAATCTCCCATTCGAGAAATTCATCTCATCACCTTTATTAATCTCAAATTAGGTGAAGTGAAATATCCTGGAGCAAAGCTAAGAGAAGCTCACCCCAAATGGGGATATTACATCTATGACCTAGAAAAACCGCTTCTACCGGGAGAAAAGCAAACCATGCAGTTTGTTACCCGTACCGAAGCTCCCCAAGGTTTTCGCAATCAGTCGGATAGCGATGATGTTTATATGATTTATCCCAATGATGTAGTAGGGAATGGCACTAATTTATACAGTCCATTTATCCTACCCTTCATTGGTTACACCAAGATGGTGGAACATAAAAAAGCATGGTTGCGACAGAAACTAGATTTACCACCCCTCGACCAAAGAATGCGATCGCACGATGATCCTGTAGGATTAAAACAAGCTTTAATGGTGACGCATTTAGGATGGGGTAGTACAGATGTTACTGTCGGTACATCCCAAGACCAAACCATAGTTACATCAGGAAAGTTAGTTAAAAAATGGAAACAGGGAGATAGAAATTACTTCCGTTACCAATCCAATGAACGCAATCGCGGAAAATTTACTATCTACTCCGGACGATATAAAGTTTATCGAGACAATAACTATCGAGTTCCCATCGAAATTTACTACCATCCACCTCATGAATATAATGTCAAACTGATTGCAAACCAGGTTGGAAAAGCTTTAGAATTTTATGAGAAAACCTTTGGTAAATACCCTTTTAAACAGGTAAGGGTTGCAGAATTCGTTTACTACGACGGTATGGTATTTTCTGAAGCTGGAACCATAGGTATCCCTGAAGTCTTAGTTTGGAAGAGTCAAGCGCAAGGATTAGGAAAAGAAAGCATCATCGACTGGGTAACATATCTTTTAGCTCATAGCTGGTGGGAAGACCAAGTAATTGCAGCAGATGTAGCAGGTGGAATGACCATCCGGGAAGCACTCAGCGCTTATGCAAGTTCCCTTTATCAACGTTCTCGACGTACCCCCAAAGAACAACTTTTAGCTAGAAAACAGTTTATGAGAGACTTTTTCCGTAGTAGAGGAAAAATTGATTTTAAAGAACCACCCCTGACAGATATTTACAACGAATTACCAATAGCTCGTCATAAAGGAGGTATGATACTGGAATTAATTGAAGACTTAATTGGACAGGAAGCTGTAATATCTGGAATTAGAGACTTTTTACAAAAATATAGATTTCAAGAAGCACCATACCCCACCGTACTCGATTTACGTAACGCTATCTTAAATAAAGCACCGGTTAGTAAACGAACAGCGATTAAGGAATTATTCTCCTCAGTAATCACCTACCAAGTAGGTTTAACCGATGCAGTCTATCAACAGTTACCCAACGGGAAATATAAAACTACCCTGAAAATAGAAGCACAAAAACTCTACACAACTGACTTAGGACAGCAAAAATCAACAGTATTAAATCTTCCCTTTAGCATTTCCCTTAACGATAAGAAAGGAAATCAAATTTATCTCCAAAAACATCAAATCAATAAACAGCAAGATACTATCAATATAATTACAGATAAACTTCCTACTTACGCCACGGTTGACGGTAGATACATTCTGCCTTCCGTGTTCTTACAGGACAATACTAAACATCTGCGTCCTGCAAAGAAAATGTAGATTAATGTCTGGATAAATACAGAATCGGTTCCCAATTTTAGTTTCAATTGATTCTATTTTATAATTATGTAATTCTATGTAACCGTTCACAGGGCGATCGCAAGCTATTTTATTACTATAAATAGTTTGTCCTTTTTATCCTAACTCGATATTTACCATCCCCGAAAGTTGCTGTTTGTATTTCTTCACCAACACTCACGGGATTTTCTTTCAAACACCACATCAAACTGCTAACAAGCAGCTGGAAACTCCATACTTGTTTATAAGCGATCGCTGCCGTGATGTACCATCGTTTCCCCTTCAATACAGGAACTTCGACCCACATATAGAAAGAACCTGATTGAATAAAACCGTGAATTTTGCCTAAGTTCTATATACTTAAACATCAAGTATCAGTCTTGGGAATATTTATGAGCAAACTCAACAATAAGTGGAGATAGAAAAACTGGTTTAGGCAATGGGTTGAATATTTTGGCAAAGTTTTTGGGGAAGTTTCAACAGTACTTACAACAGCTCTAAAATATTACTACTATACGATATAGCCTTAAATAAACTCCACCGTCTAAAATAACTATGAATAAACCTAGAGTTGTGAAAATTCTGAAATTTTGTTCTATTATCCTGCTAGTAGCTTTAGCTATATGGTTATTAAATCACTACGGGATTGAACAAATACGAGCAAATGTTAAACAACTAGGTATTTGGGCACCTCTAGGCATTTTTGTACTAAGATTTACAAGTGTGATTATCCCAGCACTTCCCAGTACAGCTTACTCGTTACTTGCAGGGAGCTTGTTTGGTTTTACTACCGGAGTAATTGTAGTTGCCAGTGCTGATATAATCTCCTGTACATTAAGTTTTTATTTATCAAGACGTTACGGTCGAGATTTAGTCAAAAAATTAGTAGGCGATCGCTTTATGAGTCAAGTTGATAAACTTACTCAACGTCACTTGGAAAATAACTTTTTTTTGATGACAGCTTTTATGATGACGGGTTTATTCGATTTTGTCTCCTACGCTGTCGGACTAACAAAAGCTTCCTCTAAGAAGTTTATACCTGCTTTGGTTCTCGGTGTTGCGATCTCAAATCCACCTATAGTAGCCTTGGGTGCAGGTCTTTGGGAAGGAAGTAATTGGTTGTTAGTATTAGCTGTACTAGGTGTATTTACTTTAGCTTTTGTTACCGGAATCATACAGCGAAAGAAGCAGGATAATTCGACTAAAGCGAATGAATAAGAATGAAAATCCTAAAGAACTAAGATCCCCAGGAATAATTCAGGACTTACGCAAAACCTACGTAACTTCGTCCGAGACGTTAGCTTGCGCTACACTGCGTGAATGCGTAGCATATCCGCGCTTGATAAACGATAGCGATGTAATCGCAGAATCCTTGCAATTGCTAACCCTGCACTACGTGACCGTCGCTTCGGACAAATTTTCGTTGCGTAAGTCCTGTAATTGAGTAAAAGACTTTTAAAACCATAAACGAGATTCGTGTAGTTATTTTAATTTCATCTATGTGCTTTATAGATAACTTAGAAAATAACAGATACTTCACTCTACTTTTGATGTAGCAAAAGCAAGCTGCTTCTACTATTTTGCTTAACTATTTGAAGGAGTAACTCACCCTACTCCTGTAGTCTGAGAAAAATTCAAACGTTTTTCCAGACAAATTTTCACTTTATTCAAATATCCGATACATTTAAAGTGCTGAGAAACTAAATTGTTAATAACTGAAAAACCAAGATGATTAACAATTCAAGCAACATATCAGATTCATCGTATCCAGACTTAGCAACAGCTATAAATGATATATGTCAACAATGGTGTCGGGAAAACGGTTATACCGAACCTTTCTATCGTAATGGGGAAATTTGGGCTTTTCCTCCTGATGGAGTTATACCAACCAAAATTAAAGATGTCACCAATCAAGAGGACAGTAAACAAGTTTGGATTGATTGCGTTTCTTTATTTATATTACCAGATGGTTCCATTAGAAAAGGTGGGTAACAAGATTTGCTTATTTATCAACCTTTCTACTGCATAATAATTCTTATATTCCCAAGCTTATCTAAAGATAGATTTCAATAGAATGTTCCAAGCAATATAGATGCACAAAGTTAAAAAAAATCCGCTAAGCGATCGCGTGCTTGTAACTGTTACCGTAATAATTTTAGCTTTACTGATAACCTTAGCACTATCATTATCACAAGGTGCTGCTGATATAAGTTTATCAGATATCTGGCAAGCATTATTGCGCAAGGGTGATATAAGCAATCAAACAATTATTTGGCAGATACGAATGCCGCGTATTCTTACTGCTATGCTGGTAGGTTCAGCTCTAGGAATGTCAGGAGCATTATTACAAGGGATGTTACGTAATAGTCTTGCCAGTCCTTTTATTCTCGGTATTTCTGCTGGTGCAGGACTAGTGACAGTAGGAATGATTTTTTTGGAAATAAATACTAATTTGATTCCTTTTGCTGCATGGTTAGGAGCCATCTTTACTGCCATCTTGGTAATTTCTCTTGGTCGCACTCAGGGAGGGATTCGAGTTGAAAAATTAATACTAGGTGGGGTTGCTGTTAGTTCTTTATTTGGTGCTGTTCAAAGTACCTTATTGCTACTAGTTGAAGACGGAAGAGTGCAACAAGCATTAAATTGGTTAATCGGTAGTTTAAATGCACGGGGTTGGGATGAGGTAAAAATGACCGCACCCTATATGTTGGTAGCATTAGTTGTTGGATGTTTGTTAGCAAGATGGGTAAATATCTTAGCCTTAGGAGATGATTTAGCGGTAGGTTTGGGAGTTTCTTTAATACGTAGTCGGATTTTAATTGGTGCTGTCGCTACTCTTTTAGCAGCAGGAGCGGTAAGTATTGCAGGATTAATTGGTTTTGTAGGATTGGTAGTTCCCCATGGAGTACGCTTACTAGTGGGAAATGACTATCGTTTATGTTTACCATTATCAGCCCTTGGTGGTGCATGGTTATTAACATTTGCAGATTTACTTTCACGTTTGGGAGCAGTAGAGTTACCTGTAGGTTCAGTAACAGCTTTACTCGGTTCTCCTGTATTTATTTGGTTACTTTATCGTGGTTCTGGCAAAATGGATTAGGAGAAAGGGTAGTGGGGAAGGGTAAAGTCGGAAAGGTGAATGGGTAATTTGCTAACTAAAAATTATGTCATTAAAAGTTAATAATCTGACTGGTGGTTATTCAAAAAAACCAATTGTTAGTAATATCAATTTTGATATTGTTAAAGGTGAGTGGTTAAGTTTAGTTGGTGCTAATGGTTCTGGTAAGTCTACTTTACTGAAACTGATTAGTAGAATACTTTCACCACAACAAGGAAGCGTCTTACTTGATGGTAAAGCAATTCAGGAGCAAACTGCTGTAGAAGTCGCCCAAAAAATGGCATTATTACCACAACAGCAAACTATACCTACGGGAATAACAGTTTATCAGTTAGTTGGTTTAGGGCGATCGCCTCATCAATCTTGGTGGCAGTGGGAGTTAAATAACCAAGACCGCGATAAAGTGGAGGAGGCGATTTATGCTGTGGGGATAGAGAAGTTTAGAAATCGTGCTGTGGAGCATTTATCAGGGGGAGAACGACAAAGGGCTTTTTTAGCTTTAGCTTTAGCGCAAAATCCGCAAGTTCTTTTATTGGATGAACCTACAACGTATTTAGATTTGCGCTATCAATTACAATTGCTAGAACTACTGAAGCAACTAAATCAGGAAACAGGATTAACAATTATTACTGTATTACACGAGTTGAATTTAGCTGCTAGATACAGTCACCGTTTAGCGATGTTGTTAAATGGTGAGATTTATATTGATGGAGCAACTGATATTGTAATAAATCCTCTTAATATCCGACAAGTTTTTGGTTTAGAAGTTGCGGTGATGGATACACCTGTAGGAAAGCAAATTTGTCCTCTATCTGCTGTGTAATTAATTCATCACCTATTACCCATGACCCATGTAGGGGAATTCAAAATTCAAAATTCAAATATAATTCATTTATTTATTGCTGCAAACTTGTACTAGTACAAAACGGCGTAAATAAGGTACCGGTTTTAAGAGGTTGAAATCCTTACCATATAGTACTTTTTACTTTTTACTTTTTACCTTTCACTTCCGCGCAGCGGTACTAGTTCCTTCTTATGAAAAGATTTCTTTGATTTTCTTACAAGTTTCTTCGATTTTATCAATACTACCAGGATTTACTAATCCGTAATAATCAAATGAATATACTTTTTCACTTTTTGTTGCTTTCAAATTCTTCCAGAAAGATTTAGATTTAAATTCTTGGAGAACTCCTTTTTTCGCAGGGTCTACTACTAATATAGCTTCGGGATTTTGCTGTAGTATTTTCTCCTCAGAGAGAGTTATATATCCACGATTCCCAGATTCTCCTTGTAAATCTTTAGTGATATTCTTAATTTCAAGCTTATTGAGCAAATCTCCCGTCCAGCTATATTTGTTTGGAGATAATATCGGTTGACTACTAACTAATACTAAAGTCGAGATATTTGATTTGGGAATATTTTCCAACAAAGTATTATACTTTTTTAATAAGTTATTAGGGTTAGCATTAATAGATTTTGCTAAGGATTTAGTAGTTTCTATTAAAGAATCCCAACTATCGGTTTCAATAGATTGAGTTGCTATACCTAATTCTTTGAGTTTACTTAAAGTCCGGTCATGAAAACCAGTTGCACCAATGACTAAATCTGGTTTGAGAGCGACAATTTTTTCTAAGTTTGGAGGTGTCCTACCTTCACTTACTTGTGGTAAATTTTGAAAGCGTTCATCCTTTCGTAGCAACCTACTACCAGAAATAGCAATTAACTTCTCTGAGTCTAATCTGTGAATTATGTCAGCAGATAAGGATGTGAGAGCGACTACTCGGTTTGCATTTTCAATCGGATTTTTTGAATTCGAGGATTCTTTAATCTGAGTATGACTTTCTTGTGATTTTAAGTTTATTTCTGAGCTTTCAACTTGTTGTGAATTTATAGAGTTACAGGAAAATAAAAATATACACGAAAGTAAAATAATAGTGTATTTTGATAATAATTTTTTTAAGATACTTATCATTGCTTTTAAATCACTTTTTAGATTAGATAATTTTAATTGTTCTGCTATTAATAAAATAATGTATAGGGTGTGTGACGACTACAGTAAATCACGACTCATAAAGGATAACTAAACAATGTCTTCACCCACCAAATTGATTGATAAAATTACATTATAATGGTTTGCACTCTGGAGGCAAGCTACCCTAAATTAATATTTTTTAATTAGAGTCTCCTGAAAAAGTCTACAGAACGAAAGTAGAGTCCACACAGTTCTAAAAATAGTGGGTTTTCTAGCTTGGTTTCCAAATTTTCCCAAAAATTTCTCATAGAAATGCAAAGGTTTTGAGTTTATATAGCGCTAGGTTTGGGGATTGCGAAAGCGTTTGCTTCTGCATAAGTAAGTGGGTTGAATTAAATGTAGCATGGGTTAGCGTAGCGTAATATTATGTCAGGTTAAACAGTTGTCATATCTGTGAGGACTAAGTAATGAGTAATGAGTAATGAGTAATGAGTAAGGAGTAATAAATAGCACTACCATCTTTTCAATAGCGTTATATCGTAACTAATTAAGCGGACTTGATATAACCCATGCTGTCAAAGAGTTTCATGCTTGATAAAATAAATCATATACTATAAATAATTACACCTTCCTACTTAACGTTAGTTAACGCAAAGATTGTGCGTTAATTACGTTATGCTATGCAAACACGGAGTGTACTCGTGCTTAGCTTATATACCTCGCAAACGTAAAGTCCTAGCGGACACGCGGAAGGAAGCGTTAACGTCTCGGATGGAACTACATTACTTTTGCGTTTGCGTAAGTCCTACTATAGTCTTGCACTTATTTTAGAGCAAAATGCTCCAAAGTCTTATTTAGAAAGGTTTTTAATTTTATTCAACAAGTCCTAATTAGAGTGATTGCACAGAGTGCACCAGCAATCTGAACGTTAAAATATAACTCTTAATCCCTGTTTTATCACTCTCGGAAAACATTTACCATTTTTTTCTGGAGATGTTTAATAAGTAGAAAAGTTACCACAATAGTTTACTTATTTCCTTTGCATAAAACTTTGCTTAACCCCTGTAAAGAATAAGTAAGAAAGGAAGCAAGAAAAAATACTTTTTCAAAATTTACTTAAATAAGGACGTGAATATGTTTAACCCAACCGTTAAATCTTTACTTATTAGCGGTATGCTGACTATTTCTACTGCTAGTAATACATTAGCCGAAACTCCAACAAGTAAACATACATATAATTTTAGCTGCGGACCAAACATGAAAACCTACGTTGTTAAGTCTAACAATGGTCAAAATAAAGGTATTCGTTGTGTTAAAACAGTTCAAAGCAATGATAAAAAATTACCCACCATAGCCTGGTATGGTGAGGGTTATTTTCAAGGTAAAACATATCGTCATGTAGGTCATGCTTTTATAGATGGTAACTACCCATATCTTAAAGGTTATGCTTCTGATATTTATGGCAATGGAGAATATTTTAAAGGTAATGTACCTGGTAATCTAAAAATTAAAATTATTAATTCATCTAAGATTCAGGTGACAGGTGCATGGAACGAAGAATGGAATGTAGTCAAGTATACTGCTTATAAACCTTTGAAGAGACCAACCACTTGTGGAAAACATTTCCTCCAGTTTACATTATCAACTGATAATGGTAAAGGTTTACGTTGTTTTCTTAAAGTTGGACCTACATATAGTAATACTACTACTTGGTTTGGAAATGGTTATTGGAACTCCAAAAATAATACCTATTCTCACTTGGGAACCCGTAGTACAGAAGGTGTTGGTGCTGGAGATATCTGCGGTAGCAGTTTTGGTTCCTATTGTAATAATGTCCCTTATGGCTCATTACAACTGACTCCAGCACGTTTTGGTTTAATAGTTAAAGGTGCTTGGAAAGAATTGTGGTTTGCATATTTCCCTTCTCACGGTTAATTAACCGTCACTTCTCTATTATCCGGTTGCACCAAAGTTCCCATTCAGAATTCCCCATTCCCGTAGTGAAACCCTAGAGAAGGAGATTAACAGTAAATGACCAGGGCAATCCAGACTGTTGTTATAATAACTATTTATAGCCGCCAACGGAAATTTTTTGAATTGAGTCGAGATAGGATTCAAATAATACTTGAGATATGATTATTCCTGTACAAAACGTTGTATATCCCCAAATAATTAAAAGTATAAAAATTACTACAGTGTGATTTATAAAATTATATTTTTCTGTCTTGACTGGTTGATAAATATAATATCTAAATTCTTCTTTAAGTGGTAAAACATTGTTTTCATGTAAAGTATTATTTCTAGAATGTTTTTCAGATTTATCTAAAGTAAATTTCACTATCGTAAATTATGTTTATTAATACTGATGTACCTGAATTATCTATCCACCCACAAATATTCTGTATTAGATAATATCTGAATATATTTAGTTATGTGTATTAATTTTTTTTACAAAATACAATACATGATTGAGAAAGACTATTCATACG